>NZ_JAYGHA010000006.1:0-153482 GCF_034931405.1 Anabaena sp. UHCC 0451 | reverse complement strand
TGCAATTAACCGTGAGTTTGACCTGAAACTGAAAATCCAAGTCATCTATGATTATTCCAGCATTAGGGATCTCAGCCAGTTTTTGGTTACTAACTATGGACAAACACTGAAAAGCGAGACACTGAAACAGGAAGCAATTAAAGTCCCTACCCCAGTAGTAACACAGACTCCTCCAGCCACAAGCACAACCGATATTGCCGTGATTGGAATGTCCGGGCGTTTTCCAGGCGCAGATAATCTATCCGAGTTTTGGGAGAATCTGCAACAAGGTATAGATTCGATCACAGAAGTGCCGTCAAGTCGCTGGGACGTGGACAAATATTATGATGCCGATCCCCAGAAACCCAATTGCAGCTATAGTAAATGGGGTGGATTTCTGCGGGATGTGGATAAATTCGATCCCCTGTTTTTTAATATTTCCCCCGTAGAAGCGGAAGTCATGGACCCGCAACAACGTCTGTTTCTGGAAAGCTGTTGGCATACCCTGGAAGATGCTGGATATGTTGGGCAGCGACTGGATAGTGTCAAATGTGGTGTATTCGCAGGGGTTATTTATAACGATTATAAAGCACTTTTATATAAACATGGTCTCATCAAGAATCATGGCCAAGTCATGCTAGGCAACGCCAACTCGATTCTGGCCTCTCGTGTGGCCTACTTTTTAAACCTGAAAGGACCGGTGATGACCATAGACACTGCCTGTTCTTCCTCTTTGATGGCTATTCATTTAGCTTGTAAAAGTCTCCGGGAAGGAGAAACAGATATCATGTTAGCCGGTGGTGTCACACTTTACCTATCAGAACAACTTTATGTAGAAATGAGTAAAGCCGGGATGGTTTCGCCTACAGGTAAGTGCAGAGCTTTTGATAACTCTGCTGATGGACTTGTTGTGGGTGAAGCCGTCGGTGTCGTAGCTCTAAAACGTTTAGACCGGGCTATAGCCGATGGAGACATTATCTATGGGGTTATTAAAGGAACTGGTACTAATCAGGATGGCAAGACCAACGGCATTACCGCTCCCAGTGGCAAGTCTCAGTCAGAATTGCAATTAGCAGTATATCAACAGTTTAATATTCACCCTGAAAGTATTTCCTACGTTGAAGCCCATGGAACAGGTACTAAATTAGGTGATCCTATCGAAGTAGAGGCGCTAACACAGGCATTCCGTACCCATACTACAAAGAAGCAGTATTGTGCCATTGCTTCAGTCAAAAGTAATATCGGACATACCACTGCGGCCGCTGGGGTCGTGAGCTTGATCAAAGTGCTGCTGTCGTTACGTCACAAAATGATTCCGCCTACCCTTTATGTGGAACAGGAGAATACCCATCATGATTTTGACGAAAGCCCCTTCTATATCAACAAAAAGTTAAGTGACTGGCAGCCGAATTCCCCTGATCCCAGAAGAGCCGCGATCAATTCCTTTGGGCTGAGTGGCTCAAATTGTCATATCGTTGTGGAAGAATATCAAGAGGAGTTAAATCCCAGTTCTTTTTCCCCTCGCAAGGGAGAACCCGTACTCATCGTCTTATCCGCCAAAAACAAAGACCGACTCCAAGAAATGGCGGCCAATTTTTGTCGTTATCTCGAAAATTCCCACAATATCGACCTATCGCGTTTAGCTTACACCCTCCAGGTTGGAAGACTGGCTATGGAGGAACGTCTGTCCTTAATTGTCTTCGATAGTGAAGAATTAAGAGAAAAGTTGATGGACTATATCGCCGGACGCAGCCGCTCTCAAGTTTATCATGGCAGTATACAGGCAGGAGTCGGCAGACTGTCCTGGTCACGAGAAGAAATTTCACTTGACGAATTGGCTAAACTATGGGTCAAAGGAGTAGAGATAGATTGGTCGATACTATATCCAGATGCCACTCCCAAAATCATCTCTCTACCGACCTATCCTTTTGCTAGAGAACGGTACTGGATTCCAGCCGCACCCGAAGACACTGGGGAGAAAAACAACCCGCCCTCTGAGCATATTACTGACAAAGGTTTAGAGCATTCGCGGACAGAAATCGAGACATATCTGCAAAATATTCTGTCAACAGCCCTGAAAATACCTGCCGCCAAAATTCAAGCCTCAGCACCTTTTGAAAAGTATGGCATTGACTCGGTGATGATCCTCAGCTTAAATCGGGAATTAGAATCCCATTTTGGCGAATTGCCAAGCACCTTATTTTTTGAGTGCCAAAACTTATCCGAACTGGCTGAATATTTTATTAAACATCATCAAACCGCATTGCTAAAAAAGTGGGCAAAAATACCAGCTAAAAAATCAGATGTCAGTTCCAGTCCTAGCACAAAAAAGCTTGATGTCGATTCAAAACCCATATCTGCGGTTAATGTTAATCAACAGCTTGGCAAACCACAATGCCAGGAAATAGCCATCATCGGCATTAGCGGTCGTTATCCACAAGCAGACAATCTGGAAACCTTTTGGGAAAACCTGAAGACAGGAAAAAACTGTGTCACCGAAATTCCCCAAGAACGTTGGGATTATCGTCAATATTATGATCCCCAGAAGAATAAAAGAGGAAAAAGCTATTGCAAATGGGGAGGTTTCATCAATAACGTTGATCAGTTTGACCCCTTATTTTTTAACATAGCTCCCAAAGAAGCCCAAATTATGGACCCACAGGAACGCCTGTTTTTACAGACAGCCTGGGAAACCATTGAAGATAGCGGCTATACCAGAGATAAACTGCATACAGAAAAAGTCGGCGTTTTTGTTGGGGCGCTTTACCTGGAATATCAGTTACTGGGAGTTGAAGAAACAGCCAAGGGTAGGCCGATGTTCCTGGGATACTCTCTTTCCTCCATCGCTAACCGGGTATCCTACTTCTTTAACTTTAACGGTCCGAGCTTGGCTGTAGATACCATGTGTTCTTCCTCTCTGACTGCTATCCATTTAGCCTGTGAATCAATCAGACATGGGGACTGCAATTTAGCTTTAGCGGGCGGGGTTAATCTAGCTCTGCACCCGAATAAATATCTGCAATTGGGTCAAAATGGATTTGCTTCCAGTGACGGGCGTTGTCGCAGTTTCGGCGAGGGTGGCGATGGTTACGTGCCAGGGGAAGGTATAGGGGCAATTTTACTGAAACCACTAGATCAAGCAATCAAGGATGAAGACCATATCTATGCAATCATTAAAGGGAGTTCTCTGAATCACGGCGGCAAAACCAACGGTTATACTGTACCTAATCCCAAAGCCCAAGGTCTACTGATTCAAGAGGTTCTGGAACGAGCCAATGTCAAGGCTAGAACCATTAGTTATCTAGAGGCACACGGCACCGGTACGGAATTAGGAGACCCCATTGAAATTTCCGGTTTAATGCAAGCTTACCAGCAAACAACAGATGAAAAGCAATTTTGCCGGATCGGTTCTGCAAAGGCTAATATCGGCCATTTGGAAGCCGCTGCTGGTATAGCAGCTGTAACCAAGGTGGTTTTACAACTAAAACATCAACAACTGCCACCTTCAATTCACTCGGAAACCGTAAATCCCAACATCCGGTTTGAACAATCTCCCTTTAGTCTACAGAGAAAACTGGAAACATGGGCAAGGCCAGTGATTCAGGAAGGGGATGTAGAAAGGATTTATCCTCTCAGAGCAGGTATCAGTTCCTTTGGAGCAGGTGGGGCAAACGCACACCTAATTTTGGAAGAATATGTAGAAGGTAGAAATAACGACAAATCCAATGCAGATATAGCAGGGCAGCCGTTATTATTCCTCTTGTCTGCGAAAAATGAAAATCTTCTCCAGGAATATGCGAGGAAGCTATTTGAGTTTATTTCTGTTCCCGCTTCATCTGTGGATGTTCATCCGTCGATGCCAAGTATTGCCTATACTTTACAAGTAGGGCGTGAGGCCATGGAGGAACGTTTAGCCGTGATTGCCTCCAGTCGGGAAGAACTTTGTCAAAAATTATGGCATTATTGCCAAGGTGTAGCAGAGAACGAACATTGTTACCGGGGTACGGTGCAAACCACAGATACAGAAATGGAGACACTCCTGCAAGGAGAAAGCGGAGAAATTTTTGTCCGGCAATTGTTGGCTAATCAAGAGTTAGGTAAATTAGCGGCGCTGTGGACTAAAGGTGTAAACATTGATTGGCAGTTACTGTACAGCGAACCCAAACCAAAACGGTCTTCCCTACCGACTTATCCCTTTGCTCAGAAACGCTATTGGATACCTAATGTGGAGATGTCTGAAGAGACAAAATCCCAGGTTATTTACTCCCACCCTTTATTGGATGGATTTGATGTTCAAGAGAGTGTAGGCACTGGAGTCGTGTTTGACAAAACTTTATCCTATACAGATTGGATTGTCAGCGATCATCAAGTTAAAAATCAGCCCGTTCTCCCAGGTGTAGGAGTCTTGGAAATTGCGATCGCAGCTTTTGCTTCAGTGCGAGATAATGAACAATACAATCTCGCTAGAGTTCTCTGGCTACAACCCATAATAGTCACTGAAGAAGGCAAAAAAATCAAGATCGTCATTACCCAAAAAGATCAAGACTTCGGTTTTCAAATTCGTTGCCAAGATACAATTTACGCCCAGGGTGAGTTTATTTTAGCTAAGGAAAAAGAGGCTGCCCAAGAACCACCATTATCCATAGAAGAGATTAAAACACGTTGCTCCCGGAAGATAGACAAACTTAACCATTACAACACTTGCCGGGAAAAAGGTGTTGATTATGGAGTTCATTTTCAGGGACTAGAACAAATCTGGGGAAACGATGAAGAAGCCCTGGGTTTATTTCAGTTACCCAATTGTTGTGACCGGGACTTTCAACAATATCAACTACATCCTACTTTAGTGGATAGCGCTCTCCAGGCGATCGCCGGACTATTTGACCCTCGGCAAAAAAACAGTGGACAACCAATGCTACCTTATGCGGTAGAAAAAGTGGAACAGATTCGTCCTTTACCAACCCGTGGTTATGCACACGTCAAAATTATGGGCAAATCGCGGTATAACGTCGTGGTTGCAGATGAACAGGGTCAGATTTGTTTGCAGCTGAGTGATGTAGTCCTGAGAACACTTAAAGATCCCTTAGCTGAATTTTTCTATGCCCCTAGTTGGATGCTAGAAGCCAAAAATTACCCACCTCTGCCCACCACAACCGCAGAAATCTTTTTATTGGTGTATCCCTTGTCTTGTTTACCTTTGGCAGATACTCTCGCCCATGCCCACAGCAGTCATGAATGTTTAAGATGGCAATTGGGATCAACATCTGCAAAACAAGGGGAAAATCTTTGGCAGGTGAAAGCCGATGATTCCCTAGCTTGGCATAACTGCATCCTAGCTTTAAAGGAAAAGGTCGGTTCTTCTCCACTCACCATTTACTTTTTAAGTGGCAATCAAACCAAATGGGCAGATGATGAAAACCTGGAAATTCTGGAACAAAGCCAGCAACAGGGCATAATGTCACTCTTTCGACTCTTCAAAAGCATTACTTTATCCAACTTTACTGGTCGTCTGCGCTGGAAAATACTCACCAACCGAGTATATGAAATAAAACCGACAGAAATAATCGACCCTCGTAATGCCAGCTTACAAGGTTTTACCTTTTCCCTAGCTAGAGAATACCCCCAACTAGAAGTAAGTTGCTTAGACATCGACCTTGACGATTTTACAGGTGAGGCAACAGCAGCAAACAGACAGGCGTGGGTAGCTCCTATCCTCACCGAACCACCTCATCCTCAAGGTGAAGCCGTAGCCATTAGGAGAGGAAGACGTTATATACGCAAATTGCTTTCTATTAACCTACCAGCCACTGCCAAAATACCTTTTCGCACCCAAGGAGTCTATTTCATTCTCGGCGGGGCTGGTGGTATTGGCTTAGAACTTTGTCGTTATCTCTCAGAAACCGTCCAAGCCAAAATCATTCTTGTGGGCAGGAGTGAATTAGATGCACAAAAGCAAGAAACAATCCGCACCATAGAATCCAAAGGTGGCGAAGTCCTGTACTTAACAGCCGATGCCACCGATTTGGATAGCATGAAACAAGCCCTGGCACAAGCTCGCCACCGATATGGAAAAATTCATGGAGTTTTTCATTCGGCTATTATCCTCAAGGATAAGACCCTGGAAAACATGGATGAGTCCACTTTACGGATGGCTGTGGATATCAAAGTCCGGGGTAGCGTGATCTTACATAAAATCTTTGCAGATGAATCTCTTGATTTTATGTTGTTTTTCTCATCAGCAATCTCCTTGTCGGGCAACGCAGGTCAGGCGAATTACGCAGCAGGTTGTACCTTTAAAGATGCCTATGCTCACAGCCTCGCCCAGAAAGTAGATTATCCTGTCAAGGTCATCAACTGGGGTTATTGGGGAACTGTCGGCATTGTCGCCTCCCAGGAATTTAACAGAAAGCTGGCTGCTGCCGGACTCTACTCAATTCAACCTCCACAGGGTATGGAGTCGATTTCCCGGCTGCTATCCCATCCATTGCCCCAGGTCATGTCTATCAACGCAAATGAGAAATTTCTGGCAGGGATTAACGTTGACTTCAGCTACGATTTAGTCATCTCTCCCCAAGAAAATCCTTCTACCCTACAAACCGTCATAGACCAAACATTGGGGGGATTTAACGAATCAGCAAATACCAAAAACTGTTTTGTGGAAATTGAGCGATGGGGATTACATCTCACCCTACTCTGTTTTCATCAAGCAGGGATGTTCCATAACGCTCATGAACGATACGACAAACAACAGCTGAGAACAAGGTTATCCATCACGCCTGACTATTCGCGTTTATTCGATGAATTATTAAACATTCTCGCCCGTGCCGGCTGGATTCGGATTCAAGGAGAACAAATTGTCTCTACCATCGCAGTAGAAAGTGCTGCGGTGCAGGAAACAATTAAAAATGTGGAAGAGGAAAAAAATCGATTACTTTCCTTTTACCCGACAATGCAAACTCATATTAATCTGGTATGGTTTTGTATGCGTGAATGTTTGGATGTAATGCGTGGAGAAATCGCCGGCACAGACATTATGTTTCCCAATTCCTCCATGGCACGGGTTGAAGGTATTTACAAAGGTAACTCCCAAGTAGACCATTACAACCAAGCTGTGGCACGTAACGTCTTATCCTACGTTCGTCACCAGATTTCAAAGTTAGGCAAAAACGGAAAAATCAAGATTCTGGAAGTGGGGGCAGGAACAGGTTCTACAAGTACGATGATTTTTGATGCCGTGGGAGCATACGGTGAACATCTTGCTTATGTTTATACCGATATTTCCCCTGGACTCATCAACTATGGCAGGAAAACTTTCGGGGCAGATCATCCTTTTGTGGATTTCAAAATCCTAGATGTGGAAAGGGATGTGGAAGCTCAAGGTTATGAACTATTTGATTTTGACATCGTTATTGCCACCAATGTATTTCACGCAACACGCGCAATCAATAATACCCTTCGTCATGCCAAAGCCCTGCTTAAGACTAATGGCTGGCTGATTATTAATGAGGGGGTGAAGAATCTAGACTTTTTAACCTATACATTCGGTTTACTGAAAGGCTGGTGGCTATACGATGATGAAAAGGAAAGGTTGCCAGGTGGACCCAACTTAAGTTTAGCTATGTGGAGAAATGTTTTACACGAAGAGGGGTTTGGCTCTAGTTTCAGCTTAAACGAATCTTCTCAGACGCGTTTGGATTTTGGGCAAGATGTGATTATTGCTGAAAGTAACGGTATAATCAAGCGCCATAGAAAAACCGTAGAGACTCCAACCGTCACAAAAACTGTCACAAAACCTAATTCAGTCAAGTCACAACCCCCATCAATGCGGCAGACTAAACCTGAAATAGTCAGAAAAAAACCAGATGTGAAAACCTATATTCAGGAGAGCATTGCTGAGAACCTGGTTCTAGCATTAGATGTCAGTCAGGAAGATATCAACATCAAAAAACCACTCTCTGAATACGGCGTAGATTCAATTACCGGGGTAGACCTCATCAACCGAATTAATAAAACTCTCAAACTTCAGCTAAGAACTACTGTACTCTTTGACCACGCCAATATAGAAGGTTTTGCCAATGCCATTTTTGATGAATATAGCGAGCAAATTCAGACGCTGTTAGCATCGGAAACATCAGAAACAGTGGAAACTTCAACATCTGTTTTCCATGAGCCTTGGGAGACTGTTGATTCCTTCTCAGTCAATAACACACCCGCAGAGATAATACCAATTCTGTATAAAGATGCGCCAAATTCAGAAAAGAACGAACCACAGAGGCACAGAGAACAAAAAGACAAGTTTACAAAATTCGGCGCAGCCTCACAAAGAAATGGTATAAGGGACGTACAAGAGCAAGAACAAGAGCAATTACCCTCTCCCTATCAGGCGGTTTTTGTTACTAAACCCGGTTTTCCTGAAGATTTAGAAATTCGTGCCATCCAACCCATTGCTCCTGGTGAGGGAGAAGTGGAAATTGGGGTCAGGGCTTGCTCTCTCAACTTTGCCGATCTTCTATCTCTGCGTGGATTATATCCCAATATGCCGCCTTATCCATTTACGCCGGGATCGGAAGTCTCTGGGGTGGTGTTGCGTACTGGGTCGAAGGTACAGCGGTTTCAACCTGGAGACGAAGTAATTGCCGTCATGGGTCCAGCTATGGGAGGACACTCCAAACTGGTTTTAGTCAGGGAGGAGAATGTAGTTAAGAAACCTGCCAATGTAACCCACGCAGAGGCTTGTTCTTTCCCCGTGGTCTTTTTAACCATGAACCACGCCTTTAACTTGGCCAACGTCAAACCAGGTGATAAGGTTCTCATCCAAACCGCAGCGGGGGGACTGGGATTAATTGCGGTTCAATTAGCGGCATTGAAAGGTGCAGAGATTTATGCTACAGCTGGTTCAGCCGCAAAATTGGCATATTTAAACAAGAAAGGCGTTAATAACCTGATTAATTATCGGACAGAGGATTTCGCCGCCAGAATTTTAGAGATGACCAATGGACAAGGTGTTGACGTGATTTTTAATACCTTGTCAGATGATGCAATCCAAAAGGGTTTAAATCTTCTTGCTCCCGGTGGACGTTATCTCGAAATTGCGATGACTGGTCTGAGGAATTCCCGACAACTTGACTTATCCAACTTGGTTGATAATCAGATTTTTCAATCCATTGATATGAGCAGATTATATACCAAGCAGCCAAAACTGTTGAGGGAACATTTGGCACTGATGGAGCAAGTGCTTGCAGAAGGAAAGATCAGACCAACATTGAGTCATAGTTTCTCCTTTGCTCAGATTCGCGAAGCCTATCAATGTTTACAACAACGGGAAAACATTGGCAAAGTTGTTGTTACCTTTGATAATGAAGAAAAACAGCCAGGTTTTGAGAATCATACTGAGAAAAAGCAGACAATTTCCGGTGTTAATCAGGATCATACTCAAAAAAAGCAGTCAGTTGGAGCGATCGCAGTAATTGGTATGTCCGGTAAATTTCCTGGATCTGTTAACACTGAGGAATTTTGGCATAACCTAGCCCATGGTAAAGATAGCATTACCGAAGTCCCCGCCGAGCGATGGGACATCAACGCCTACTACGATCCTAATCCCCAACATCTCGATAAAACCCATTGCAAATGGGGAGGATTTTTAACCGATATTGATAAATTTGACGCACTCTTTTTTAAACTTTCCGGTAGAGAAGCAGAACTCACTGATCCACAACAGAGACTTTTTTTACAAGAAGCTTGGAAAGCCCTAGAAGATGCCGGTTACGCCAATAATGCCTCCATCTCCAACACTAAATGTGGTGTTTTTGTTGGTGCAGACCCTGGAGATTATCGCGTGAAGATGCGCGAAGCCGGAGTACCATCTGAACCCCAATCCTTTTGGGGTAACGCCGGTTCACTCATCGCTGGACGGATTTCCTATTTCTTAAACCTCAAAGGTCCTAGTATTACAGTTGACACAGCTTGCTCATCATCCCTGGTGTCCATCCATCTGGGTTGTCAAAGTATTCTCCAGGGTGAAAGCGATATGGTCATCGCTGGTGGTGTCTATATTGGTACAACCCCTAATTTCCATGTTGTAGCCAGTAATGCCAAGATGCTTGCACCCGATGGCAAGTGTAAAACATTTGATCAGAACGCAGATGGGTTTGTGCCTGGGGAAGGAGTAGGGGCTGTAGTCCTCAAACCCCTAGAAGCGGCTCGTCAAGATGGCGACCATATCTATGGGGTAATTCTGGGTTCTGGTTGCAATCAAGACGGACGCACCTATGGTATCACCGCCCCCAGTGCTGCTTCCCAAAGTGAGTTGGAACAGAGTGTATACCAAAAAGCCAACATCAATCCAGCTACAATCACTTATGTTGAAGCACATGGTACGGGGACAAAATTAGGTGATCCCATCGAAATTGATGCCCTTACTAAAGCCTTTCAAAGCTATACCGATAAAAAACGTTATTGCGCTATAGGCTCAGTTAAAAGTAACATCGGTCATGCCGCTACAGCAGCGGGGATTGTCGGTTTTATCAAAGTTTTATTATGTTTGCAACACCGCCAATTAGTGCCATCGTTGAATTTTGAAAAGAGCAACGAACATATTGATTTTGAGAATAGCCCCTTTTATGTGAATAGGGAACTCAAAAATTGGCCAGTTGAGCCAGGAGAGTTAAGGCGAGCCGCTATTAGCAGTTTTGGCTTTAGCGGCACTAATGCACATATAGTAGTGGAAGAATATCAACAAGAAAATGCCAGCAAGGAAGAAGAAACCGTTTTAATTCTCCTCTCGGCCAAAAATAGCGATCGCCTCAAGCAAGTTGCTGAAAATCTGTATCGTTTTATGCTGGATAGTCCATCTTATACTCTATCAGATATAGCCTATACTCTCCAGGTGGGGCGCGAAGCGATGGAAACACGGGTAGCTTTTATCGTTAATGCCAAAGATGCCTTGCTGCAAAAATTGTTGGATTTGATCGCAGACAAAACGAATGATGAAAATTTTTATTTGGGTGAGGTTAAGGGAGGAGAAGTAAACCCCTCTACAGTTTCTTCTGTCGATCTGTTAGCCGCCCTCAACAACCGGGAACTGGAAAAACTTGCTGCCTGGTGGGTATCAGGTATGACTCTGGACTGGAGTCAATTACCGAGAACGGTTAAACCCCAGCGAGTTCCCCTGCCCACCTATCCTTTTTCCCTAGACCGTTACTGGTTTGATTCAGCCGCGTCCGTAAAAATAGCTAGACCCCAAACAGACTATATTTTCCAAAAAGAGTTAAAATCCACAGAACCGCTGTTGGCGCAACATACTATCAATGGAAAACCTGTTTTTCCGTCCGTGGGTTTCCTAGAAATGTTGCTGGACTGTTTAAACCAGATCATGCCTCATCAATCTGCGGTTTTACAAGATTTATTCTGGCTCACTCCACTTTATGTCCTTGATCAATACTCCGTTCAAATTGTGGTGGAAGTAAAACAAGATACATTTAAATACCGCTTTATTGGTGATGAAGCAGATGAAAACACAGTGTATTGTCGTGGTAATGGTTATTGGGTGCAATCTCAGGCAGCACTTCCTGCTGTAGATATCAAGCACTTAAAAAACAGCATCCCCAAACAAGTATTTCCCGAAGCACCATACCGCTCATTTGCTACCAACCAAGTTGTGTTGGGAAGCCTTTATCAAGGGGCAACCGCAGTCTGGGCTGATGGAAAAAAGGCATTAATCGCCATTGATATACCGCAACAGGGTACTGAATATCTTTTCCATCCGGCAACCTTTGTGGCCGCCTTACTCGCTTGTCGTTGGTTTGATGCCTCTCAACAAGAAGTTGGCATTCCCTTTTTCATCCAAAAAGTGGAACGATGGCATGACGTAGAACAACCAGCTTATGCTTATGTTGTGCAAGGAGCGCAGCAGGAACTCGATGTACAAATATTAGATCGCTGGGGGCAAGTGGCGGCTCGTTATAGTGGGATTAAGCTCAAAACCTTGAAAACAGTTAACCTGGAAAAGTTGATTTACGTTCCGGTCTGGCAACGTTTAGCTGATAGCAATATCCCTGCTCAGGAACAACACACCCAGGGTACTACGCTGCTAGTCTATGATCAAGAAAACAGGTCAGAAGCGGAAAAGCTGTTAAAAATCTATCAAGCTCGGTCACAGCAGGTTCTCTGTATTTGTCTTCCAGAAACGGATAATTATCAGTTCGACCACCTGGAAAATCAATTAAAGCAACTTACCTCACCGCTGTTGCATATTTGTTTCCTCGCTACCTCAATATCCCCACATAGTTTTGGGAAAACTGTTCCTGAGCCTTGGTATGTCATGGGGTTACTGACTTTGGTGAGAAAATTAGCACAGTTGGGATATGCGGAGAAAGCCTTACAATGGACATTATTAACAAATCGTGCCTATGCCTTACACCCAGAAGAGCAAATTGACCCCTATACATCCGTAATTGTAGGCTTGGCAACTTCTTTAGCTCAAGAACATATCCATTGGCAGGTTAATCTCTGCGATCGCCACAATATCAATATATCACCGTCTTCTAGGAGTAGCGAGGATTTTCTTTTTCCCCCATTGTTGGTAAATGGCAACGGTGATGATCAAAGTTTAAATGTAATTGTGGAACGAAATGGGAATGCTTACGTGAGAAAACTGGAATCCTTAGATTTACCCCACCGGTCAAAAAGTCCCTTCCGCAACAAAGGCATCTATGTACTGGCTGGCGGCGCAGGTCACGTAGGTGGTATCCTAACTAGATACCTGGTAGAAACCTATCAAGCAGAAGTTATCTGGCTAGGAAGACGAGAGCAGGATGAGTCCATAGACAAAAAAATAGCAGCGATCGGTACATTTGGTCCTCGCCCCCAATATATTACTTTGAAAAATTGGTCTGAGCCAGAAACCAAAGCCGTTTTTGATCAGATTAAACAAGAACACAAAACCATTCATGGTGTCTTTAATCTAGTCATGGTTGCTCAAGGTATCCCCATCCGCAGTCTTAGTGAAGAACAATTTCGGGCAGGTTCATTTGACGGCAAAGTCAAATCTGCGTTAGCTCTTTACTCTGTGTTGAAAAACGAACCACTGGATTTTCTAGTTTTCTTCTCCTCCATGCAAAGTTTTGCTCAACGTTTAAAATTTATGTCAGCGAATATGAGTAGTTACATAGGAGGATGTATATTTCAAGATGCCCTTGTCCATGAAATGAACAGGCAGGTGAACTATCCTGTCAAAACCATTAACTGGGGTTATTGGTCACATAAACAACAACACGATTTCGAGGGAACACATGAACAGTACGAAGCCTATCTTAAAAAGAAAGGGATTTACAGCCTCAATGCTGAGGAAGGAATGGAATCTTTGGAGCGAATATTGGCGCACAAATCGGCACAAGTAGTGGTGACAAAGGCAGCCGATGAAATCCTCAAAAATTTAGGGGTTGCGTCCATCGAAAATCCTCTAATTGCTTCATTGCCAGATCGTTCCTCCATGCTGAACCGCTTATTGGCAGAGGCTGACAAGTTTTAATCCCTGTTCCCTCAATTTATCCTCAATTTATTTTTTGCCAAACCTCAGAGAAAAGAGAGTTATCTAGTGAAAGCATCATCAACTCACCCTCGTAAATTGACAGACGTATTAATCATTCATGGGATTTTTCAAGCCCTCAAAACCCTTGGTGTTTTGGAGTCTATGAGGAATTTGTCTGATATCGAAGCACTGAGAAAGCAGTCCGGTGTTCTGGATAAGTATCGTCGTTTATGGGGTGAGATTATTCAAATTCTCATTCGAGCCGAAAAAATAGAAGATCACGGACGAGCAATTCTGTTAAAAGAAGAATATGATCTCCTTGAGCAACAAATTGACTCCATCGATATAGATGGGGAAGCAGACAGATTGTGTGCATCCTATCCCCGGTTAAAGCCGCAATTGGATGTCCTGATACCTTGCCTCAAGGAACTACCGAAGATTTTGACTGGTCGTAAACAAGCTACCGAAGTTCTATTTGCACATTCTTCAATGGCCAGGGTGGAAGCAATTTATAAGGAACATCCCTCCGCTGAATATTTTAATCTCCGGGTAGCTGACTTTGTGAAAGCTACCGTAGAACAGGCGCTACCCAGCCTCACTCATGGGCAAAAAATACACATTCTGGAAATAGGTGCAGGTACTGGTGGCACTAGTACATTTTTGTTTAAAGCACTTAATATTTATGCAGATAAGTTACACTATATTTATACAGATATATCAAAAAGCTTCTTGATTCATGCTGAAGAAACCTTCTGTAAGGAATATTCATTTATAGAGACGCAACTGTTAAATATCGAACAAGCTGTAGCTAAACAAGGATTTGAGCCAGCTAGTATTGATATTGTAGTGGCTGCTAATGTCTTGCACGCCACACGCAACATTAGCATCACCCTACAAAATGCGAAAACATTACTCAAGTGCAATGGACTCCTGGTATTAAATGAGTTAACGGAAGTTTCATCTTTCCTGACCATGACCTTCGGTTTGTTAGATGGCTGGTGGTTGTATGATGACGAAAACATTCGTCTACCAGGTTCACCTGCTCTATCAGCCAAAAATTGGCAGTTAATGCTGGAAAAAGAGCATTTTCACCAAGTGATGCTATTGGATGAAAAAGCCCAGATGCTGGGGCAGCAAATTATCATCGCCAAAAGCGACGGTAACATCAAAGACGCGCCCCTGATGACACACAAGGTAGCCACCCCCATCAATCCTGTCAGGGAAGAGGTAAAAGCAACGCTCTCATCATTAGAAATCGCCGCCTCAGTCGAAGCCAGTCTGATGACGCAATTGAGCCTGTGCATCAAGATTGAACAAAGTCGGCTTAACACCCATACCACGTTTTCAGATTATGGTGTGGATTCAATTCTGATGCTGGCTTTTGTCGATAAAATTAATGAGACTCTGGGAATTAATTTAAACCCCTCAGAATTATTTAATTATACCACCGTAGAACGTCTGACTGAATTTATTGTTGATCGATATAGCAATGAACTCTCCCTATTACAAGAAATTCCAGAAAAACAACCGGCTCAGATTCACAAAAATAACACTGAAATAAAAGTAACAGAAAAAGTAAAAAACAATAATTCTGATCACTCCTTACCAGCATTATCTGACAGAAAAGACAATCAGAATCTTCGTGACATAGCAATTATTGGCATATCGGGTCAGTTTCCCGGTGCAAACAACACCCAGCAATTTTGGCAAAATTTGCAAGCAGGTATAGATAGTGTGGGTATTCTGCCCGAAAGCCGTCTTGATTCTCAAATGTATAGTCCCCAGCCAGAAGCAGGAAAATGTTATTGCAAATGGGGCGGCATTTTAGAGGAACAGTCCTTTTTTGACCCGTTGTTTTTTGAAATCTCTCCTAAAGAAGCTGCGGAGATGAATCCTTCTCAGCGGGTATTTATGCAGGAAGCCTATCGAGCGTTGGAAGATGCTGGGATTGTCAACGAAAAGCTTTCACAATTGCAATGCGGTATCTATGTTGGTTGCGAACCCAACGGTTATAGCCAACAGGGTTTCACCGGTGCATCCGAAGCCCTGATTGCTTCCAGAATCTCCTATTTTCTCAATTTGCAAGGACCGGCTGTGGTCATTAATTCCGGCTGTTCCTCGTCTTTAGTGGCTATTCATCTAGCCTGTGAAAGTCTGCGTCATGGTGAGAACGATATCGCCCTGGCTGGAGGGGTTTTCACTAATCTCAATAGCGAGTTATTGGTTTGTCTGTCATCCATTGAGATGTTATCATCCTCTGGAAAATGTCGCGCCTTTGATGCAACTGCCAATGGTACGGTTCTGGGTGAAGGTGTCAGCGTGCTAGTATTAAAAAAATTACAGGCTGCCCTGGATGATGGTGATTTAATTTATGGTGTCATCAAAGGCAGTGGTATTAATCAAGACGGCAGAAGTAATGGCATTACTGCACCTAACGGGTTAGCACAAGAAAAATTAATCAAGCAAATTTATCAAAAATATAACATTGATGCCAGTAAAATTAGCTATATCGAAGCCCACGGCACTGGCACTAAATTGGGCGACCCGGTGGAAGCGAATGCGTTGAAGAAAGTATTTTCTGCAATCAACCCAGAGTCAGGTTTTCATTGTGGAGTCGGTGCGGTTAAATCGAATATAGGACACGCAGCGGCGGCGGCGGGTGCAATAGGTGTAGTGAAGATTCTGTTATGTATGCAACACCGCCAGTTGCCAGGACTGGTGCATTTTCATCAACTTAACCCTTTGATTGATTTTAACGACACAGGTTTATATATTGTTGAGCAATTACAGGACTGGGAAGCAGAACCTGGTGAGCCGTTAATGGCGGCTATAAACTCTTTCGGACACAGTGGAACTAATGCCCACGTCGTGATTCAGTCTTCACCGATGCAGATGATGAGCGACAGCAATAAACCATTTTATTTAATCTGTTTATCGGCTAAAACTGAGGAAGCACTAAAACATAAAATCAGTGATTTGAGTGAGTATCTGACACGTAACGACAAGCAGGTAACTTTAGGAGCAATAGCTTATACCTTAAATACAGGCCGCGCCCATTTCAAAAAACGCTGTGCTTTTGTGGTTGATTCACTAGCGGCTTTGCACGCTGCCCTGACGCAACCATTAGATGGTCTTGTGAGCAATGCGGAAAAAATGAGTCTGCAAGAACAGGCTTTTTGCAAGAAAGTTTTTGATTTGACAGTGGCAGACCTTAATCATACAGGAAATCTCGAAAGTGGAATTGATCAAACTGCTTATAAAGATCACCTCATGACACTTTCCGGGCTGTATCTCAAAGGTTTTGATTTAGACTGGCAGCGAATTTACACAGGACAATTCTATCATCGTGTATCCCTGCCTACCTATCCCCTTGCTAAAGATGCTTACTGGATTCACAAACCAATAATTAACTCCACCGAGCCTGTTGTTACCAAACCCGAAACAGCCAGCGAGAACCATCAGCCGCCTGAACAAGAGCAAAGGACGCTAGGTGGACAGTTCTATTTGCCACAATGGAAACGCCTAGATCAAAAGATATCCCTCTCCAGTTCCAGTGATAACACTAAGCCAGGAGTAGCATCTAGCACAGTTGTAATTTTTTATCCACCAACAATGTCTGGTGTGAAAGATGAGATACAAAAGTGCCATGAGCAAGCTGCAAGCCAGGTTGTTAGTTTTGAGGTTGGCAACACTCCTGAGTCTGAATTAAATGTGTGTGATCGCAATGCCTTTAAACTCGCCCTAGCATCTCCCCATCTGGGATTGGCGGCTTTACTTGAGCAAGGTCAAGCTTTAACAGTCTATTTTATCATGCCCGAACCCGATCAAGCTGTAGGCTTAGAGTTAAACCTCAAACGCCTTGAACATAACCAATCGCTGGGTTTAATGGCACTTTTCCACTTAATTCAAACACTATTAGACTATCATTGCTATGCTAGTGAACTGACTCTAAAAATCGTGACTCAGCAAACACAGGTGTGCAAACCTTGTGAGCAAATTGCCCCCTATGGCGCAGATGTGGTTGGTTTTGTGCAGTCGTTAACCAAAGAATATGACCTCTGGCAGGTAAGCTGCGTAGATATTAATCGGCAGACATTGTGGACATCCGAGCAAAGCCAAAACTTTGCCCAGGCACTGACAGCCCTGAAGCCACCACAGAATGGCCGCGTCCTCTGCTGGCGGGAAGGGCGTTTTTATGACAATGTTCTCACCCAGGCTCATCTAAGCAGCATTCAGGGCAGTTCATTCAAGACCAACGGCGTATACCTGATTATCGGTGGCGCTGGCGGTTTGGGTTTTGTCCTCAGCCAATACTTGCTAGAAACTGTACAAGCAAAATTAATATGGGTGGGACGGCGCAGCGTCGAGGCTTTATCAGAGGAGGCACTAAAACTATTAAAAATACAAAGTGCTGAAATATTGTACCAGCAAGCAGATATTTGCGATATTGAATCTATGCAGCGAGTGCTAGAACAAAGTAAAGCAAATTTTGGCCATATTGACGGTGTAATCCATTCTGCCTTAGTTTTGGAAGATCGAGCGATCGCAGATATGGATGAAAAAACCCTACACAAAGTGCTTGCTCCCAAAATACAGGGCAATGTGGTACTCCAGCAAGTCCTAGCTGATGAGCCTTTAGACTTCCTATTATTTTTCTCTGCTGGGCAGTCCTTTATGAGTCATGCCGGGCAAAGTAATTACGCCGCTGCCTGTACCTTTGAAGATGCCTGGGCGCAGTACCAAAATCAGCACCAAAACTACCCGGTCAAAATTATCAACTGGGGTTATTGGGGCGAGGTGGGCATTGTCGCCACCGCTGACTACCGTCAAAGAATGGCCAAACAGGGTGTACTATCAATTAATCCCCAAGAAGGAATGCAGGTCGTTGAGCGATGTCTGGCATCTGACGCTACACAGGTCGCTTATTTCAAAGCCCAACCAAGTACCTTGAGCCGTTTGGGCTTGGATGACACAATCATCATGTCTGCAAGCCAAAAAAGTGCTTCCCCTGCGATGATGGATACCGTAATTGCTGCCACCCAATTTCCATCAATCTCCCTGCAAGACAGACAGCATTATCAACAGGCTATGCAACAATTAGATCGTCTTGGTTGTTACCTACTTCTGCGTGCATTCCAGACAATGGGTGTGTTTTGTCAGCCCGGTGAGCAATATCAGCAACAAGCACTGGCTAGTAAATTAGCTATTCCAGAAAGTTATCATCAGCTGTATCGAGAATGGCTGAACTTGCTAGAGAAAGCTGGCTTTATTGCCATCAATGGTTTGCACATTGCAGTTAAAAACACTTTACCAACAGACAACAACGAAAATCACAACTGGTTAAAACCATATCCCGAACTGACATCCCACGAAAAATTATTGCGAACCTGTCTGCAAGCTTACCCAGATATTATCCACGGATCTGTGGCAGCAACGGATATTATGTTTCCAGAAGCATCAATGGAATTGGTCGAAGGTGTTTATCAAGGCAATACCGCCGAGGCGCTGAATACTAAAGCTAGAGATGCTGTAGTAGCTTACGTAAAAGCACGGGTCGCTGAGTGCCAAAAACTTTCAGGTGCGGTCATGCCAGAAAAAATTGTCCTTTTAGAAGTCGGGGCTGGAATTGGTGGCATGAGTAGTGATATTTTCCAAGGTCTGGCACCCTATGGACAATATATAGAATATTATTACACCGATATCTCCGAGCATTTTGTCCACTACGGCCGCAGTCGCTATGGTAATGATTACCCCTTTGTGAGATTTCAACGTTTAGACATTGAACAAGAGCCTCAACTGCTAAGTGATGTTTTGCCTAGTGCCTGTGATATCGTCTTAGCAGCGAATGTACTTCATGCAACCCAATCAATTCGCCAGACAATACAACACGTTAAATTCCTGCTAAAACGGCACGGACTGTTAATTTTAAACGAAGTCACAATGCCTACAAGCTTTGCTACATTGACTTTTGGGTTATTAGAAGGCTGGTGGCGCTATCAAGATGCCGAAGTGCGGATGCCTGGCGGTCCCTTATTAAGCGAGTCTCTGTGGCATACTTTGCTCGAAGAAGAAGGTTTTACCAACGTCGTCTCCCTGGGTGAGCAAAGCGAAGGTGAAATGTTGGGACAAAATATTATTGTTGGTCAAAGTGATGGCTGGAGCTTGCGTAAAAATACGCTGGACGATAAAACCCAGGAAAAGCAGACAGAGCCGCAAATTTCAGAACCAGAGAGCATTGTTACCCAAGTTAAAAACGCCTACAGTCCAGCACAGTTAGTTAAAAAAGTCACATCGGAGATTGTGGAAACCCTGTCAGAAACATTGGACATAGTATCTACTCGTGTGGAACTAGATGTACCGTTTTCTGAGTACGGCGTGGACTCGATTCTATCTGTTTCGATTATTAACCAATTAAACAAACGCTTAGGGATTCGTCTTAAACGCCCTGATTTGTTCAATTATACTACCATTGAAAGCATGGCGACGCATATCGTCACAACTTTTAGCGATCGCCTAACACAGTCCTTAGCAGAAAAAGTAGAAAAGCCCACACCAGCAGCCACCCCTCAAAACATACAAACTGCGGTTAAGCCACAAAACCAGCCGCAAACAAGCCAAGAACCGATTGCAGTGATAGGAATGTCTGCCTGTGTACCAGGTGCTGATAATGTGCATACATTCTGGGAAAACCTAGTTGCAGGTAAAAATTCTGTTACCCAGCTTCCCCGTGAGCGTCAGCAACGGGAGTCAGATATCTCCCAGCGGCCAGCCGGATACATGGATAACATTGCCGAATTTGATCCGCTATTTTTCGCTATTTCTCCCCAAGAAGCGCAGTGGATGGACCCACAACAGAGGCTATTCTTACAGCAAGCTTGGTCTGCCTTGGAAGATGCCGGATATAATCCACGCAGCCTAGAAGGCAGTTCCTGCGCTGTTTTTGTGGGCTGCTCTGCAACAGGATATGGTGTCAAAGAGGGCGAACGGGCAGGTTATGTACCCTATGCAATGACCAATAGCGAGGCCATATTACCCGCCCGAATCTCATATTTTCTCGACTTAAAAGGTCCCAGCATTCCCATTAACACCGCTTGCTCCTCGTCTCTGGTTGCTATTCATCTGGCCTGTGAACAAATCCGTTCTGGGCAAAGTGACATGGCTCTAGCTGGCGGTGCTTCCGCGCTCATTGGTTCTGCCTTGCACATCGGTCTCAAAGGTGCCGGAATGTTATCTCCTGATGGTCTTTGCAAAGCATTTGATCAGGAGGCCAACGGCTTTGTTCTTGGCGAAGCGGTTGGCGTTGTCGTTCTCAAATCGCTGTCTGCCGCATTAGCCGACGGGGATTCCATCCATGGTGTAATTATTGGTTCAGCGATTAACCAAGATGGTAAAACCAATGGGATTATGGCACCAAATGGTCCATCTCAGACCGCCTTAGTTGAGTCAGTGTACCGCAAATTCCAAATAGATCCCAATACGATTAGTTATATCGAAACTCATGGTACAGGAACTCAATTAGGTGATCCTATAGAAGTAAACGCTCTTGCTGATGCCTATACAAAATTCACCAGCAAAACCCAGTATTGTGCCATCGGCTCGGTAAAAACCAACATTGGACATACCACTACTGCTGCTGGAGTATGCGGTCTAATTAAAACATTGCTGTGTTTGAAACATCAAAAACTTGTACCGTCCCTACACTATAACCAACCCAACGAAAACATTCAATTTGAACAAACTCCTTTTTATGTCAATACCCAGACAAAAAACTGGCCGGGTAATCAGCAGGGTATCAGACGTGCGGCTGTAAGTTCCTTTGGATATAGCGGCACTAATGCACATATAGTAGTGGAAGAGTTTGTTGAAACTAGAACAAATACTGCCGGACATCATAATCCTGTGCTGATTGTATTGTCGGCCAGAAATGAGGCGTGTCTCAAAAATTTAGCCAGCAATCTGAAGGATCATTTAAATAGAAAAGAGAGCCATTTACAACTGGTAGATGTGGCTTATACGCTTCAGATTGGCCGACAGGCAATGTCAGAACGTCTGGCATTTGTTGCCAAAAGTGTGCAGGACATAATACAACATTTAAGCGATTTTGTTGACGGCAAAGCCAATACCGAGAATTTATACCGGGGTAAAGTTAAACCGACAGGCGATAAAACCGATTTGCTTTTGGAAGGTGATGCTGGACAGGCATTTATTGACACGATTTTAAAACAACAGGATTACCGCAAGTTAGCCGCATTATGGGTGGCTGGAACAGGCTTAGATTGGAATTTACTCTATATTGAAAACCGCCCCCGCCGCATCTCCCTGCCTAGTTATCCTTTTGCACGCGAAAGTTATTGGTTGGATGCTGTGGAAGCAACAAAGGTAGAAAATTTAACCAAAAATCAGCTAAAAGCAGAGATGCCCACGACTCAAATTGTACAAAACACTGAGCTAATGACTTTTGAGGAAATCTGGTGCGAACAGCCTTTTAGCGACACTTCTGGTTCTGTCAGCTACAAAAACGTTATTTATTTTCTTTCCCAGTCAGAAAATCAGCAGATAATGCTTCAGGCAATACAAGCCATTGACCCGAACATCAATGTTATTTTCATTGCCCAAGGTGATGCTTATACAAAACATTCAGCTTCTAGTTATACAATTAACTCAGAAGATACACAGAGCTATCGTCAAGTTTTTGCAGATATTAGCCAGAATCAAGGCAAAGTGGATGCACTAGTTTATCTGTGGCCTACTGAGGATTTGCATTGCTTGTACAATTCATCTGCGATCGCTCATATTTTACAAGCTCTTGGCAAAAGTACATTAAAACCTTCCCGGTTATTACTTGTGGCTGCCTTTACCACTGCCTTAGAGCGTTGTTATCTTGAATCCTGGATTGGCTTTGAACGTTCTTTAAAGCTGATTATGCCAGGAATCCAAGTAGCTGGACTCTATCAAGAAAACCCAGGACAAGGCCAAACTATCTCCATGACAGAATGGAGTCAAAACATTCATTCTGCACTCAAAACGCCGAAAGCGCAGACAGTGCTAATCCAAAAACAGCGACGCTACATTTGTCAGATTCAAAAAACCGTGCTGACAAAACCGGATAATGATATAGCATCGGCAATAAAACCTGGAGGAACTTACCTAATTACCGGTGGCTGTGGGGGCTTGGGTTTTTTAGTTGCACAACACTTGGCAGCCTATTTTCACCAACCTACAACTTCCATAGCAGGTACAGCCGTTAATTTAATTCTCACAGGTCGCTCCTCTCTAGATGAAAAGATACAAAACAAAATAAAGCAACTGGAAAAACTGGGAGCCAAGATTAACTATATTCAAGCCGATGTCTGCGATTCCATAGCCATGAGAAATGGCATTGCCAGTGCTAAAAACCGTTTTGGAGACATCCACGGTATTTTTCATATCGCTGGGATTGCTGCCAGTGCAACTATCCTAGATACAAATATGGACGACTTTCAACAAGTGCTTAGTCCTAAAATTGCCGGGACATTGATGCTTGACGATTTGTGTCGTGATGAACCACTGGATTTTGTCTGCTATTTTTCCTCTGCTGCGGCTATATTAGGAGACTTTGGTGCTTGCAACTACGCCATTGGGAATCGGTTTCAAATGGCCTATGCCACCTATCGTAATCAACTACAACAACAGGGTATGCGTCAAGGTAAGTCCTTGGTAATTAATTGGCCACTTTGGCAGGAAGGCGGCATGGGCTTTAGTACAGACGAAAATACCCAGATGTATTTGCGTTCCAGCGGCCAGCGAGTTTTGGAAACCGGGGAAGGTTTAGCGGTTTTGGATAAAATCCTGAGCCAAAATAAAACACAGCATTTGGTATTGGTTGGACAGCCCAGCCGAATTCATAGCTTTTTAGGGCTGACTCAAGCCCCATTAAATCCATCACCTGTGAATCCAATACCCGTAAATAAAGTATTGAAACGGCCAGAGCTAAGAGGCTTGAGTTTGGAAGAGTCAGTATTATGGGATTTAAGAAATATTATCGTCCAACAACTGAAAGTGCCTTGGGAACAGCTGGAGCGAGAAACCAACTTAGCCGATTTTGGGTTTGATTCAATTAGCTTATTAAACTTTGCCACTCGCCTGAGCGAATATTATCAACTTGAAATCACACCCGCCTTGTTTTTTGGGTATTCGACTCTGGAACATCTCACAGAGTATTTTTTAAGCGAACATAGCGACTTTATCCCAGCCTTTTATCAAGAACAGACAAAGACACAAGAGCATTCAGCCCAACTTCCTGCGGAAGCAAACGCTTTTATCCCTAGCTTACCTGAAGAAGTGCGAGCAGAAAAAACAGATGAACCGATAGACAACGAGCCGATTGCCATTATTGGCATGAGTGGCAGATTTGCCAACGCCTACGATATTGAACAAATGTGGAATATCTTGGCAGAGGGTAAATGTGCGGTAGCCGAAATTCCGCCCAATTATTTTGACTGGCGCAAATATTATGGCAACCCAAATCAGGACACCAACAAAACCAACAGCAAATGGTGCGCCTCTATTCCTGGCGTTGCCGAATTCGACCCCTTATTTTTCCAGATTTCCCCACGAGAAGCGCCAAACATAGACCCCCGTCAACGACACTTGTTACAAGAATCCTGGAATGCTCTAGAAAATGCTGGATACGGGGCGCATCATCTTAATAATCAAAAAATCGGTACTTTTGTTGGCGCTGAAGAAGGAGATTATCATCTACGAGTTAAAGAGGGCAACGTCACCTCTAATCACTCAGGTATTCTCGCTGCCCGTTTGGCCTATTTCTTAAACCTGAAAGGTCCAACAATGACAATTAATACCGCCTGTTCCTCCTCACTGGTGGCGGCTCATCAGGCTTGTCTGAGTTTACGACAGCGCGAATGCGATACAGCAATCGTGGCAGGTGTGAATCTGATGCTCACACCCTACGGCTATATCAGTATGGCACAAGCAGGTATGTTATCCAACGATGGACATTGTTATGCCTTTGATGAACGGGCTAATGGTTTAGTGCCTGGTGAAGCAGTAGTAGTAGTGGTACTGAAACGACTTAGACAAGCTTTAGCTGATGGCGATCCTATTCAGGCGCTGATATTGGCCAGCGGCATTAACTATGATGGTAAAACCAATGGCATCACCGCACCTAGCGGCGTTTCTCAGACCGAGTTAGTCAAAGATGTTTATCAACGAGCCAAGGTTAGTCCGCAGGATATTGATTATATTGTCACACACGGTACTGGTACTAAATTAGGCGACCCGGTTGAGCTAAACGCACTGAACGAAGTCTTTAAGGGCAGTGACCGCCCCTGCGCTATCACTTCCAGCAAAACCAATTTTGGACATACTTTTTCAGCTTCGGGTCTTGTGAGTCTTGTCAGTTTAGTACAGGCACTTCGTTATCAAACACTTCCTCAAAGTTTGCACTTTGCTGAGAAAAACGACTTTGTTTTGTGGGATAAAAGTCCTCTCTATGTGAATACAGCCAATCAGCCCTGGCCTTATCAACCAGGTAAAAAACGCATTGGCGCAGTCAGTGCTTTTGGTATGAGTGGCACAAATGCCCATCTGCTCGTTCAGGACTATCAATGCAATAGAAAAGAACAGCCAGCCTCACCTTATGCCTTACTGGTATTGTCAGCAAAAACCGCAGAGGCGCTGCAACTAAAAGTCAAAGCCATGATTCAGTTCTTGCAAAAGGGACTAGTCGATAATGTCACACTGGCTGATATTAGTTATACCTTGTTTGCCGGTCGCCACCACTTTCAATACCGTCTGGCCATTGTGGTTGAAGATATAGCTGATGCTATTTACACTTGGTCACAATCAGGGAATTCAGAGCAAAAACCCCATATTTTTCAGGGTAAAGTTCCTACTGAATTTAGTGGTCAAAAGGTGATTCGCAATTATATTAACGAATTACTGCAAAAAATTCGCCTCTGTGCTGATAATGACAACTTGTATCGGGAAAACCTCTTTGGGTTAGCTGATTTTTATTGTCAGGGCTATGATATTCCTTGGTCTACTCTGTATGGAGATACACCTCCACGTCGGATTAATCTTCCTGGTTATCCGTTTTCCAGACAGCATTTTTGGCTGGATTTCTCCCCAGAGTCCCATGATGAGCCTGTTACTACCAAAATTCCTGTTGTCGAACCACAGAAATCAACAGTCGATGCACAAAAAACATTTAAAGAATTTAGCTATCTTCTCCAATGGGAGCAACAGGCACAATTAAAACCTGAAATCAAAGCAAATCAGGTGGTTTTGCTAGTTTACTTTGAATCTACATCGCAATTTGAAAAAACCCTGGCCAACTTCTTACAGGTGCAATGTACATCCCTGGTGATTGAAATTCAATTAGGTCTGGAAACCAAACAGGTATCAGAAAACAAATGGTACTGCGATGTCAATGCCCCCAACGGCTTTGGGATCTGCCTACAAGCATACACACAAACCATTGATAGTTTTTACTTTATTTGTGCTGATAGTCCCCAGAGCAGTAAGCAACAAACCGAGATTCAATTATTGCGTCTTGTTAAAACAATTAAACAACGTCTACAGAACAATGCCTTTATTGATTGCACCCTCCTGACCCTGGATAACTATCGCGTAGATAACAGCGTCACCAGTCCACACAATGGTGGTATTAGTGGACTTGGGTATTCGGTAGCCCAGGGAGACCACCGCTTCCGAGTCAGAAACATTGACCTATCGCGGGAAGATATGGCCAACGTTGAAAAACAGCGCCTCCTCCCAGCCATGATATTCAGCGAAGCTCCATCTAATAGAGGTGAGATTACCAAGTTACAAGCAGGATGGCGCTACAAGCAGCGTTTTTCCAAACTTGATTGGCAGTCCTTATTAGCAGCGTATCCACAAGCGGCGGGTTTAAAAACAGGTGGTGTCTATGTTTTGATGGGAGGAGCAGGAACAGTTGGTACAATTCTGAGCCGCTATCTCATCCAAAAATATCAGGCCAAAGTAGTTTGGCTGGGGCGTAGTCCGTTGACATCTGCATCTGTGCAGGAAAAACTACAAGCATTCCAGACAATAGACGCAAGCAATGTCCCAATTTATATTCAGGCTGATGTCACCGATGAGTCATCAATGGTTCAGTCCGTTGAAAAAATCAAACAACATTATCCTGTTATCAATGGTGCTATTTTCTCCGCACTCGTATTTAAGTTTGATAACTCCATAGCCCAAACCACCGAGGTAGATTTTAATCAAGTCTTAGATACCAAGAAAAAAGGCGCACCACATTTTTATACGGCATTCAAAAATGAAGCCTTAGATTTTATCTGTTATTTCTCATCGGTGCAAGCATTTTCCTTTTTGTCCTCTCGTGATAGTGCGGGCTATGCAGCAGGAATCACCAGTGCGGATACCTTTGCACATTCTATCGACAACAGTGCAGCCTTCCCTGTAGGTATGATTAATTGGGGCTATTGGCAAGCATCACTGGCAGGAACTGAGACAGAAAAGCGTTTGGCAGGTCATTATGATTTAATCTCTGATCATCAAGGTTGTCAGTTTTTTGATGAATTTGTTACCCTACTCAGGGCAGGAGTTGTGAAACAAACGCTTTATTTAGGCGCATCCAAAGCGGTAGAAGGTTTAATGGGCTGCAATCCCCAGCAAATAATTACCCTGAACAAACCCGCAGCAGATTCTTTTATTCACTATCTTTTCAACGAGAATCAGGCAGATAAAGATGCAGGTGAGCAGCCAGAAATAGCAAGTCTTTTGGATAGAGATTTCCGAAATGAACTCAACGACTGGCTGCTACGTCTATTGTTTTCACAAATGCGACAACTGGGGATATTTTTAACCTCTGGTGAGCAGAAAGAAAGTAAGCATTGGCAAACACAAGCCGGGGTGATAGAAAAATATGGGCGCTGGTGGCAGGAATGCTGCTTAGGGCTGCTGGAAGAGTATGGCTATGTACAATGTCAAGATGAGTGGGTTAAAGTTGCCACTCATATCAACATAGACGAGGCGGAGAAACTCTGGCAAGGTTGGGAAAACTACCAAAACTTATTCCTTGACCAACCTGAAAAGAAAACTGCGCTGGAATTATTGGATAGTTGCTTAAGAAACCTGCCTCAAATTCTGCGTGGTAGCATCCAGGCTACAGATATTCTTTTTCCTAAATCTTCAATGGAAAAAGTAGAAAATATGTACCAAAGGAATTCGCTATCTGATTATTTTAATACCTTTGTCGCTAAAAGCGCCGAGGCTTATATTCGTCAGCGAATTCAGGCGGTTCCACAAACCAGAATTCGCATATTGGAAATAGGTGCAGGTACGGGGGGAACTACCGCTTTAGTCTTGCCACAATTGCGTCAGGTTCAAGATGCCATAGACGAATATTGTTATACTGACCTTTCCAAAGCCTTTTTAATGCACGCCAAAAAAACTTATGGTGTACATTATTCCTATCTAAATTATCAGCAGCTAAATGTTGAACAACCTCTAGCGCCTCAAGGAATAGAACCTGGTACTTATGATATTGTCATTGCTACCAACGTATTACACGCGACAAAAAATATCAGGGAAACACTCCGCCATGCTAAAACAGCCCTGAAACGCAATGGACTGTTATTAATCAATGAAGTCGTGGAAAAATCCCTAATTGGGACTTTAACTTTTGGTTTATTAGACGGTTGGTGGCTTTACCAAGATGAAGAGTTACGCATTCCCGGTTCCCCACTCATCGAACTGGAATCTTGGCTGAAGATTTTAAAAGCAGAAGGATTTCACTCAATATTGTTACCAGCGCAAGCTGCGTATGAATTGGGGCAGCAAGTCATAGTTGCAGAAAGTGATGGTCTTGTCAGACTAGAAAGAAAGAACTTACCAGACCAGGTGGAATCATCCGCTAACTCTGCCATAAATGTAGTGCAAGCAGTGACTTTAACTCAACAGCAGCCTTTAGCACCGAGAAAGCCAGTCCAGGAAATGCCTCCCGAAATACTTAGGGAACAAGTGGCTCAGATAATTCTTAAATATCTAGCTGCAACTTTGGATATGGCAGAAACTAATATTGACCCGCAGTTATCATTTTCTGACTATGGGATTGACTCCATCCTGGGTGTGGGTTTTATTGAACAAATTGCCAAAGCCTTGGGAATTAGCATGAATACGGCGATTTTGTTTGACTATACAAACATTAAGCGTCTGAGCCATTATTTGGTAGATACTTATACAGCAGAAATTCAAAACCAACTAACAAAAAATAGTGGGCGATCGCTGGATAATAA
This sequence comes from Anabaena sp. UHCC 0451, assembly GCF_034931405.1. Taxonomy (NCBI): domain Bacteria; kingdom Bacillati; phylum Cyanobacteriota; class Cyanophyceae; order Nostocales; family Nostocaceae; genus Anabaena; species Anabaena sp. UHCC 0451. The sequence goes on along the minus strand of NZ_JAYGHA010000006.1, from coordinate 124,691 downwards.
GATCAATACCAATAACATCGGTACACATCCCGAACCAAAACCAGAAATTTCAGTTTCTCCCGCAATACTTAGGGAACAAGTGGCTCAGATAATTCTCAAATATCTGGCTGCAACTTTAGATATGGCAGAAACTAATATTGACCCGCAGTTATCATTTTCTGACTATGGGATTGACTCCATCCTGGGTGTGGGTTTTATTGAACAAATTGCCAAAGCTTTGGGAATTAGCATGAATACGGCAATTTTGTTTGATTATACAAACATTAAACGTCTGAGCCATTATTTGGTAGATACCTATACAGCAGAAATTCAAAACCAACTAGCAAAAAATAACGGGCAATCAAATCATGATAAAGATACAAGCAATCTAAGTATATATACAGAAGAACATCCAGAAAATCCACCGTTAAAAATGACATCTAACGAGCATAAAGCCGAAATAGGCAAAGAAATTGCCGTTATTGGTATGTCAGGACAATTTCCCCAAGCCCAAGATATTGATGCATTTTGGCAAAACCTGATTCAGGGACATGATGGCGTTGCTGAACTACCCGCGAATTATCTCCACCCGGATTTGTTTAGTCCACACAAACAACCAGGAAAAACTGATTGTAAATGGGGCGGTATTTTAGAACAGCGAGATTGTTTTGACCCGCTATTTTTCAACATCACTCCCAGAGAAGCTGAGTCCATGAACCCTCATCAGCGCCTAGTTCTGAGTGAAAGTTGGAAAGCAATAGAAGATACAGGCTGCAATCCTCAAGACCTGGAAAACTCTCGTGTCAGCGTATTTATTGGTGCTGAACCTACCAACTATACCCATGAAACCTTTACTGGTGCTTCTGATGCCATTGTTGCCTCCCGCTTATCCTACTACCTCAACCTTAAAGGACCCGCTGTGGTGGTCAATACTGGCTGTTCCTCTTCTGCTTTAGCCATTCATTTAGCTTGCGAAAGTTTACGCAGTGGCGAGTCCTGCATGGCACTAGCAGGAGGTGTTTTTGCGGCTATGCAAGCAAAAGCACTGATTACATTGTCACAGATTGATATGTTGAGTACCACAGGCCGCTGTCGTACTTTTGACAGATTTTGTGATGGTACAGTGTTATCCGAAGGTGTCGGTATCGTTGTCTTAAAACGACTTAGCGATGCCATCCGAGACAAAGATCCTATTTACGGTGTCATTCAAGCCTCTGGTGCCAATCAGGACGGTGCTAGTAATGGGATTACGGCTCCCAGTGGTCTATCTCAGGAAGAACTGATCACGTCCGTTTACCGACAGTATCAAATAAACCCAGAAACCATCAGTTATTTTGAAGCCCACGGAACCGGTACAAGATTGGGAGATACAGTCGAAGCTAATGCGATCAAACGAGCTTTTAAACAGTTTACAAATAAAACGCAATTCTGTGCGCTGGGCAGTGCAAAATCCCATATTGGACATACTGGCGCTGCCTCCGGTGTGATTGGTTTAATTAAAGTTTTATTGTCCATCCGCCATCGTCAACTGCCGAAACTGCTACATTTTCAAGAAATCAATCCGGCGATTGAATTGGCAAATTCGGCGTTTTATATTAATACTCAAAATGCTGAATGGACGAACAAAGAAGGTCTGTTAACTGCTGCACTGAATTCTTTTGGCCATAGTGGTACTAACGTTCACCTTGTAATTCGGGAGCATCAGTCGGGAGAGCGGGTAAAAATGGCAGCTGATTCAGTGCTGATTCCACTGTCTGCCAAAACACCCGAATGCCTTCAAGCCTATGCGGAAAAATTAGCGGTGTTTTTGGAGAATAGACTTTTAAGTAACATGACAAATGAAGAAATTAGCCTGACTGATTTAGCCTTTACCCTCCAGCTGGGACGGGAAGCAATGCGAGAACGCTGCATTTTCCTAGCTAGAAATATCCCAGATTTAATTGCACAATTAAACGCTTTTGCCAAAGACAAAACTCTTAAAGATTTGAGTTGGTATGGGCGAGTCAGACATGGACAGAATTCTGATCATCAGTCTCAGCAAATTATCAGCCAATGGATAGAACAAGGACAACTGGAAAAAGTCGCTGCTGCTTGGATAGAGGGACAGAACATTGACTGGTCTGTATTTTATCGCGATCGCGATCGCATACCAAATAAAATACATACCCCGACCTATCCTTTTGCCCAGGAACATTATTGGAAGCCGGAAGAGCAAAGCATTACCCAGAAAACCACTACTTCAGAAACAAGCCATGTAAACTGCGGAACGCTTTTGCTACAACCCTCTTGGATTGAGCAAAGCATTGAAAATTCCAACTCAATCACGCAGTACAGCAGACATTTGGTAATTCTCTGTGAACCTGACGGCATCAACCAGGCAAGTATTACTAGCAGAATGGATACAGTCGATTGTCTCGTGCTGCAATCATCATCAAAAAACATCGCTGAACGTTTCCATTCCTATGCGTCCCAGCTATTTACAGAAATTCAACAGCTTCTCAAAGACAAACAAGAGACAAAAATCTTACTTCAGTTAGTAATTCGTGATTTACCAGAACAGCAGATTTTTGCAGGTCTTGGTGGGTTGCTAATGACGGCGCACCTGGAAAATCCCCACCTAGTTGGCCAGATTATCAACGTAGGCGCTAATGACAATGCGAAAATTATTGTTGATAAACTAAAAGCGAATGCTCAAACGCCCTTAGACCAAAATATTAACTATCACAACGAAAAACGCCGGATTGCCAGATGGCAAGAAATACCGATTTCTCATGAGCAAGTGAGTATACCCTGGAAGGAAAAAGGTAAGTACCTAATCACCGGAGGGCTAGGTGGCGTAGGACTAATTTTCAGTCAGGAAATTGCCCAACAAATTTGTGATGGCACAATTATTCTGGCTGGACGTTCAAGCTTGGATGAAACGAAACAACAGATATTGCAAAACCTACAGCAGTTCTGTTTACAAAATCGCACACATCTGGAATATCGACAGGTGAACGTTTGTGATCCCCAGGAGGTGGCGAAATTAATCGGGGATATTAACCAAGATTTCGGTCATCTCGATGGTATTATTCACGCTGCTGGTGTGATTCATGACAACTTCATCATTAAAAAGACACCGCAAGAGTTAGACAAAGTGCTTGCACCCAAAGTCATAGGCTTAGTGAATCTTGATCAGGCCACCAAAGACCAGCCGTTAGACTTTTTCTTTTTCTGTTCGTCACTAGCAGGTGGTATTGGTAATGTTGGACAAGCAGATTATGCCTGTGCTAACGCCTTTATGGATGCCTATGCACAATATCGGAATCACCTTTTACATTCCCATCAGCGTCAAGGACGATCTCTTTCGATCAACTGGCCTCTATGGCAGGAGGGCGGTATGCGGGTTGATGAAGCGACCGAGAAAATGATGGCGCAAAGTATTGGCCTAATTGCCATGCCCACCAAATTCGGCATTAGTGCCTTGTATCAAGCCTTTGCCAGCAATCAGGAGCGGGTAATGGTTTTATGGGGCGATTTGGCCAAACTAAAACCATCATTTTTGAACTGGCCGGAAAAAACAGTTCCCTCGACAAGAGGCGATGTTAAGTCTGTGTTGGGTGCAGATCAACTGCCACAAAAAACCCTCGACAAATTAAAAGCTTTATTTGCCGAAACGACTAAGTTACCTTTGCATAGAGTTGATGAGGAAGAACCGCTGGAAAGTTATGGTATCGACTCGATCATGATCGCCCAGTTGAATCAACGGTTGACAGAGGGGTTAGGTTCTGTATCTAAAACCTTGTTTTATGAATTCCCAACCTTAGCAGATTTAGCGCAGCACTTAGCCGTCAATTATAGTAATGCTTGTCTAAAATGGACTGATCTGGATACCTCCCCGGCTGCACCTGATGTAAAAGTCGAATCTGTAAAAACTGCAACTATAAAAAGCCATCTGTCCAACGAAAACTCCGCGCAGATATCGAATGTTGACACACAACAACCTATAGCCATTATTGGATTGAGTGGCCGTTATCCACAAGCCAAAACCATAGCAGATTTTTGGCAGAATCTGAAAAACGGCACACAATGTATCAGTGAAATTCCCAGTCAGCGTTGGGATTGGCAACTTCATTATCATGCCAATCGAAGTGAAGCTGTTAAATTAGGCAAGAGTTATAGTAAATGGGGTGGTTTTTTAGAAGACTGCGATCGCTTTGACCCCATGTTTTTTAATATGACACCGCGTGAGGCGGCAAATATCGATCCCCAAGAACGCCTATTTCTGCAAGAAAGTTGGAAAGCCTTGGAAGACGCGGGATATTCACCCTCCAACCTGCCAGCTGATTTACGCCCCAGAACCGGCGTTTTCGCAGGAATCACAAAACAAGGCTTTAATTTATACCGCACACAACCCCAACAGAGTGATCAAAATGCCCCTCGTCAAATAGATTGTCCAGCCACATCATTGGCCTCTTTGGTAAACCGGGTTTCTTATTTCCTCAATCTCCAAGGACCGAGTTTTTCCGTTGATACCATGTGTTCCTCTTCATTAGTCGCCATCCATGAGGCGTGTGAATATATTCGCTCTGGCAAAGGAGATATGGCCGTGGTTGGGGGCGTAAACTTATATTTACACCCATCGTCCTATTTTGAACTTTCTTTAGGGCAATTTGTGGCCAGCGGTTCAACCTGTGCCGCCTTTGAAACCGATGGCGATGGCTTTGTTCCCGGAGAAGGGGTGGGAGTCGTCATCCTTAAATCTTATGAACGGGCGCTTCAAGATCGCGATCGCATTTATGCCCTAATTCGTGGAACCGCAGTCAATCACGATGGGAAAACAAATGGCTATAAAACCCCTAACCCTGGACCAAAAGCAGATGTTATTCGTCAGGCTTTGCAACATAGTAATATTGATCCGCGTAGCATCAGCTATATTGAAGCCGCAGCACAAGGTTCTGATCTGGGTGATGCCATAGAAGCAACCGCATTAACAGAGGTGTTCAGCGATCGCACCAATGTAGAAGGGACCTATCGCATTGGCTCAGTCAAACCCAATATCGGTCACAGCGAATCAGCATCGGGAATGTCCCAACTTACCAAAGTAATTTTATCATTGCAGCATCAAACCCTAGTTCCAACTTTGCGATCGCGAGAACTCAGTTCCAGCATTGACTTTGAACGCCTACCCTTTGAGTTACAGCCAGACCTCAGCGAATGGCAACCCGTTCGCGTAGATGGCATAGAAGTACCGCGAAGAGCCGGAGTGATGAACATTGGCGCTGGTGGGGTAAATGCTCACATCATTGTCGAAGAATACCTGGGTAATCCCAAGCCTGTTAATAATCAGCAAGAACCCGTACTTTTTGTTTTATCAGCCAAAAATCAAGAGTGCCTAGAACAATATGTTCAAGACTGGCTGATTTACCTGAAAAATAATCACAGCCTCGATTTACCGTCCATAGCATACACCCTGCAAGTAGGACGGGAAAGCCTGGCCTGTCGCCTAGCCTTTGTAATTAAACAAACAATAGAAATTGAGCAGCATCTAACACGCTGGTTGAAAACCCGTGAACTGAGTGAACTAGGTTTTTACGGTGATGTCACACAGGAGAAAATCAAGAACCCAGCAGCGGTGGCAGCATTAGTCCAAGCAGGTGATGCCAATCATGCCAGTGAACTGGCTTTATTATGGGTGCAAGGTAATACCATACCGTGGGATCAATGGCATGGTGGCCAGACTCTAGGCAGAATCACTGGCTTACCGACATATCCCTTTGCCCAAAGAACCTGCTCGATTATTCGCCATCACAACGAACATCCAGAGAGTGAACCCAGCCTAGAAAAAAGCGATGTCACACAGAACATCAATCAAAGCCTTGATGAAAATAAGGCCGTTGAATTTTACACCCGAATGTCACGAGATTGTGACGAAGAATTTCAGGAAGAGTATTTGACTTTCGGCGCTTTCCCCCAAAGAATTCCTGGCTTCTCAATGACTCGTCTAGCCATGAATGCCCACCAGTATCCAGAAGAACTGGAAATGATTAAAGAAAGACAGCGCGAAGTGCGTCAGGTGCTGTTTTATCGTGAGCATTTTGATCGCATTCACACTTTTCTTGATATTGGTTGCGGTCACGGTACAGATGTAATTCAGGTAGCCGCCCTTTATCCTCATATACAAACTCACGGTTTTACCATTACAGAATCTCAAGCAATTTTGGGCAACCGCCGCATTGAGAACATGAATTTAGGTTCTCAGGCGCGAATTTATCACAAAGATAGTTCAAAAGATAAATTTCCCGATAATTGTGACATTATTCTAGGTGTCGAAGTCACCTTTCATATTCGTGACAAAGATGCCTTATTTCAGAAAATGGCAGACGCTCTCAGTGATAACGGCAAAATTCTACTTATGGATTATATCGGTAATCTGCGAGGCAGCATTATCGACCCCAGCGTAGAGATTAGCATCCCCACTCAGCAACAGTGGATTGACCTGTTATCGGTACACGGTTTGATTATTGATGAAATTATTGATGTATCAACCGAAATTGCTAACTATCTCTATGACCCCGAACACGCCGAACATACCAAACATCTGCCAAAAGTCAGCCAGGATAGCTATCGCAACTATGCCAATCAAGCTATATCCCTAGAAAAAGGCTGGATTAGTTATTGTTTATTAAAACTGAAAAAAGATACTCGGCTGAGTGAACAAGCGCGACGCGAACATAATGCCCAACAAATCGCCCATCAAACACCCTATGCTCAGGCATTAAAGGAGATGTTGCAGATCGGGCATATTCCTTATCCTCCCATTGGTGGGATCAAAAGGGTTAATCTGGCTGTGAACAAGTCTGTGCAGATTCAGCAACCCCCCGCCCTTGATCAGAGCTTGTATAACCCAGAACAACTAAAAAACACCCTGAAAGGCATTTTTGTCAACGTCTTAGGTTTTGCAGCGGGGGAACTCGCATCCATAGAGCGACTGCAACTAAGTGAGTTGGGAATTAACTCCGTGAATGCAGTGGAATTACTAGAAGCCATCAACACAGAGTTTGACCTTTATTTGCCCACCAGTTTAATATTTGAGTGCCATAGTTTGCAGGATTTAGTCGGGCATATTCAGATTGAGTTGGATCAAAAGCCCATTGCACCCATAACTCCAAAAGCTTCAGTACCAATTCCAAAAACCGCTGCACCTACAGATGCACCTACAGAAAAAAAAGCACCAATAACAAACGATGATATTGCTATTATCGGCATCTCCTGCCGTTGTGCCGGTGCTAAAGATCAAGAGCAGTTTTGGCAGGTAGTCAGTCAAGGTAAAGATTGTATTCAAGACCTGAATAAACCCCAATGGCTTGACTATATTGCTGCCCATTGTTCAGAAACTTTTCCAATTCGCTATGGCATCATGCCGGATCTGGATTATTTTGACCCGCTCTTTTTTCATATCTCACCTAGAGAAGCCGAAGCGATGGATGCCACCCAGCGTCTGCTTTTAGAAGAATGTTACCGAGCCTTAGAAGACGCGGGTTATCAACCTTCGTCATTAAAGAAACAAGCCGTGGGAACTTATATAGGTGCAATGGGCGGCTCTGCACTAGGCAAAGGGTTTTCACATCTGGATATGCTAGGTTCAGAAACGAGTATCCTCTCAGCCCGGATAGCATATTTTCTAGACTTAAAAGGACCTGCGCTGACCATTAATACAGCCTGTTCTTCTTCCCTGGTGGCCATAGATGTTGCCAGCCAAGCCTTAAAAAGTGGTGAGATTAATCTTGCCATTACAGGAGGCGTGACGCTTTATCAGCATCCAGGTACATTTATTGCCATGCACAATGCAGGTATGCTTTCCCCCACCGGTCAGTGTCGTCCTTTTGATAACGCTGCTGATGGAATTGTTGTTGGTGACGGGGTGGGTGTGGTTATTCTCAAGCGTTTGCAGGACGCTGAACGCGATCGCGATACAATTTATGGTATTATCCGTAGCTGTGGTATTAACCAGGACGGGCAAACCTCCAGTATGACTGTACCCAGTTTCCTTTCCCAAAGCGAGCTAGAAACTTCAGTCTATCAAAAAGCCAACATTAATGTTGAAGACCTCCAGTATATTGAAGCTCATGGAACGTCCACCAAACTAGGCGACCCGATTGAAATTCATGCGCTGAATAAAACCTTTCAAGCCTTGACCTCAAAACAGAAATTCTGCGCCATTGGTTCGTTAAAAGCTAACGTGGGTCATACAACAGCCGCTGCTGGTGTGTTAAGTGTGATTAAAGTCCTGTTGAGTATCAAGCATCAACAACTGCCGCCGTCAATTCACTTTAACGAAGCCAACAGACACATTGATTTTGAAAATAGTCCTGTCTACGTCAACACCAAGCTCAAACCCTGGCCGCAAAATGCACAAGGTTCTCGTTTGGCGGCGGTCAGTTCATTTGGTTTTAGTGGTACTAATGCTCACCTGGTGCTAGAGCAGTATATTCCCAAATCGGACGTAAATATTAGCTTACTTACATCCCAAGTATTCCTGCTTTCTGCCGAAAGTGAGCAAACCCTACAGGACTATGCCCACAATGTCAAGCGATATCTGGAAGATCATCCTGGCATTCAATTTGAGCAGTTTCTGTATACTTTCCAAATGGGAAGAGAAGCGTTTACCTATCGTTTAGCCCTAATTGTTGACAATCAGCAGGATCTCATAGAAAAACTGGCGCAGTGGCTGGCAGATGGCGGTAAAACAACCGGAAATAGTGAAAAACCAGATATTGACAACAGTAAAGACAAAAAAGCATTTCTGCAAAGCCTGATATCCGCCCAGAAAGTAAATCAGCTGGCACAATTGTGGGAGCAGGGTGTCTCGGTGGATTGGAGCGTCTTTGATCAATTGGGACTATTCCCTAGATTAGCAGGTTTGCCTACTTACCCTTTTGCCCGTGAGTATTTTGGGGATGTTCAAGATAGAGAGGCCAAACAAGCGCCCAGTCATGAAAGGAGTAATATTTTATCTTCAGCAGAAACCTTAATCTGCTACCCGTACTGGCAAGAAAAAACCGTTGCCACAACCGGCGCATCCTGGGAGTTTTCCCGGCATCTGGTTTTATTATACGGTATCGATCATATCTCTGCGGCAGTTATACAAGCCCAAATGCCAGGTGTTGAATGTGTACATTTTGACGCTGCTAAGACTTTACCCAATGTAGGGTTAGAAAAAATCTATCAGGATAGTTTTACCCAAACCTTTGAAACTATTCGGGAAATTCTTCTCAGTAAAACCAAGGGGAAAATTTTTATTCAATGTGTTGTTCCCCAGCAGACAAAGCAACAATGTTGCTCGGCTATTTCCGGTATGCTGAAAACGGCTCAACTGGAAAACCCAAAAGTATCAGGACAGCTGATCGAAGTTTCTGTATCCGAGACAGAAGGTAGTCTGCTGCACAAGCTCACTGAAAATGTACAATGCCCTGAAGACAAACAGATTCGGTATCATCAGGGACAACGGACAGTGCTGACATGGCAAGAGCTTACTGTTGCTGATGATGTTTGCAAAACGCCTTGGAGAGAAGGCGGTGTTTACTTAATTACCGGTGGTGCTGGTGGTTTGGGTTTAATTTTTGCTGAAGAAATTGCTAGTAAAACCCAGAATTCTACTCTGATTTTAAGCGGACGTTCAGATTTAAGTCTGGAAAAGAAAAAATCTATTTTTAATCGCCTACAAACCCTTGGTGCAAGGGTAGAATACTGGCAAGCTGATATCAGCAATAAAAAAGATGTCGATACGCTAATTAAACGTATTACAACAGAATATGGCTCCCTGAATGGTATCCTCCATTGTGCCGGGATGGCGCGGGATAATTTTATCATCAAAAAAACAGCGGCTGAGTTTCAGACGGTGTTAGCCCCGAAAGTAGCGGGTGTAGTTCATTTGGACACCGCTAGTCAAGATTTGAATCTTGATTTCTTGCTCCTGTTTTCTTCAATTTCGGGGACAATGGGCAATGCCGGTCAGGCAGATTATGCCACCGCTAATGCTTTTATGGATGCTTTTTCAGCCTATCGCAATGATCTGGTCAATGCTGGACAAAGATGCGGACAAACTCTTGCCATTAACTGGCCACTTTGGCAATTTGGTGGAATGCAATTAGATGCTCACAGCAAAGCCGCCATGAAACAAAGCGTGGGGCTGGAGATGCTCGATACAGCATCAGGGGTTGAGGCATTGGTTCAGGGGCTGGCTTCGGGACAGAGTCAGATTTTAGTGGCAGTCGGCGATCTTCCCACACTTAGACAATGGTTGTTCCCAGAGCCATCAGCACACAAAACATCAAATCAGCCCAAGGACAATGTCAATAGTCGCCAACACTCACTGGCATCAGTGGAAAAACAGCGCCTTCATGAAAAAACTTTGCTGCAACTGAAATCTCTTTTGGGAGAGACTTTCCGGTTAGCACCGGATAGGATTAAAACCCATGATGCTTTTGAGCGTTATGGTATAGACTCCGTGATGATTACGCAGTTGAATCAGGAACTAGCAAAGGTTTTTCCAGAAATCTCCAAGACTTTGTTTTTTGAATACCAAACATCCCAGGCGCTCGTTACTTACTTGGTTGATGAATACCCGCAGGAGTGCATGGTTTGGACTGGGTTGAAAACTGAGGCTGCTTTACCTGAATCACAGGTAATAAATGAAACAGTCGGTCTGACCTTGCTGCCATCATCAAATCCACAGGTTCAGGAAGCTATCGCAATTATTGGTGTCAGCGCCCACTTTGCTCAGTCTGATACACTCTCAGCTTATTGGCAAAACCTGCAAGCTGGAAAAGACTGCGTTGGCGAAATTCCTGCTAATCGCTGGCCATTAGAAGGCTTTTTTGTTGAGGATGCCGACAAAGCGATCGCCCAGCGCAAAAGTTATAGTAAATGGGGTAGTTTCCTGGAAAGCTTTGCGGATTTTGATCCTCTGTTTTTTGGTATTCCTCCCCGTGATGCCTTCAGTATTGATCCCCATGAACGCTTATTTCTCCAATCGTCTTGGGAAGCACTGGAAGACGCTGGCTACACCCGCGACACTTTACGTGAGATATATCAACAGCAGGTTGGTGTGTTTGCTGGTATTACTAAAACTGGCTTTGATTTGTATGGTCCTGAGTTATGGAAACGTGGCGAACAGGCTTTTCCCCACACCTCTTTTAGCTCAGTCTCCAACCGCATATCATATTTTTTGAATCTGCAAGGTCCAAGTATGTCGATTGATACGATGTGTTCATCGTCATTAGTTGCCATTCATGAAGCTTGTGAACGTTTACGTCGCCAAGACTGCCAACTTGCTTTAGCCGGCGGTGTCAACCTATATCTGCATCCCTCCAATTATGTGCAGATGTGTGCGTTGCGGATGTTATCGAAAGACGGCAAGTGCAAAGCCTTTGGCCAGGGCGGTAACGGTTTTGTCCCTGGGGAGGGCGTGGGCGTGGTTTTACTCAAACCACTGTCCGCAGCGATTCGCGATCGCGATAATATCTATGCCGTTATTCGTGCCAGTCATGTTAATCATGGCGGCAAAACCAATGGTTACACAGTGCCTAATCCCAATGCACAAGCAGATTTAATTAGCAAAACACTGAAAAAAGCAGGAATTGATGCCCGTAGCATCAGCTATATAGAAGCCCACGGCACAGGAACAGAATTAGGCGATCCCATAGAAATTACCGGTTTAACCCAAGCCTTTAAAAAAGAGACTGCCGATACAGGCTTTTGTGCGATCGGTTCTGCAAAGTCCAATCTAGGACACTTAGAAGCTGCATCGGGTATAGCCGGACTATGCAAAATTCTCCTGCAACTAAAACACCGTCAGCTTGTTCCCAGTTTGCACACAGACAACTTAAATCCCCATATTGCTTTTGATAAAACGCCCTTTGTGGTGCAGCAGACTCTTTCCGAATGGAAAAGACCCATCATCGAAATCAACGGACAAACCAAGGAATACCCAAGAAGAGCGGGCATTTCCTCCTTTGGTGCTGGCGGGTCAAATGCACATTTGATTGTTGAAGAGTATATTGAAACCGATGAGTATACCCAAGAAAATGTTAACGAGCCTGTGGTGATTGTATTGTCGGCAAAACATCCCGATCAGCTGATGAAAATGGCCGAAAATTTGAGAAGCTTTTTAATCACCACAACCGCAACCCAGCCAACCCTACTAGCAGAAATTGCATACACGCTTCAGACAGGACGCGAGGGCATGGCAGAACGTCTGGCTTTGATTGTGAGCAGTTTAGAAGAACTTGATCACAAACTCAAATCCTTTATTGAAGGCCAGGAAAATATTCCGTCGCTTTATCATGGACATATCAGACAGGATCAGGAATTATGGTCAGATTTTGCCACTGAGGAAGAATTTTCCCCCATCATCGACGAATGGATGAGATCAAAGAAAATGAATAAACTGCTAAATCTGTGGGTGAAAGGTTTCACCATTGATTGGCAGAAATTCTACACCCAGCTTCAACCACGGCTGATCAGTCTTCCCACCTATCCCTTTGCCAAAGAGTATTATTGGTTTGATCAACCAGGATTTGCTCAAAGTAACTCTGATCACAACCAAAACGCAACTGAAGATAGTCAAGCATCAGGAATAGTTCATTATCTGCAAAAACAGTGGATGGCTGATGAACCACAACCTGATCAGTGTCAAAAAACAGTAACGGGAAAAATTGCCATTCTCAGCACCCATGAAACCCGATTACTAGCAACTTTGCTGGCAGAGGAACTTCCTAACAGTCATGTCATCGAACTTGATCATATAGGGTTATATCGGGAACAGAGTGACACAGATGAAAATGAATATAGCGGCTGCATAGATTTGTCTGGCTGTGGTCAAGGCGAAGCAGCCAGAGATGCCCTTGACTGGATGCCGTGGCTTCAGCGCCTGATTGAAAAAGGATCAAAAACTGGAATCACCCTCCTTGGTGTCACCAGAGGCTTAGAATCCTTTCAAAACAGCAAAATGAATTTATCGGGTGCATCCCGTGTAGGACTTTATCGGATGTTGCAAAGTGAGTATACCCATCTGCAATCCCGTCATATTGATACCGATCCTCACCTGAAAACAGCAGCTTTGGCAGAACAGATTGCTCATGAGTTTTGGCTCAAAGACGATAATTGTGAAATTTGTTACCGGGATCAAAAACGCTATGTTGCATATTTAGCAGAAACTTCGCTGAAAGTCACAAACAGACAAAATCCAGAACTTCAGTTTGTGGAAGAAGAAGTGTTATTGATTACTGGAGGTACAGGCGGTCTGGGACTTTTATTTGCTCAACATTTTGTTGAACATTACGGAGTTAAACGTTTGGTGCTGACAGGAAGGGAAGCGCTGCCACCGCGTGACCAATGGACTGCGCCCCAAACTGACAAGGTGAAGCAAAAGATATCTGCTATTCAGGCGCTGGAAGCCCAGGGTGTGAGGGTGCAGGTATTATCGTTGACTTTAAGTGATCCGATAGCCGTGCAAGAAAGATTGCACCAAATAACAACGAACTTTGGAACTATTAGCGGTCTTCTGCATTGTGCGGGAATAGTCGACTCAGAAACCCCCGCCTTTGTGCGTAAATCAATGGCCAGTGTGGCACAGGTATTAGAACCTAAAGTAGCAGGATTGCGATCGCTGTTAATGCAATGCCAACAGCAGCCATTAAAATTCGCCGTCTTGTTTTCCTCTGTGTCGGCTATTATTCCCAGTTTAGCCAGCGGACAAAGTGACTATGCCATGGCCAATACCTATATGGATTATGTAGCAGAAGCCATGACAGGTGTGCTAGTTAGTATTCAGTGGCCAAGCTGGCAAGAAACCGGCATGGGTGCAGCCAACAGCAGGGCATATCAAGAGACGGGCTTGCTCTGTCAAAGTAATCGCCAAGGTCTCCAAATGTTAGATAATATACTTGCCAATAAAACTGCGTCCGTGATTCTACCCGCCTTTGTTAATGGTGGATTGTGGAATCCACAACAACTAATGCAGCATCAGCGCCGACGACTCAGTGATTTGCAAGTATTGAGTCAAAACCATCAGGTGTCCTTGAAGGGAGAATCCTTTATACATAGCAACGCTGACAGCCAGTTGAGTCTAGATGGCTTAATTGATTTATTTTCCCAAGAATTGGGCATCGCTGTGCAGAAACTGGATCTAGATCAATCCTTTGCAGATTATGGTTTGGATTCTATTTGGCTATCCCAACTGGCCAGCAAAATCAATCAACAACTTGTTGCACCAATGAGTCCTTCCGTCTTATACGAATACTCCTCGTTAAATGCCCTGGCTGCCTGGCTGTCCAGTAAACACGCACCTGCTTTAAAAGCGAAAACCCATAATCAGGCCGTGCAGATATCCCCACCGATGCAAACCGGCCAGTCTCCCGCTTCTGGCAGTGCTTTACCCATATCTTCATCAAAAAAGGCATTAGATATCGCCGTAGTTGGGATGTCCTGCCGTTTTCCAGGCGCAAAAAATCTCGATGAATATTGGGCTTTATTGTCAGCAGGTAAAAATGCTATCCGTCCTGTTCCGGTAGACCGCTGGTCTAGTCAGGTGTCATTCTATGCAGGTTTAATTGATAATGTCAGTGATTTTGACCCCGCCTTTTTCCTGATTCCGCCAGAGGATGTCAAGGTGATGGACCCTCAAGCACTTGTGATGTTGGAAGAAAGCCTCAACCTGTTTTATCACGCGGGTTATACACTAGAAGAGATTAAAGGCAGGGCGATCGGTGTTTATTTAGGTGCGCGTAGTCAACATCATATTGATGAATCCGATCTTTACCAAGCTAGAAACCCGATTGTAGCTGCACAGAATTATCTGGCCACCAACATATCGCAGTTTTTCGATCTCAGAGGACCAAGTTTGGTCATTGATACGGCCTGCTCCTCAGCCCTAGTGGGGATGAATTTTGCTATCCAGTCACTACTGAGTGGCGAGATTGACTCAGCGGTAGTCGGAGGTGTCAGTCTCCTAGCCAACGAAAATGCACATCGGATATTTCAGCAGCGCCATCTGTTAAACCAGGATTCATCATTTCATATTTTTGATCAACGGGCTGGCGGTGTGACTTTAGGTGAAGGAGCGGGTTTAGTATTATTAAAAACCTTGGAGCAAGCACAACGCGATGGCGATCAGATTTACGCAGTCATTAAAGGTTTGGCAATCAATAATGATGGTCGCACCGCAGGCCCGGCAACACCAAATATCAAAGCGATCAAAGAAGTCATGCAACGCGCCCTGGTGCAAAGTGCTAAACAGCCGCAAGATATTCTTCATATTGAAGCTAACGGTTCTGGCTCTGAAGTAACTGATTTGCTAGAAATTAAAGCTATTGAAGCAGTTTATCGCCGTGAAAATCAAGCACCTTGCAGCGTAGGTTCGATCAAGCCTAATATTGGGCATCCGTTATGTGCCGAAGGTATTGCTGGCTTCATCAAACTAGTGTGTATGCTGAAGCATCAGCAGCGAGTACCATTTTTATCTGGGCAAATACCTATGGCACATTACGATATAGACGCTTCACCGTTTTATTTCTGTCGCCAATCGAGTGCATGGACAGAAGCTTCCCCCCTTGTTGTGGCACTCAACTGTTTTGCTGATGGTGGTACTAATGCACATATTGTTATGGAAAATTGGTCGCAGGTGGAATCTGGCAAGCAACGACAGCCGCTCAAATCACCCGAACTAAACCGGGTAAATATTCGCGGCGATATGCTTATTCATGAGGCTGTCGCTAACAAAAAGGTGTCACAAGAAACAGAAGAAGTTAATCATAACCCCTGGTGGGGGGCTTAATTTACAGTAGGTGAAACGCACCGAGATTATCAACTTTTACAATCATGAAACAGGATCAATAAAGTGAAAAAAGAACTTATTATAAATGCCAGCCATCCCATCATTAAAAACCATCAAGCCTATGGTCAGGCTTTATTGCCAGGGTTGGCTTATATTGACTTGTTGTACCAGTTTTTCCGTGAACATGGACATAGTTTTGAGGCATTGGAACTTCGCAATTTGTCCATTTATCGTCCCTTAATAGTTAATCAAGGTGCGAGTCTTAGGCTTTTACTACAAGCAGATGAAGTATCAAAAGGGCTGTGGTCGATTCAATTGCAAGACTGGCCGCAAGGAGATAGCCAGGTGGCTACAGAGTCACTACTTTATATCAAGGCAGAAATGCTTCATTGTAGTGAAGCGCCCGGTTTTAAAGACTATCTAGATTTTCCATCTCTCCAGACTGCCAGTAAAACACAAATCAGCTTGCATGATATCTATGCCCAGTGCAGTTCTCAGGGTTTGATTCATTCGGGAATGATGAAGGCAGAAGGAACAGTTTACACCTTGGATGATACACAAATTGTCGAGGTTTCTTTGCCAGCCGCCGCCGCTGCTACTGCTGCTAATTTTATGTTTCACCCCACCCTGATAGATGGTAGTGGTGTAGGTTCATCAAATTTGTTTGCTACGCTGGTTGAAGGTGAACAACGCTTGTTTCTACCTTTATTCTATGAAAGTTTTCGCGCTGACTCGTTGTTCCGGCAAAAGTGCATTGTCAGGGTAAAAACAGCATCAGTACGCCGAAAAAAAGATATGATTTATATAGACTTGGAGTTTTTTAACGACTCTGGGCAAAAAATTGCGGAACTAAAAAACTTTGTTAATAAGCTGGTTCGAGAGTCCGGTTTTATTAATCCGAGTCTGAAAAAATCAGACAATGTACCAGCGCCTAAGCCGAATCAGGAACAATCTAGCAACCTACCAGCAAGCCCATCTCAGATTGACAAATCTGAGTCCGTTGAAAGCATGGAAGACTTGCTTAAACAAATCATTGCTTCATACTTAGAATGTGCGCCGGATCAAATAGATACTAATGCTGGTTATTATGAACTCGGTATGAATTCGGCAATGTTGTTGCAAGTAGTCACGGCATTAGAGGAAAAATTCGCTGTTAAATTAATTCCCACTCTGTTATTTGAATACACAAACATCGAGGAACTGGCCGCTCACCTGGTAGATGAGAATTTAACAAATCAAAGCTTTATCAACGAACAGATTGCTAATCCAGTGCAGGCCAATGTTATTAAAACACAGTCTAAAAATGAGGGTGATATTGCCATTATTGGCATAGCTGGGAGGTATCCTGATGCCAACAATATCAATGAATTCTGGCAAAATTTAATCGCAGGTAAAGACAGTATTAGAGAAATACCCCAAGAGCGATGGGACTGGCGCAGTCTGGCCGAACTCAAATCACCGTCAGGTAAAAGCGTATCAAAATGGGGTGGATTTATCCAAGACCCCGATTGCTTCGATCATCAGTTTTTTCGGATTTCGCCACGGGAAGCCGAAGTGTTAGATCCGCAGGAACGCCTATTTTTGCAAACCTGCTGGGAATCCATTGAAGACGCTGGCTATACGCCCGAAACCCTGGTATCTGGTCAGCAAGACAAACATCGCCAGTCCAGTGTTGGTGTATTTGTCGGCGTGATGCACAAAGATTATGTCTTTCTTGGCGCAGAAGCTATTGACCGGGGCGAGCAGTTTCTTTTGTCATTAAACTATGCGTCAATCGCTAACCGGGTTTCCTATTTTTGTGATTTTCATGGCCCCTCGATGGTCATTGATACCGTATGTTCATCCTCACTCACGGCCTTACACCTAGCATTGGAAAGTATTAGACACGGAGAAAGTGATATCGCTTTAGCGGGAGGAGTAAACCTATCATTGCACCCGAATAAATATATTACCTATGGTGTGCTGGATATGTATTCCAGCGACGGCCGTTGTCGAACTTTTGGCAGCGGTGGGGATGGTTATGTTTCCGGTGAAGGAGTGGGTGCTGTGGTTTTGAAACCTTTAGCACAGGCTATCCAAGACCGAGATCATATTTATGCGGTAATCAAAGGTAGCACTATAAATCACGTTGGCAAAGTTTCCGGAATCAGCGTGCCAAATCCGGTAGCACAGGGTAATATGATTTTACAATGCCTGGAGAAAACTGGCATTAACCCGCGCACGATTAGCTATGTCGAAGCTCACGGGACGGGAACTTCCCTTGGCGATCCGATTGAGATTCAGGGCTTAACCAAAGCCTTTAAAACCTACACCAACGATACACAATTTTGTGCGATCGGCTCTGTTAAATCCAATATTGGTCATACCGAATCGGCTTCTGGCATTAGTGGTTTGAGCAAAGTAGCCTTACAACTGCACTATAAAACACTAGTTCCGTCACTACACTCCCAAGAAATTAATCCTCACCTGGATTTGCAGACATCGCCCTTTTATGTTCAGCATCAAACCCAGCACTGGGAAGGGACTTCAGATTACCCACGACGGGCTGGTTTAAGCTCCTTTGGCGCAACTGGGTCTAATGCTCATGTAATTCTGGAAGAATATATTGCGGAGGAAAGCACAGACGTTTTAGCGCCACCTACAGAAGCTATAAACAAAAGTATGCCCGTGCTGATTCCTCTATCTGCCAAAAATGAAGAGCGTCTGAGAGCATCTGCACAAAACCTGTATGACTATTTAGTCTCCACGTCTGAGGGTTTGGCAGAGCAGAAAACTGCGCTGCTTCGTGACATAGCCTACACCTTACAGGTGGGACGACAAGCAATGGCAGCACGGCTGATTTTTCTTGTTGATAGCAAACAGCAATTAATTGAAAACCTCAAAGCTTTTGTGGATGGTGATAGTACCAAGGAAAATAGTTGGCAGAACAAACACGTTAAACAGCAAAAACATTCCCGCCAAGGCGAGAATAGCGAGGTAGTGTTACAACAGTGGATACTTGAAGGCAAGCTTGATCAAATTGCACAGGCATGGATTCAAGGTATACCTGTGAATTGGCACGACCTTTATGAGTTGGAGAGTTCTTTAGCAAAACCAGCCCGCGTCAGTTTGCCGACTTACCCTTTTGCCAAAGTGCGTCATTGGGTGCCGATGAAAGTTAAAACTGCACCGCTTTTTGCTGCCCTTCACCCCTTGTTACACCGTAATACCTCTACACTCAGTCAACAGCGTTTTAGTTCTATTTTTAGTGGGGAAGAATTTTTTCTCGCTGATCATCAGGTGCAAGGCCAAAAAATTCTGCCGGGTGTTGCTTATCTGGAAATGGCACGAGCCGCTGTGGCGCTGGCAACCTCAGCAAGTGATTTCAGCACAATAGGATTGAAGAACATTATTTGGCAACAACCGCTGGTGATTGATGGTACAGAGAAACCAGTTCATATTGGCTTGTTTGCTAAACAAAACTCACAAATTGGGTTTGAAATTTACACCGGGGAAGAGGATAGTTCTGGCGATAGCTTTCCTAATCAGCAAAACCGCACCATTCACTGCCAAGGCATTGCCATTTTCAAAATACCAGATAGTGAAAGTTACCTGGATCTTGAAGATTTGCAGCAAAAAACAGATCACAACCATTTCACACCGGATCAGTGTTATCAAGCTTTTATGGCTATGGGCATTGATTATGGTGAAGGGCATCAAGGCATAGCGGCAGTCCATGTTGGCAATGATCAGATATTGGCAGAACTCAGCCTACCTGCCTCGGTTTTAGACAATCATCAACAATTTGGACTCCATCCCAGTCTACTGGATTCAGCCTTGCAAGCAGCAATTGGTTTTGCGCTGGGAACACAGACATCGGACGCAGAACCACAAACCTCTTTACCTTATGCTTTGGAAACACTGGAAATCAAATCCAAATGCAGCACTGACCTGTGGGTTTGGATACGCTATGCCGATAACAATAAAGCTGGTAGTCCGATTCAGAAATTTGATTTAGATTTGTGCGATGACAGTGGCAAAATTTGTGTGCTGATGAGAGGTTTTTCTTCTCGTGTTTTCTCTGCTCAGGAAGCAACATTACCTCCACTGCTGCACCCCTTATTGCATCAAAAATTACGCACAGATAACTCAGCGAGCGATAGTTTTATCAGTCGATTCACCGGAGCAGAATTTTTTCTGCGAGATCACCAACAAGTAATGCTGGGTGCAGCTTACCTAGAAATGGCCGGCGCTGCTGGTCAGTTGAGTATGGGGCAGAAAATCCTGGGATTGAAAAATATTGTTTGGAATCAGCTGCTGTTCATTGCTGGGACAGATCGGGATGTATTTGTTCAATTGTATCAGGAAGGCGAACCGCTTGCAGCAGCGCCTCGCCATCGTTTTACGATCACAACACACAATCAAGATTCACTAGAGAACATCCATTGTCAGGGTCAACTTATTATTGACCAGGCTTCGCACCCAACGACACCCCCCAGACTGAATATTCAGGATATTCTCACCCGCTGTCCGGCCAGCGTAAAAACCGCCGATTGCCATCAACTGCTAAAATCTACCCACGGAAGCAGCCTCCTGACAATCAAACAATTGTGGCACAATCAAACTGAAGCCTTGGCTTTACTTGAATTACCCGATTTTATGCGATCGACACGCGCAGATTATCTGCTTCATCCAAGTATAATGAATGGAGCGATCCTCAGCAGTGTCATCTTTTCTTTGTTGAATAGGCCGCAGGAACATCTACCCATGCCTTTTGTCTTAGACAGGCTGTGGATATATCAGGAAATACCTGAGCGGGTCTACGCTTATGTGACCTTGAGTTCCCCCAACAAGCACGATATTCAGCTAGTGGACGAAAACGGCGAAAGTGTTGTTTTATTTCAAGGCTTTACCACTTCCATTCCAGGTGCATTGACAGATTCTGGGAATAGGGACAAAAACCCAGAAAAAACAGTTGTCCAAAGCAATGTAATCTATGCAACCACTCAATGGCAAGAAAGCCCCTTGTCTGGTGACAAAAACGGGACACAAACAGCAGCAGCCCCTATTTTTATTCTTACCCAAGAAAATCCAGAGCTTAATCACATATTGAGCCGGAGATGGCCAACAGCAAGCATTGAAACCCTGGCATCAGTGGACGCAGATATCACCGAAACTGTTCAGGCTAACTACCTGCGGGTTTTTGAGTGCATCAAAACCTGCATAGGATCAAAACCTAAACTGATCCAGCCAATTATTATACTTGTACCAGAAAACAAAAATGCTTATCTTCACGCTGGTTTTGCTGCCTTGCTGAAAACAGCGAGATTTGAAAATGCCAAGATAGCAGGTAAATTGATTCGTTACGCAGTTGATGATCAAACAGAAAGCTTTGCTGAACTTGTCGCAGCGGAAATGGAACTCCCCGCAGAAGATGTAGAAGTCTGTTATACCCAAACGGGAACTAGAAAGACTAAAAAGCTCAATGAAATATCCGATTTTGGCAACAGCCATGAAAAGCCTGTTTTCAACGCAGATTTATTACATGAAGGTGATGTTGTTTGGATTACTGGTGGACTGGGCGGTTTAGGGCAAATTTTTGTCAAACACCTAAGTCAAATAAAAGGCTTAAAACTGATTTTGAGTGGGCGTTCGACCTTAAATGCTGCCAGAGCAAAATTATTAAATGAACTTCAGCAGACAGGCGCGGAGATTAGCTATTTAAATTGCGATATCAGCGATCAAAAAGCAGTGGCGGATCTTGTTCAAAGTATTCAGAAAAAATATGGCAAATTAAATGGCATTATTCATAGTGCTGGAGTGAATCAGGATGCCTATATTCTGAATAAAACGAGTGCTGAATTTAGCAACGTATTGCGCCCTAAAGTAGCAGGAATTTTAGCGATAGAGGCGGCGTGTCGAGATATTCCCCTGAATTTTATCGTCTTATTTTCTTCGATCGCAGGGGTTTTTGGCAGTATTGGCCAGGTCGATTATGCAACAGCGAATGCTTTTCTAGACAGTTTTGCCGAAGCTCGGAATCTACGTGTCAAAGCAGGAAAGTGTTTTGGTAAAACAATTTCCATAAATTGGCCTTTATGGAGAGACGGAGGCATGGGAGTGGATGCACAAAATGAAACTCTGATGCAGAAAAATACTGGCATGATAGCGTTGACAACCGACGCAGGGTTAAACGCATTTGACAGGGCTTTATCTTCTGAATTTAACCAGATTTTCGTAGCTCAGGGTGAAACCGAAAAAATCCGCTCCCGCTTGTTGTCGTCCTCACCAAGTACGGAAAATCAGCGCCAGATTCCAGCAGATGAAACCGAGACATTAGTTCAGCAAAGCAAAGATGAAAAAAACCAACTAGCATCGCTAACGCGGTTACTGCATAAAGATTTGGCTGCATTTATCTGTCGCTTGCAAAAAGTGAAACCCGAAGAAATCGACATTGACTCCGAGTTTTTCAACTATGGGTTTGATTCCATTAGCTTTACCAGTTTTACCAATTATTTAAACGAAATGTATGGCTTGGAATTAATGCCTACGCTCTTTTTTGAGTATTCCAACGTGCGATCGCTTGCTAACTCCCTGCTAGAGAATCATCAGGAAGCGTTGCTGAAAAAATACAAACTTTCAACCAAAAAAGCGACTTTACCCAGCCAAGCTCAAACCCAAGTCCCAGCAGAGCAGATGAGTAACAGCCAGCCCTTTGTATCTTCACCAGCTGCACCTGTTCCATCAAACTCTACTCCAGAAACGAGAATTCCAGTACATCAGACTAAAACTGACGCTATCGCCATTATTGGGATGAGCGGCAAATTTCCTGGATCAGAGAATCTGAGAGATTTTTGGCATAATCTAGAGAATAACCGCGATTTAATCAGCGAAATACCCAAAGACCGTTGGAATTGGCGAGATTACGACAGTGACCACCAGCACAAAGACGGCAAAAGCAAGATTAAATGGGGCGGTTTCCTGACAGACATTGATCGCTTCGATCCTTTATTTTTTGGTATTTCTCCAGTAGAAGCCGAATTAATGGACCCTCAATTTCGTCTCTTTTTGGAAACAGTTTGGGCAACAATTGAAGACGCAGGTTATCGAGTCAGTAATCTGTCTGGTAGCAAAACCGCAGTTTATGTAGGGGTAACTACCACAGACTATAAAGACCTAATGCAGCAGGCCAGAATCAAGGAAAATTCCGCAGAATATTATGCAATGTTTCCATTTATGCTGGCCAACCGAGTTTCTTACTTACTAAATTTTCGCGGTCCAAGCGAAGCAATTGATACCGCTTGCTCCAGTTCCTTAGTCGCTATTCATCGTGCCATAGAAAGCATCCGTCAGGGTAGCTGTGAGATGGCATTAGCCGGAGGTGTAAATATTATTGCCAACCCACAACTGGTAATGGCAGCGGCTCAAGGCGGTATGTTGAGTGAAGACGGACGCTGCAAAACCTTTGATCAAAGCGCCAATGGTTATGTTAGAGGTGAAGGCGTTGGCGCTATTTTATTAAAACCCCTGGCAAAAGCCATAGCAGACAAAGACTCTATCTACGCAGTTATTCGCGGTTCAGCCGAAAATCATGGAGGGAGAGCGACTTCGCCCACAGCACCTAATCCCGTGGCGCAGCAGGAGTTACTGATTTCGGCTTATACCCAGGCAGGAGTAGCCCCGGAAACCGTTGGTTATATTGAAGCCCACGGTACAGGAACACCACTTGGCGATCCCATTGAATTTAACGGGCTAAAAAGTGCCTTTGCCCAGCTTTATCAACAAAACGGCAAATCCCCTGCTGACAAACCTCATTGTGCCTTGGGGTCAGTGAAAACCAACATCGGACATTTAGAAGCTGCTGCGGGAATTTCCGGTGTTTTGAAAGTTCTATTAATGATCAAACATCGCCTCATTCCTGGTAATAGTCATCTTCAAGAGCCAAACCCTTACATACAATTGACTGGTAGCCCCTTTTATCTAGCCAAGGACACTCAAGCCTGGACTGCTTTACACGATGAGACTCAAAACCCCATCCCCCGACGTGCAGGGGTGAGTAGTTTTGGCATTGGTGGTAGTAATGTACATCTGGTTTTAGAAGAATATGTTGCCGAGCCAGTCGCTAAACTAGACAGTGGCGAACCTGCGTTAATTATTTTGTCAGCCAAAAATAAACAGAGTCTGGTGGAAATTGCCAGAAATTTGCATGAATTTTTGATTGACAGCCATAAATCAGCCCTAGAACCATTACGGCTTTGTGATATCGCCTACACGCTCCAGATAGGACGTGAAGAGATGGAATATCGTTTAGGCTTTGTGGCTGCCTCCATTGCCGAACTTGAACAAAAGCTGGCCGTTTTTACCAGCACCCAAGGAGAAAATCAAGACCTATACGAAGGCAACACTAAAGGAAACAAGGATACCTTAGAGGCTTTTGAATCCGATGATGATTTACAGGAAATGCTGGCAAAGTGGATTGAAGACAGGAAATTTGCCAAAATCTTAAAACTTTGGGTAAAAGGACTGTCGGTGAACTGGAATCAACTTAATCACGGCAAATCACCCCGCCGCATCAGCTTGCCTAGCTATCCCTTTGCGCGTGAAAGTTACTGGATTCCTGCATCTGTTCAACCCTTACCTATACCTGATCAATCCTCAGTATCTCCCGCCTTAAGCGAGGCAACTACCGGGGTATTAATGTGTCAGCCAGTCTGGAAAGAAAAAGCAGCCCCTGTCAAACCCGACTCAGTTGTTCTTGCTGCTCTGGATTATAGCCAACACCTGATTTTGTTTTGTGAAATGGACGCACCTGCGGGTTTACAAGACCGTTTATCTCAAGGCGGCGTTTGTCATGCACTTGAGGCTCAAGGTGAAGATTTGGCGCTAAGTTATCAGTCCCTGTGTGAACAGGTTTTTACCCATCTAAAGGAGATTCTCGCCAACAAACCAAAGGGTAAGGTATTTGTGCAGATTGTGATTCCCAGCCCAAGGAAGGACGATAATCAAGGCGCAAGTTGCCTGTTTACAGGTCTTGCAGCATTGCTTAAAACCGCCCATTTGGAAAATCCCAAAATCATCGGCCAACTGATTGAAATTGATACTGATGATCAGCTGATTCAGCGTTTACAGGAAAATAGTCAGTCGCCAGCAGATGTGCAGGTGAGATACCGCCATGGACGACGTGAGGTAATTTCCTGGGAAGAAATTCCTTTTTCAGAACCTAAACTTCCTCACATCCCTTGGAAAGAAGGGGGGGTATATTTAATTACTGGCGGCGCTGGTGGTTTAGGTTTAATTTTTGCCAGAGAAATTGCTCGTCGTGTCCAAAACCCAACCATCATTCTATCAGGTCGCTCTGGTTTAAGTCAGGAAAAACAGTCACAACTGCAACAAGAAGCTAAACTACTAGGTGCGCGGATCGAATATCGACAAACCGATGTCAGCCAACAGAAACAAGTGGATGAACTGATTCAGGGTATTCTGTGCGACTTCGCTAAACTTGATGGGATTCTGCACGCTGCTGGACTGATTCGTGACAGTTTTATGATTCAAAAAATTGCTGCACAGTTTCAACAGGTACTAGCTCCCAAAGTCTGCGGTACTGTGTATTTAGATCAGGCAAGCAAGGAAATCAACCTGGATTTCTTCATCTTGTTTTCTTCTGGTGTTGCAGTGCTAGGTAATGCTGGTCAGGCAGACTATGCTGCTGCTAATGCCTTTATGGATGCTTATGCCGATTATCGTCATGGTTTGTTTGTAGCAAATCAACGCTTTGGTCGCAGTCTTTCTATTAATTGGCCGCTTTGGCAAGAAGGCGGTATGAATGTGGATGAGCAGACCTTGAAAGCGTTAGAGCAAAATTCAGGGATAAAAGCGTTACAAACCGACAGTGGGGTAGAAGCTCTGTTTCGGGCGCTGAGTTTAAAATCGAACCAGGTCATGGTCGTAGAAGGTAATGTTACTAAAATCCGCCAAGGGTTGCTGGCTGCATCAACAGAGGTGCGTCACGATGAATCTGCATCTGCCAATTTTGTAGTTGATGAAAAACGCCTTCTGGCTAAGACATTGCACCAGTGTAAACTTCTGTTTGGCAGCATTATCAAATTAGCCGCAGATCGCATCGAGACAGAAGAACCGCTGGAACGCTATGGAATTGACTCAATGATTATTTCCCAAATGAATCATCATTTGGCAGGGATTTTTGGGGAGATATCCAAAACTTTGCTCTACGAATATCAGACTTTGGGAGAACTGGCCAGTTATTTAACGACAGAGTATAAAAAAGAATGCCTGACTTGGACAGGTTTGGCTGTTGACTCCACAACAGATAAGGCAGGAGGCAGGAGGCAGGAGGCAGAAGGGAAAGAAAATAAAAAGTTGCAAGTCTTACAGGACAAAGATTTCATCACTCCTGCCTCACCCCAACAATTGACACCCTTGCCATCCGAACCAATCGCTATTATCGGATTGGCTGGCCGATATGCTCAAGCCAAAACACCGCAAGATTACTGGGATAATTTGCAATCAGGTAAGGATTGTGTCACAGAAATCCCTCCAGAACGGTGGTCTGTGGAAGGCTTTTATCATGAGAATGTGGAAGAGGCGATTACTCAGGGTAAGAGTTACAGCAAATGGGGAAGTTTTATTGACGGTTTTGCTGACTTTGATCCGCTATTCTTTGCAATTTCTCCTCGCGAAACCATGGGGATTGATCCACAGGAGCGCCTGTTTCTGCAAAGTGCTTGGGAGGCAATAGAAGATGCAGGTTACACCAGAGAAACACTGCGAGATCAGTTTCAACAACGAGTTGGAGTATTTGTTGGTATTACCAAAACAGGTTTTAATTTATATGGACCAGAGCTATGGCAGCGTGGTGAAATTGTCTATCCGCATACATCCTTTAGCTCAGTAGCCAATCGTATTTCTTATATTTTAAACCTGCGCGGACCAAGTTTGCCCATAGATACGATGTGTTCGTCTTCGTTAACGGCTATTCATGAAGCTTGCGAACATATCCGTCGTGGGGAGTGTGAATTGGCTATTGCTGGTGGTGTGAACCTATACCTACATCCGTCTTCCTATGTGCAAATGTGTGCAGCCCAGATGCTATCTGAGGATGGGAAATGTAAAAGCTTTGGCCAAGGCGGTAACGGTTTTGTCCCAGGTGAAGGCGTAGGCGCGGTATTGCTGAAGCCACTCACCCAAGCTATTAGCGATCGCGATCATATCTATGCTGTCATTCGGGGATCAAGTGTAAACCACGGCGGTAAAACCAATGGCTATACCATACCTAATCCCAATGCACAGGCAGAATTGATTGCGGAAACTTTGAACAAAGCCGGGGTGGATGCACGCACAATCAGTTATATTGAGGCACATGGAACGGGAACTGCATTAGGCGATCCGATTGAAATCAGCGGTTTGACCAAGGCTTTTCAGCAACATACCAATGCTACTAATTTTTGTGCCTTGGGTTCGGCTAAATCCAATTTGGGGCATTTGGAAGCAGCCGCAGGTGTAGCAGGGCTGACTAAAATTATCCTGCAACTGAAACACGGGCAAATTGCACCAAGTCTTCATGCCACTGAATTAAACAGCAATATCAATTTTGCCAAAACTCCTTTTGTGTTGCAACAAACACTATCATCATGGGAAAGGCCGTTGATTGATATTGACGGTGAGACCAAAGAATACCCCAGAAGGGCGGGAATTTCTTCCTTTGGTGCCGGTGGGTCAAATGCCCATCTGATTGTGGAAGAGTACATTGCAGAAACTAGAGAAGGCGATTATGAGGGGCTGGACAACGATGCCCAAATCGTGATCTTATCGGCGAAAAATGAAGATAGGCTCTACTGTGCTGCCAAAAATTTACATGATTACCTGAATTCCCAGCCAGGAGAAAGCTTAAAACTACGTGACATTGCCTATACTCTCCAGGTGGGACGTGAAGCCATGGAAGAACGTTTAGGTTTAATTGTCCGTTCACTGGATGAACTGAAACAAAAGCTTCATGCCTTTGTGGCCAGAGAAACCGGCATTGAAGATATGTATATTGGGCAGGTGAAAGGACATAAAAAATCACTGGCTTTATTTACTGACGATGATGAACTTCAGGAGGCGATCGCAAAATGGATTCAACGCCGAAAATTTGCCAAATTAGTGGAACTTTGGAGTCAGGGACTAGCGGTTGATTGGAGCAAACTTTACCGCGAACCAAAACCTGAGCGCATTACTCTACCGACCTATCCCTTTGAACAAAAAAAATACTGGATTGAAACGGCGTTTCATTCCCAACCCAAAAGTTCAGCTTTGCCAGAAGCGCAAAACGCTGTCAAATTACATCCGTTAATCCACGAAAATACCTCAAATTTTCGCAAACAACGCTTTAGCTCAAGCTTTACTGGTCAAGAATTTTTCCTAGCCGATCATCTGGTGCAAGATAAACGAATTCTACCGGGGGTGGCTTATTTAGAAATGGTTCGCATGGCAGTCATGCTGGCAGTGGATAAATCGGAGTGTGATTTACGTTTTGCTCATGTCGTTTGGATCAGAGCAATTGTGGTTGAGGATTGGCCGCTCAGAGTGCATACCATGTTGCAGGTAGAAGATAGCACAACCATTAGCTTTGAAATTTACACCAATGCAGACATAGCAGAAAACGAAGGTGATGATCATGCTGTTTTACATTGCCAAGGCAGCGTTGAACTGTGTTGTTTCGACAAAAGGCCAGGGTTGGATCTGGCGAATTTACAAAACCAGTGTCAGCAAAGCCATCTTTCTGCTGCTCAATGTTATCAGGTCTTTGAATCTGTGGGGATTAAATATGGCCCAGGACACCAGGGTATTGATACTGTCTATGTAGGAAATCAGCAGGTACTGGCAAAACTACGTCTGCCTGATTCTGTTGCCAACACAGCCAATCAATTTGTTTTGCATCCGAGTTTGCTGGATTCTGCTTTACAGGCTTCCCTTGGTCTGGGTATAGGTGGTGACGTTTCCTCTGATCCCAAACCCTCCTTGCCCTATGCGCTGGAATCCCTGGAAATATGCGATGGGGGGTTAATGCCTAGCTGGTCTTGGATTCGTGAATCTGACCATAGCAGCGCAGAGATGCAAAAACTTGATATCGATCTGTGCGATGATCACGGGCAAATTTGTGTGAGTATACGGGGGTTTTCGTCGCGAGCATTAGTAGCGCCAGATGCCAGTTTAACTTTGCTCCACCCGGTATGGAATCTAATCTCAGTCCAGCAAAAAGAAGATCAGGATAATGCTTTTTCTAGCTATCGCGTGCTTGTTATTGGTGGCAGCGAACAACAAAAAGCTGCTATTAATCAGGTGTATCCTCATGCTTTGTGGTTTGCGGCAAATGAGTTGGAAGAGATCAGCCACCAACTTGAAGCATTATCTTCTCAGCCGAATGTAGTGCAGATTATCTGGATAGCACCAGATCAGCCTCTTGTTTCTGTGAGGGAAGAGTCATTGATTAGGGAACAAAACCAAGGAGTGCTTTATCTCTTCCGTCTGCTGAAAATGCTGTTGGCATTTGGTTACGGCGATCAGGTACTGCATTGGACTGTGATTACTACGCAAACACAAGCGGTACGCAAAAAGGATATCGTTAACCCTATTCATGCCAGTGTACATGGATTAATCGGTTCACTTGCGAAGGAATATCCCCATTGGCAAATTCGCTTATTGGATATGCAAGCAGATCAGGATTGTCCTGTGGAAGAGATGCTGGCATTACCTGCGGATAAAAATGGCGATGCGATCGCCTATCGGTCAAGGGAGTGGTTTAAACAAGCGTTAGTGCCTGTTTTTGATCTCGATATTTCATCACAACCCTGCTACCGTTCACAGGGGGTTTATGTGGTGATTGGCGGCGCGGGTGGTATTGGTGAAGTCTGGAGTCGGTGGATGATTGAACAATATCAAGGGCAGATCATCTGGCTGGGCAGAAGAAAAAAAGATGCTACGATTCAGGAAAAACTGGACGCTTTATCAAAACTTGGTACTCCACCAATCTATATCGAAGCCGATGCTACCAACTTAGAGGCTTTACAAACAGCATATCAGGAAATTAAACGTAGCTACGGTAATATTCATGGTGTCATTCATTCGGCAATTGTCCTGGCAGATAAAAGTCTGGCTAACATGGATGAACAGCAATTTCAAGCCGGGCTGAAGGCCAAAGTCGATGTCAGTGTGCGGCTGGCGCAAGTATTCGCGGCAGAAGCATTAGATTTTGTCTTGTTTTTCTCTTCTATTCAGTCCGTTGCCAAAATGCCGGGGCAAAGTAATTATGCGGCCGGATGTACCTTTAAAGATGCCTTTGCCAGCCTGATGGCGCAAGAGTGGTCTTGTCAGGTGAAAATCATCAACTGGGGCTATTGGGGTAGTGTAGGTATTGTGGCAACAAACGCATATCGCGATCGCATGGTACGGGCGGGAGTGGGGTCAATAGAACCGCAAGAGGGGATGGCAGCCATAGAAAGTCTACTGCGATCGCCACTGAATCAGTTAGCATTATTCAAACAATTACCCTCAGTCAGCAACACTCAGCATCAAGACCTAGAGGAATGGATCACAATTTATCAACAAGAGCTTCCTGCCTCTATAGACAGGTTGCAAACATATCTTCGGCAACAACCCCAGCCTGTGATCAATATCAAAGCTGCGGCTGCTGAACAAGCCACGACAATGGAGGAAATGCTGGCTAAATTACTTTTAGCTACTTTGCAGTCATTAGGCTTATTAAAGAGGCATTCCCAAGCAAATATTTTAGCAGCGATCGCAGAATTCTATGGACAATGGCTAGAAGAAAGTTTGGCAGTCTTGCAGAGAAAAGGGTATCTTGAGTATAACGGACAGATTTATACGCACAAGCTGTCATCTCTTCACCTCGCAGACTTATGGCAAGAGTGGGATAGGGTAAAAATTCTCTGGTTGCAAGATAGCAATCAAAAAGCACTGGTGACTCTGGTGGAAACCTGTTTGCGTGCCTTACCCGAAATTCTCACAGGAAAACAACAGGCAACCGATGTTATATTTCCCAATTCCGCTCTGACACTAGTAGAAAATGTTTATAAAGGTAACGCCGTTGCCGACTTTTATAATCAAACGCTTCAAAATAGCGTAGTGGCTTATGTTCAAGCCCGATTGGCGCAAGACCCCAGGACACAAATTCGGATACTGGAAATCGGTGCCGGCACAGGTGGAACTACAGCCGGCTTACTAGAACAACTCCGTCCATTTCAGAATAATATCGTCGAGTATTGTTACACGGATCTTTCAAAAGCCTTTTTACAACATGGTTTGCGAGAGTATGCCCCTGAACACCCCTATATTGTCACGCGGATTTTTGATGTAGAAAAACCTCTGGCTGAACAGGGTATACAGACTAATCATTACGATGTAGTGATTGCGGCTAATGTACTACACGCCACAAAAAATATTCGCCATACTCTCCGTAATGCCAAAGCAACCTTACGTAAACATGGCTTAATCTTCCTGAATGAAATGAGTAATAAGCCCTTATTTTCCCATTTAACCTTTGGTTTGTTAGCAGGTTGGTGGTTGTATGAGGATGCAGCTTTGCGAATAACTGGCAGTCCGGCATTAAGTTCGGCAAGTTGGTCTGATATTTTGACAGAGGAAGGTTTTAGTTCCGTTACGTTTCCGGCATTGTTGGCAGCGAAATCTGCCCATGATTTTGGCCAGCAGATTATTATTGCCCAAAGCGATGGTATTGTTCGGCAAAAGTCTCGTCGCCAAATATCACCATTGCCACAGTCTGCACCCACAAAACCAAGCTTAGAGATCAAAAAAACAGAAATCCAGCAGACACAGCCTCTATCTAAATCTCCTCAGACAGTAAACACTGCAACTCTACGGGAAAAAGCTACGGTTTACATCAAAAAACTAGTTGCCTCAACGTTGCAACTGGCAACTGACCAGATAGACTCTGCACAACCCTTAGAAACATTAGGTTTAGATTCGATTTTAGTGGTTCAATTGACCAGCACCTTACGAAAAGCATTTAAAAATATCAGCAACACATTATTTTTTGAAGTCCAAACAATTGATGGTGTTGTTGATTATTTACTTGCAAGTCAGTCCCAGGAATTTATAGCCTTGCTAGGGCTGGAAAAGCAGTCTATCACTGAAACATCGCGCGTAAAAATTGAGCCATCCAAAACCGAAATCCCAACAAGCGGGAACAATCGACCCTTACTGAAACCAGATTTTAGAACTGCCCAACGGTTTAATGCCGTAGCTGAATCACCAGCAAAAGGATCAACCGCTAATCAGGATATCGCCATTATTGGACTGAGCGGACGTTATCCCCAGGCTGATAATATCCATGATTTTTGGCAGAATTTAAAAGCCGGGAAAAACTGTATCACCGAAATTCCCCAAGAGCGTTGGGATTGGAAGCAATATTTTGATGCAGAAAAAGGTAAAGAAGGAAAGCTTTACACTAAGTGGGGAGGCTTTATTGATGATGTAGACAAATTTGACCCTTTATTTTTCCAATTATCGGCCAGAGAGGCCGAGCGTATGGACCCTCAAGAAAGATTATTTTTGCAGTCCGCCTATAACTCTATTGAAGATGCGGGTTATACGCCGACAACGCTCTGTAATAGCCGCAAAGTAGGGGTTTTTGTGGGGGTGATGAATAGCACTTATCCCCGTCAGCCGAGCGACTGGTCCATGGCCAATCGGGTTTCCTACCTGTTTAACTTTCAAGGACCGAGCTTGTCAGTGGATACAGCTTGTTCATCTTCATTAACAGCCCTACATTTGGCAGTAGAGAGTTTGCATAGTGGCACTAGCGAATGCGCGATTGTCGGTGGTGTGAACTTGATTCTCGACCCGATTCAATATTTGAGTCTCAGCGCCATGATGATGCTGTCTGCCGGCAACGAGTGTAAGTCCTTTGGTGATCAGGCCGATGGCTTTGTCGATGGGGAAGGTGTGGGAGCGGTGGTCTTAAAACCCTTGGCCAAAGCGGAACAAGACGGGGACGCTATCTACGGCATTATTAAAGGCAGTATGATCAATGCAGGTGGAAAAACCAATGGTTATACCGTGCCTAATCCCATAGCCCAATCTCAGTTAATTCAGGAAGCCCTGGAGCGGGCTGGAGTTAACCCCAGAACAGTTAGTTATCTGGAGGCTCATGGCACGGGTACAGCATTAGGTGATCCGATTGAAATTACTGGCTTGAGTAAAGCTTTTGGACACATTGAGGATAAGCAATTTTGCGCCATAGGTTCGGTTAAATCAAATATCGGACACACCGAAAGCGCGGCAGGTATTGCTGGTTTAACCAAGGTTTTATTGCAATTGCAGCATCGTCAATTAGTTCCTTCCTTGCATTCCCAGCAGCTAAACCCCCAGATCAATTTTGCGGATACGCCCTTTGTTGTCCAGCAAACACTGGAAACCTGGGAAAGACCAGTGGTGACGATTAATGGGGAAACCAGAGTGTATCCACGAATTGCTGGTATATCATCCTTTGGTGCTGGTGGTGCTAATGCTCATGTTATTATCCAAGAATATATGAATGAAGATCAGGGTCTGGCGACTCGTGCTGATGAACAGGAAGTTAATAAGGATAGCTTGATTATTGTTTCTGCTAGAGACGAAGACCGACTCAGAGAACTTGCCAAAAATCTGTGTCTTTACGCTAGAGATTGCAGTCAGGCAGATCAGGATGAAACACAAACAGCACAACTGCAAGCGATCGCTTATACTCTCCAGGTGGGACGGGAAGCTATGGAAGAACGGCTGGGACTGGTTGTGACTTCTTTTGCTGAACTCAGCGAAAAACTCCAGAGATTTTTGGACGGTCAAAACGATGTGGAAGACCTCTATCGAGGACAGGTAAAACGCAATAAAGAAGCTATGTCGGTACTTGCTAGTGATGAAGACTTTACAGAAACTATTGATAGCTGGATTCACAAACGCAAGTATGGCAAAATATTAGGAATTTGGGTCAAAGGCTTTGTTTTCGACTGGAACAAACTGTATGGCGATAAGAAGCCGTCTCGTATTCATTTACCAACCTATCCTTTTGCGCGAGAACGCTATTGGGCAAAAGCAATTGATCTGTCACTGGCATCTACTGCGTTAATAGTTAATCATCAAAACGCAGAGATGATTCATCCTCTGGTACATAAAAATACTTCTGATCTTGGAGAACAACGTTTTAGTTCGACCTTTAGCGGAGAGGAGTTTTTTCTAGCAGACCACCGCGTCAATGGGGATAAGATGTTACCCGGTGTGGCTTATCTGGAAATGGCGCGGGTGGCTGTAGAGCGATCGCTACCACATTCTTCAGCAAGTTGGGAAAAAACCTACATTCAACTTCAAAACATTATCTGGGCAAATCCCTTTATTTTTAACAGTCAGGCGCAAACCGTTCATATCAGGGTTTTTCCAGGTACTTTTGCAGACAGCAACGCCAACAATGTCAGTTTTGCCGAAATTGGTTATGAAATCTATTCCCAGACAAACACAGCAAATGAGGTGATTGTCCATAGTCAGGGTGTGGCAACTTTCAGTCAGGTTCGGGAAGTCGCGGCGTTGGATTTATCAGCTTTGCAGACAAAGATAAATCAGAAGTATCTCAGTCGGCAGCAATGTTATGATGCTTTTAAAGCCATGGGGATTGAATACGGTCAAGGGCAACAAGGTATAGAAGATATCTATGTTAGTCATAACCAAGTGCTGGCGAAACTCAAATTACCTGCTGTTGTGGCTGGGACTGACAGTGAATTTATTCTTCACCCCAGTATTATGGATTCAGCCTTACAGGCTTGTATTGGACTCACGGTTGGACAATCCGCGTCTGAGTCTGGGCAGATTTCACTTCCCTTTGCCTTAGACAGACTGGAAATCATGGACAAATGTCAAGGGATGATGTGGGCTTGGATACGCTCTGGTGATGATAGTTCTGCCAGCAGCCAAACATCTGGTCATCCCGTGACCAAGATTGATATTGACTTGTGTGATGAAAGCGGTAAAATCTGCGTTCGGATCAAAGGATTTTCTAGTCGTATGATTGCCAGACAAGAAAGTAAATCCATTGCCACTTGGATGGGCTTCCCCGTCTGGAAAGAACAAGCATTGTCTGAACATGAACATTCTGAATATTCTCAACGGATTGTGATGTTGTGTGATCTAGAATGGTGTAGCGATCGCACAATTGCATCGGAAATCCCAGGCGCGATATGTATTCATTTGACAACTCAAGCCAAAACACTGGCAACCCGTATTCAAGAAATTTCGGTTCAGGTGTTTGAGCGCATAAAATCCTTACTTAAGGAAAAGAATCAAGGGACAACATTGATCCAGATTTTGATCCCTGCTGCGGGAGAAACCCAGCTTTTTAGTGCGCTCACTGGTTTACTCAGAACAGCTAACTTAGAAAACCCAGGGATTCTAGGACAACTGATCGCCTTGGAGTCCAATGAAACTCAGGCAGGTCTAATTGATAAAATTCAGCGCAATAGTCATTGCCCTGAAGACACTTTTATCCGTTATCAACAAGAAAAGCGCCAGACTATTTCGTGGCAAGAACTTTCCCTTTCAGAACAGTCCATGCCAATTCCCTGGCAAGAAGGCGGTGTTTACCTGATTACAGGCGGCTTGGGTGGACTGGGATTCATCTTTGCCAAACATATTGCCCAGCAAACAAAGCAAGTTTCTCTGATTCTGACAGGGATATCTGCGTTGGATCAGCGCCGACATCAGCAAATTCAAGAACTGGAATCTTTGGGGGCAAAGGTAGACTATCGGCAGATTGATGTCAGTCAGCAGCCGGAAATAAAACACTTAATTGAAGACATCGAAAATAATATCGGATCACTTCAAGGGATTTTGCATAGTGCTGGTATTATTCGGGATAATTTCATCATCAGAAAAACAACGAGTGAGTTTCAATCGGTACTTGCGCCTAAAGTCGATGGCGTGATTCATTTGGATGAGGCGACCAAAGATTTAAATCTCGACTTTTTCATTTTATTTTCTTCTCTGGCTGGCAATAACGGCAATGTGGGACAGGTAGACTATGCCTGTGCTAATGCTTTCATGGATGCTTATTCTCATTACCGGAATCAATTGGTTGCTGCCAAAAAACGTTTTGGACAAACGCTGGCTATTAATTGGCCGCTGTGGCAAGAGGGCGGTATGCAAATCAATCCAGAGAGTCATACCATTCTGCAAAATTCGGGACTTGTACCGATGCAGACAAAGCAGGGAATTCAAGCCCTGATTCAAGGTCTTTCTTCAGGACAAAGCCAAATCATGGTGGTGACAGGAGAGAGGAAACGCTTGCAAGCTTCCCAGCAGCCACGTTCATCATCGCTACCATCTCAAATCAATATTCAACAGGAAAGCATTGATGAAAACAATTTTGAAAGCAGGTCAGTTAATTATTTCAAAAATCTCATTTCCTCGATCTTAAAGATTCCTGCCCATCGAATTCAAAACGACGAATTGCTAGAGCAGTATGGCATTGATTCTGTTGTGATTATGCAACTAACTAATCAGTTGGAAAAAGTTTTTGGTTCTTTATCAAAAACTCTCTTTTTTGAGTATCCAACGATTGAGGAAATAAGCCAGTATTTTGTATCATCTTATAGAGAAAAACTTCAAGAGGTTCTCGGTTTAGGTAACACAAAAGTAGCGGAAAATCATCCTGTGGCTGTTGTTGATGTAGCTAGTCAGCAAGTAAATCAACAATCTCGCTTTTTGGCTCATGCCGTAAACTCATCACTATTGCCCGTTACACAAACCCAGGATATTGCTATTATCGGAGTTTCTGGACGTTATCCCCTATCTCCAGACATAGAAACATTCTGGGAAAATTTATCTCAGGGTAAAAACTGTATTACTGAAATTCCCAAGAGTCGCTGGGATTATAATTTGTATTTTGATCTTGAGTCTTCTAATTCCAGTAAGGCTAATAGCAAGTGGGGCGGGTTTTTGGCCGATGTGGACAAATTTGATCCCTTGTTTTTCAATATTTCCCCTCGTGAAGCTCAGTTGATGAATCCCAATGAGCGCCTGTTCTTGGAAACAGTCTGGGATTTGATAGAACGTTCGGGATATACGCCGGCAAGAATACAGGAACAACACAATAATAAAGTGGGGGTTTATGTTGGGGCGATGTACCAGCAGTATCAAGCCTTAGCGGCTGACCCCGTACAAGAGTCAATCCTGTCCTTATCTTCTTATAGTGCGATCGCCAATCGTGTGTCTTACTTTTTTGATTTCCAGGGACCGAGTATGGCGATTGATACAATGTGTTCCTCTTCCTTAATCGCGATTCAGTTGGCTTGTGACAGTCTGCTTAAAGGTGAATGTCAGATGGCGATCGCAGGGGGTGTGAATCTTTCCATTCATCCCCATAAATACATTGGCTTAAGCCTGAGTCAAATGATTAGTCGGCAAAATACCAGCAAAAGTTTTGGTGAAGGTGATGGTTATATTCCCGGAGAAGGTGTTGGTACGGTATTGTTAAAGCCCTTAGCCAAGGCCATAGAAGATGGTGATTCGATTTTAGCAGTTATTAAATCCATTAATACCAATCATGGTGGACATACTTACGGTTTTCATGTACCGAACCCGAATGCACAAACCCAATTACTTGTAGATAACTTCCGTAAATCTGGCATTGATCCCCGCACAATTACTTATATTGAATCGGCGGCCAATGGGTCGCCCTTGGGAGATCCGATTGAACTTAATGCCCTCAATCAAGCTTTTCAAAAATTCACTCAGGATCAGGGATTTTGTGCGATCGGTTCGGTGAAATCAAATATAGGCCATGCAGAAGCGGCTTCGGGAATATCCCAACTAACAAAAGTGATTTTACAGCTTCAGCATCAACAGCTTGTACCGTCGATTAATGCCGAACCGCTAAATCCGAATTTAAGCTTTGACAACTCACCTTTTTATCTGCAACAAAAACTGCAACCGTGGCAGCGACCAGTATTAAATATTGATGGACAAGAGCGAGAGTTTCCCCGAAGGGCAACGGTTAGCTCCTTTGGGGCTGGGGGTTCTAATGCACATTTGATTGTCGAAGAATATATTCCTTCTCTCAGTAAAAACCCGGTAGCCTCTGATATTAATTTTCCGGGCGATCGCGTGGAGCGCACTGCTGGAGGCGATCGCCAGTTGATTGTTTTCTCTGCCAAAAGTAGCGATCGTCTTCAGGCAGTGCTACAACAGATGAGCCATTTTGTTCAATCCAATGAACAACTTTCCTTAAAGAATATGGCTTATACCCTGCAAGTGGGACGGATGGCGATGACCCATCGAATCGCAATTCTGGTAAATAATTCAGCAGAATTAATCCAGGGAATCAAAGAGGCGTTGAATTGCTTAGAACAAAATGCGGTGATAGATACCTCTCTGCCCGTATATATGGGTAATCTGGAAGCAGATAACTCAGAAGTGAAGCATCTACTTTCTGGTAAAGCCGGGGAAGCAATGATGAAAGTGCTTTTAGACGAAAATAACCTGGAGAAAATCGCACTTTACTGGGTTAAAGGAGGTAACATTCCCTGGCAGTCACTGCATAAAAAAGGTCAGGCTTCTATAATTTCCCTGCCCACTTATCCCTTTGCCAAGCGGCGCTGCTGGGTTGAGACTAACCCGGAGATTAAAGTTACATCTCAAGTTGATTCCAAGGGTCAGATAGAGTCGATTTCTGAAAGCGTTGATCATCAAAGCCCCTCTAGTAAAAACATAGAGGTAATACTTACGGATATTATGCTGATCACACTAGGGCTAACGAAAGAAGAAATCAATCTCAATACCCCACTGGTTCAATATGGGGTTGATTCGATTATGTTCATCCAAATTTTCCAACAAATAAAATCTCATTTTGATACTGATATTAACTTAGAGCAGTTGCTGGAATGCCGCACAATGCAGGAAATGCTGCTCTATTTGAAGTCGCCGAGAGATTCACAAATTGAGCCAGACCAGGCAAATCAGCCAGTAGTAGGTTTCTCCTCAACAAACAATATTCTTTTCCCAGAGCTAATCCAGATGAATTCAAGTACCAAGGGCAGACCTGTATTCTGGTTTCATGCTGTTGGGGGCGTGATGGTTTATAAGCCCGTTGCTGAAAAAAGCCAGCGTCCCTTCTATGGCATTCAGCCCTGGAGTTGGATTAATGAAACCCAGATCACTTCTCATATACAAACGATGGTGAAGCGTTATCTTGATGCTATACGCTCCGTACAGCCACAAGGACCATACGATTTTGGTGGCTATTCACTAGGTGGGATGTTTGCTTATGAAGCGACCCGTCAATTACAGGAACTTGGTGAGAGTGTTGAGAGTATTGTCATGGTGGATACCTTACAGTATAAGCCTGGTGAGATGGATAAATACTCACATAAAACAGAGTATCTGATTGCCTTGAACCGAGCTTTGACCTTATCTGCATGGCAGGAATCAGAAACAACTGTCCAGGAAATGTTGATTAATTCAGATCAACTGGATTCAAGCCTCAGTGATGAGGAATATTTAACTCAACTAATTGCTTTAGCTAAACAACGCGGGTTGGTGAAAACAGAGCCAGAAATATTTGCCAGTCTTAAACAGGCCACAAACCTAGATGAATTTTATCAAACCGATACCTTTACTTTTATGTCGCTTCCTGATCCCAACGCGGTTAACTGTTATTATTTCCGCAACAAAAACGGATCAATGTTGGGTGATCAGACTCCCTATTATTTTGCAACACTAGAGGACAGAGAAAAATTTGCCATAACCGATCCTTTAGCCGCTTCTCGACATTGGCAAAAGAAGTTGCCGAATATACAAATTATTGATGTTGATTCGTCCAGTCACATGACCATGTTTTCGGAAGAGAAGTCACGGCAGACGATTATTGAATTTTGTGAAACTTTGTATTCTGAAAAATGACTTTCGGATACACTACTGAAGTTACTTATTGAAAAAGCTAGGGAAATACAAGGTAGTTAAAACTGGATTTGTAATGTTGAAATACCTTTGAAACCTTCTTCCTATTTCAATGAGACTGCAACAATTCACGCTCCTCTCACCTAAAAATAATACGGAATGATTTAATATGATAATCGGAAAGACATCTTTTAACGAAAATCAATTACCAGATGGTCCAAAAGATCCTCCATTGTTTCAATTGATCAATTGGATTACTCGACCTTTAGAGTATCTAGACGACTGCACCGATAAATACGGCGATATCTTTACCATGAGGTTATTAGGATTTCCTCCACTTGTACTCATAGCCAATCCTCAAGGAATTAAAGATATTTTCACCCTTGATGGTCAGTATTTTGATGCTACACATACCAACAAAAATGGGGGTGGTCGTCTTATAATGGGCGATAATTCCTTAATTTTAATGGAAGGACCTCGTCATGAAAGAGAACGTAAATTACTTATGCCTCCTTTTCATGGAGAGAAAGTAAAATCCTATGCCAAGTCAATCCGTGAAATAACTGAAAAAGTAGCTTCTCTTTGGAAGATCGATCAATCTTTTCTGGCTAGAGATATCGCTCAAGAAATTACACTTAAGGTAATTATGCAGGTGCTATTTGGATTCAGTGAAGGGGAAAAATGCGAACGACTTAGATCCCTGATAGCTCATTGGTTACACATGACCTCTTCTCCATTAAGATTGAGTTTTATATTCTTGAAACCTCTGCAAGTAGACTTAGGACCTTGGAGTCCTTGGGGCAACTTTATCAGAACCAAACAAAAAATCTACGACTTATTCCAAGCGGAAATAGACGATAAACGAAATCACCCTGAAAAACTTGGCAATGATATCCTCAGTTTAATGCTATCTGCAACTGACTCAGAGGGTCAATCAATGAGTGACGAGCAGTTAAAAGATGAAATCATTACCTTGTTATCTGCTGGACATGAAACGACTGCTAATGGCCTAGCTTGGGGTTTTTACTGGCTTGTAAAAAATCCCTCAATAAAGGAAAAACTATCACAAGAAATCAATAGTTTAGGCAAAAATCCCGACCCCATTGAAATATCTCGTCTTCCCTATTTAACGGCTGTTTGTCAAGAAATATTGCGGCTGTATCCCATCGTAGAAGTTACCTTGCCGAGATTTGCAAAACAAGATATAGAAATAATGGGTCGCTGTTTTAAAGCTGGAACAACATTGATGCCCAGCATTTATTCAGTTCATCATCGAGAGGATTTGTATCCAAATTCCAAACAATTCAAACCAGAAAGATTTTTGGAGCGTCAATATACTTCCTATGAATTTATTCCTTTTGGTGGCGGCGTGAGGATGTGTTTGGGTCACGCTTTGGCTATGCTAGAAATTAAACTGGTAATAGCTACAATAATATCTAAATACAATTTAGAATTAGCTGATAATAAACCTATCAAACCAATACGTCGCAGTGCTACTATCGTACCTTCAAATGGAGTTCCTTTAGTTGTCACTGGTTTTCGCTAATTTGTCAAAGAATTGTCGTGCTATTTCAAGTGCTAAATTAGGATGAAGTTTTATGACTAACAAATTGCCTTTGCTTACTGATGAGCAAATTGCTCAGTTTTATGAAGATGGGTTTTTAGTTGTGGAAAACCTGCTTGACGAAGAATTAGTTAATCGTCTAGTTAATCGCTTTGAACCTCTATTTTCAGGTGAGTTTGATACTGGAATTTACCCCGATGATTTGACTTGGAACCCCAATTCAGGAACTCCTAATTCTACTAGACAAGTGGTAGGAGTTTGGAGAAGCGATCTGACTTTGGCATCAGTTGTTCTTTCCGAAAAGCTCGGTCAAATGGCGAGTTTACTTGGAGGCTGGAATGGATCACGTTTTTTAGGAGATAGCATTTTTCTAAAACCTTACGGAGCTTGTGAAACAGTTTTACATCAGGATCTAATATACCCCTTGTATCCCTTCTATCATCAACCTCTTGAATTTGTGGGTTGCTGGATTGCCCTCAGTGATGCTATTCCAGGTGCAAGCACAATTGAATATGTTAAGGGATCTCATAGATGGATACCTATGGATGTTGTACCAACTGCCTTTCCAGGTGCAAGCACAATTGAAAGTGAAAGCTATCTTTGGCAAATGGAAAAAGCTGCTAAAGAAGCAGGTGTAGAGCATCCAGAAGTGTCGCAAATAAAACTAAAGCCTGGAAGTTGTACATTTCATCATTGTCGTGTTTGGCATGGATCAGGTAGAAACCTTATGCCCAAAACCATGAGGCGTTCTCTTGCCTGTGTTTACATTCCGGCAGAATCTCGATTTATATCAGCTGGAGAAGGAGGTCATCTCCCAAACGGTTTTCACGCCGGACGCTATAAGCGTTACGGAGATGACTCAATCAATGAGAGCTTTTTCCCGATTGTCTGGCGGCAAGATGGCTACCGTAGCCCTTTCCTAGCTGATTATTGTGATGATGCACTAGCAAAAACTGCTACTTCTTGAGGATATTAGGCTAATGGTACATCAACCAGTCCAATTAAGTGATGAACAAATTCATCAGTTCCGTGAGCAAGGGTTTTTGATTCTCGATAAGTTCTTGGATTTGGAGCTAGTGGATCAAATCAATACTAGGCTAGACCTCATTGTTACAGGTCATTATGAAACAGGTGTTTTTCCAGATGAGTCTCATGGACGAGCAGGAACAAGTCAACCTAATGCAGTTCAACAAATAACCAATGTGTGGAGATGCGATCGCACCATTGCCAGCTTTTCATTTTCAGCAGAGATTGCTCGGTTAAATGCAACTTTGGGAGGTTGGGTTGATGCTCGTTTTGCCCTAGATAACTGCTGGGTTAAACCACCTGGCTCCTCAGAAGTCCCGTTTCATCATCATCGCGCTTATGTGTCTTCTATTGACCCATGTTCGGTTATAACTTGCTGGATTGCGCTGACAGACTTGATTCCAGAAGCAGGGACTTTAGAGTTGGTAAGTCAATCTCATCAATGGGTATGTTCTGACCAGGTAAGATTTCTGTATGCACCTGTGGAGGATTATCGCCAACCTTTGCGGACGGCTGCGAATCAAGCAGGTGTGGAGCATCCGAAAATTATCCAACTCACAATTCCCAGGGGAGGATGTGTATTTCTACACGGGGATTTATGGCGTGGTTTAGGGAAAAACACAACTCAAGAACAAACAAGCCGGAGCTTTGCAGTCAGCAGTTTCCCAATGAATGCTCAGTTTCAACCGCCTGGAGTTGGATATGGATATATTTTTGGGCGCTATAGAATGGTTGGTAGCCTGGAAATGGATGAAAGCTTTTTTCCCATTCTCTGGACTCCTAACGGTTATCGAACTCCAATGGTGGAACTTTATTGTCAGGACGCACTTGTTCCTCATAAGGCATCATAAATTCAGCAAGCCCTAAATAAAGCCGCCCTGCAAGGGGCGGGGCTTGTATCCCATTATTTTTGGTCAACCAATAGCCCTGGATGAGCTTCCTTTGGAATATTGTCCCGCCTCTAAGCTAAAATCTTCCCTTCTTTGATGATTACCCTTCTTAACAAGCAATACCTTGTCCATTTTCTGTAGGTTGGGTTAAGCGACAGCGCAACCCAACGCATTTGTTGGGTTTCATGCTTCAACCAAACCTACAAATCAAGGCTTTTCCAATTTGAAC
The DNA here is from genome assembly GCF_034931405.1 of Anabaena sp. UHCC 0451. Taxonomy (NCBI): domain Bacteria; kingdom Bacillati; phylum Cyanobacteriota; class Cyanophyceae; order Nostocales; family Nostocaceae; genus Anabaena; species Anabaena sp. UHCC 0451. Next base: position 81,252 of record NZ_JAYGHA010000006.1, on the reverse strand, counting down.
AAGGTATTGAACAAGCGTATACTTTATTTTCTGGAAGCCTCTTTAACTTCTAAGAACGAACTCTTTTTTTTGCTTTTACTAAAATATACCCAAGATTATCACACACATTCTCAAATACTTGGAGCCAACCGTTGATCTCTTCACTCTTAACGTATTGCAAAACTTCGGCTTCATGCTGTTTGAAACCGGCTTTAAGCCTCGAAAACATAAAAGGCATCACAAATTCGGTTATGTCATCAATTTCGATCAAGTCAAATCCGGCCTCATCCAATAGCCCTGGATAATCTTCCTTGGGAATATGATCTGAATCTAGTTCTTCTTTAGCAAATTTCTTGAATTCTTCAGTAGTGTTTGGCCTTGTTATTAAGTCCGCAATTAATAATGTTGCCCCTGGTTTCAAGATTCTATAAGCTTCTCGTAGGGCTTCGCTATGTCCCATGTAAAAAATGCTTTCAAAAAACCAGCCTCCGTCATAGATTGCATCGTCGCAGGGTATTTCCAAGGCATTGCCCTGGATGAAGCGAACTTGATCGGACATACCAGCTTCTTCGGCTAGATCCTTCCCTTTGTTACATTGGTATTTGCTGATTGTAATTCCATCAACGAAACATCCTTTCGCTTTTGCAATCCGCATGGCTGGGACACCTACACCGCATCCAAGATCGCAGAAACGTTCCCCCTGAAGTATTTCTGACTTATCGATCATCATCTGAGTCAGCCGCTCGGCTCCCTCACCAACATTGGCATCACGATTATTTTCATCCCAATAGCCAAAATGTAACTGGTTGTCAGAGATAAGATACAATCCTATTTCTCCGGTTGCATCATACATTTCTGCTACTTTTTCCGATTTAAGACTACTCATGGTTATTCCGTTTTCCTAATTCTTTTGGCTCCATTTATTAGTAGTATCCTCCAATAAGGTCTGCAAATCTTGCTGGTCTTCTTTTACCTCTGAATCACTTGATTTATCTAGGTTTTACATTTATTCAGCAAACCTTAACTAGTGCCGCGTCTATACTAAAATGCTGTTCACCAACTTTCAAATGCTAAATTCAGTAACTTTATAGCTTCTTTCTTCAGGTCTTCAAGCTCTGTTGATGAGAGAGTAAGTTTAGAACAGGCGAGAGTAAAAAATAGCTGCTTTCCTAAAGTTGCAACTCCCACTATTGGCGCACTTTTCGCCCCATTCTGCCCAACGGGTCCATAGATTGCTTGAAGCTCAAGCTCCGCGAACTTTTGAGGGATATTTAAACGTCCTAAATTGCTGACTGCTAGTTCATAGCCAAACGGCTCTGCCATATTTGGCCTATCCTCTTGGGGATTTGAATTTGGGGTTATTTCTGCCTGACTGTGAGCAATAATGGCCAAGATTGTTTCCGGTGTCGTTGCTTGATGGAGTTGCTCCTTTAAGGAATGGGCAATGTCCCACAGAGTCAGATCAGGGGTTAAGGTATGTAAAGTTAATGTGACTGAAGCATAAAAACCAAAATCTTCTTCAGGCACAGGTGTTAAATAGGAGCGAATATTAATAGGTGATACACACTTGAGAGTCAGCGCCTGTTCTGAGCAATTTTGGCGGTAAATTGCCATCAAAAAAGCTGCACAAATGGCAGTATGAACGCTAGTTTGCTTTTGCTTGCAAGAGGAAATTAATAATTGTGTGGTTTCTGGTGAAAAAGAACCAGAGCAGAGGTGAGCGTAACTTGAAGTAGGGCGAATAGCATGATGGTCAAAATTTTTGAAGGTTGGTTTTTGGAGAGCCTTTTGACTCTGGATATTTTCCTCGTTAAGTAAGTTGAGGTTATCAGAGCTTTGATCTAGGGACGGAGAATTGTGATGTAATTCCCTTGAAACCAAGTTTTGTAGGGGAGGAAGGAGAGGTAAAGGCTTTAGTTGTGGATCAGCATTTTTGTTAGCTAGTGCTGATAAAATATCCCGAATCAGATATAAGGCGGATAATCCATCGGCAATTGCGTGATGGCAAGTGACAATTAATTCCGAAATATGGGGAGAATGAACTACAACAGAGCGTACTAAGGGAGCTTGCGTCCAGATAAATGGGATACCAAGCTCTCGCTCAACTTCCCGTTCCCAGTGTTGAGAACCTTGTCGCTGCACAACCCGTAGCGGAATTTGAGCCGCATCTTCCACAAGCCACGGCTTTTCAGTCTCATCGACCGCAATACGGACTCTGAGCAGGGGATGTCGTTGTTGCAGATGGTAAAGTGTTTGCTTTAGTTTCTCAAGGCTAAATTCTCCCGTAACCTGTGCAACTAATGAAAAATGTGCAGGATGAAATTGGTCATACAACCATGTTGAATACTCCCAAGCACCAAGGGAGCGATAAACTGAAATTTCTTGAGGGTGATTCATTAGTTTTGTGCAGTTTTCAATTAACTCTTCGGTATAGCACAAATTATTGAGCCTTTACTAGCCCTCAACCTTCCACCACCTCCAACAAACTCCGCAACATCCAATAAGCAGAAGTCCCTCCTGGATCTTGATGCCCAATACTGCGATCGCCCAAATAACTGGCTCGACCCTTTTTTGCTAACATGGGTATAGTTGCCTTTAACCCAGCTTCCGCAGCAGTTACAGCCACGCGCAAAGCTTCCACAGTCTCCATACCTTCATTTACAGCTTGCTCAAAAGCAGTTACAGATGGAGACAGTACATCTACCATCGTCTTATCTCCCAACTGCGTCTTACCACGCTCAACTACACCATCTAAACCAGATTGGAGCAAATTTAACATATCTTTTGCAGTTAATTCCTGCTTATCAGCAGTAGCAGAACTAGCCCTTAAAAACCAAGTTCCATACAAAGGACCACTTGCACCACCAACGCTGGATATCAAAGTTATGCTGACAGTTTTAAAAATGCTGCTGATGTCCTTACCTGCAATACTCGGTAAAATACTCTTGACCTTTCTAAAACCTCTATCCATATTGATACCATGATCAGCATCACCTATGGCTGCATCTAATTCCGTCAAATCTTCTTTATGATGCTCAATCACAGAAGCAAACACCATTAACCATTCAACAATTTGCACCTGAGTAACCATTTCAAACTCCCCAGCGTAAACTTGCCGTTTTAACTGGTGCATCCCATAACCTTAGCATTTCCTCATCTAACCTCAGCAGCGTGATGGAGCAACCTTGCATCTCTAATGATGTCATGTAGGGTCCAATTAGATTACGCACTATTTGCAGTCCTTCCATCTCACAAATTTCTGCTAGTTTGCGGTAGACCAGATAAAGTTCAGAAACGGGAGTACCACCCATACTGTTAACATAAGCTAAGAGGCGATCGCCTTTTTGCCAGGGTTTATTTAACAGTTCCACATCTATCCATCCCGCTTTGGCTTCGTTCCACTCCCGCACTGTGCGATTATAGACGGTATCATCAATGAGCGATCGCACTAAAACCTCTGTAATCTCATCCCCCGACATCATGGACACCCTTTCTATTCCCGGTTCCCCATGAATGCCAATACCTAACTCTATCTCATTATCTCCCAAAGCAAAAGTCGGTGTCCCCTTAGCAGGAACAGTACAAGAACTCAACGCTACCCCGACACTGCGTCCATGCAAATTCACCTTTCTACACAAAGAAGCTACCTGCTGCAAATCATAGCCTTGTTCTGCTGCGGCTCCACAAATTTTCTCAGCCAGTACCGTTGTTCCTACACCCCTTCTTCCTTGGGTATATAAACTATCTTTCACCGCCACATCATCATCAATGATAATATTTAACGTGCGGATACCTTCACTTCTGGCTAATTCCGTCGCCATTTCAAAATTCATCACATCGCCACTATAATTTTTAACGATATAAAGAATACCAGCACCTCCATCTACCTGTTGCGCTGCTGCTAACATTTGGTCAGGAGTTGGTGAGGTAAAAACCTCTCCAGGACAAGCAGCATCAAGCATTCCCTTCCCTACAAAACCCACGTGCATCGGTTCGTGTCCGCTACCACCACCAGAAATAATTGCTACCTTTCCCTGTACAGGTGCATCGGCTCGATAGACAAAAGTCGGCTCATAATTTACCTTAATTAAATCGGTATGAGCCGCAGCCATTCCTGCTAGACTTTCCCTTACAAAGTCTTCTGGTTCATTAATCAACTTTTTCATGATTTCTGTTGGCAAAGGTGCTAAAAATCAGGATAAACTTTTACAGCACCAAAAATCAGCATTTTTGCTCATAGAAGGGAACAGGGAACAGAAAATACTGTTACTTGTCACTTGCTACAACATTATTTAATTTCAAAAAACTATCAAAAGCATACCAAGCTAAAACATACCAAGGAATTACTTCTAATTGCAGACCTTTAATCATTAATTGTCTCATTGCGAAAACACTCAATCCAAAAGGAAACAAGAAACGTAAATCAACAGTACCATCTGTAGCACGTTCAACTCGTTGGTTTAAGTCAATAACTGCATGAGATATACCCGTTGCTGCTTCAGTTTTCCCTTGGGAAATATCTGCAAAAATCACACCTATATCTCTCAGTGTTGCCAAAATCTCTGCTAAAGTGCCAGTTTGAGCATCATGATTGATCAGAATACTACCATGATGGATATTAGTTCGCACCTGAGTAATGTGAGGTTGTGCTGTTAAAAAATTGGCGATATGTTGTATTTTTTCAGCTTGACGGTTTTCCGGTGCAATTCTCAACCTTAGTCTTCCTGGAGTATCACTGACAATTTTTGTAGCTATGGGATTAAATGGTGTATTTAAATTTGTTTTATCTGGAATTTGGAGCATATTTTAAACCTTTACCCTGAAAAATTCATAATTCATAATTAAATTACGAATTATGAATTACAAATTACGAATTAGGTTGATTTTCACCGGATTCAAATGCTGGTGTGTGTTGTTCTTCTGCTATTTCGGCTCTAGCTTCAGCGACAATATCTTCCCAAGTTTCACCTAATTCTGCAAAAGCTCCCTTGCTTTTTTCATAAGCAACAAGCCCACCTTTGATGATTGATTTGGCTATCGGTTTACCAATTCCGGCAACAACAGGAATTAGCACAGGTGCAAGTAAAACTGCACCAATTCCGGCTATAATTCCAGGAGCGCCGGCTTCTTCAACAAAATCAGTAATTTTTGCCATAATTAAATCAACCTCCAGTAAATTGGAGAATGTCGAATAAGTCTTTTAATTTACCCTTATTTCCAGAGTTATTTTCTCTTGCTGTTGGTAGATGTTTTTAGTAGAAAGGCATAAAATTTAAAATTTAAATTTTTAAATTTTATGCAGATCAGTTTTTACAATACAATAATGTGCAGAAGCCTTAACCGAGCAGTATTGAGAAACCAGGACGTTGCGCTAATCAAGCCATGTATATACAAAATCACTCTCCTGACTCCTGACTATTTCCCAAACCTTGACGAGCAAAAACTTCAATCATCTCACTGCGTATCAGATTATTTTCCTGTGCTAATTCATCCAACTTTGCCCAAGCGGTATCTGTAAGCCGGATAGAGCGCAGCTTTTTAGACTCATCATCTGAATAGTTGCTTTGGGGGAAAAGTGATAAGTTTTTGATGGGTTTAATATCTATTCCTTGCACCTTCTTAACCTTTTTTACCCCTGAGTCCCTTGATTTATCTAGGTTTTACATTTATATGCCTGACGGTACGCTCCGCGAACAGCAAGCCCTATTTAATCAGGTAAAAAATCTTGATTTAAACATTCATCTGTATTAAAAGGAGATTCTAAGGGAAAAATATCTAACTCTAAACCAGTTTCTATAGATGCTTGCTGACGTGCATCTTGATAACACTCTGCAAACGTTTCTAAAAAATATTTTTTTAGACTAGGACTATCTTGGAAATGTTTATTTAATCTCCGACGATGTTCAAAGATAGTCGAAAGCCAACTTTTAGAGCGTTTTTCTGGCTGATATTTATATTTTAACAGGTGCATTAAAAGCACTACTAAATTACTTTCTAATGCTCTTTTTTCACTTCTTCCCATGCTTTCGATTTCTTCAATCAGATTTACTAAATCAATTTCTGCAAAATTCCCTGCTGTTAATTGTTTGGCTGTTGTTTCTATCCACAGGTAAAAATCTTGTTCGTAAAGATTAGCGTTTGTGGTTACTGTTGGTTGAGGTGCTGTCATATATTTTTTAACCTCCTCTGGTTCCTTACCAATATTATATCTTTAAAGATTCCATGTTAACTTGTTTATCATGCAACTTCAAAAGATTGACCAACGGGAATTAAATCTTGAGTTTCTTGTCTTTCTAATTTCAGTTTAATAGTTTCAAATATTCTGATTGTATCTGCATGATAAAAACGTTCTCCACAATTTTGGCAAACTAAAGCATTAACTTTTAATGTTGCGGTATTACCACCACCTTTAATAATTTCTGTAACTTTAGTTTCTAATAAGTTGCCATTACAAACAACACATTTATCAATGGGAAGCATAATTATTAACTCCTATATATTGGAACTGTTACTAGATAAGACTTAGACAGTCCTATCTAGGGTAGTAATTTAGTTTGATTTAGATTCTCAGTCTTTTTTTCTAATTCGCCAATTAATCCATTTATTTGGATCAGGACAATAGACAGTAATTAGCACTGCGAACCCTGTATCTTTATTATATGCCCACACACTATGAATAGGATCACCTTTCCCATTGAGTCCATAAATCAAGCAACTAGGATAGGGGGTAGCATTTGGATAATCTTCGATTATCTCTCCTCCTTGAGTGACAGAAAGATTAATTTCGTCTATGACTAAGTTATCGTTCTCTGCTTCTTCTTTTGCATGACGAGTTACGACAACCTGATTCAAGTTAATCGCTGCAATAATATTGTTAATCATAAATTAGGGTGAGTGAGTATAAAAGAGGTTACTATACTATATAGTTTTAATTATAACACGCTTTTGTCAGATTTGTGGGTAGAAGATGTGTCATTTTTTAAGCTAGATATGAAGCAATCGCCTTTCATACCCCACAGCCAAGAAGTTATACCTTTGGTTAGCTTTGCTATGGTACATCACCAGCTAAACGAAAAGCTATCACATTAACATATTTCCTTTACATATATTTATGGTCAGTTGTGCTGGTTCTGCGTGTAAAATAAAATGGTCATGAGTTAAGTAAATAAATTAATAAGTATATGGATGAAGTAGTCAGAAAGGTTGCTGCTTTAGGTATGCCTGGTGTATTGCTTGTAGTGACGATGGCAGCTACTGGTCTTGCAGGAGGTGCTGCTATAACTACGGCCTTAGCAGCTTTGGGTGGACCTTTTGGAATGATAGGTGGTATTGCGGCTCTTGGAGTTGCTGGATTAGTAGCAGATGCTCTCAGTAAATATGGTATTGATGGTCTTTTAACAGGAATATATCTGGAACGCAAGAAAAAAGAGCCAGTAGCAAAATTGTGTAAAGAAATTAATGATTTACCTATTTCTAGTGATTTGAAGCGGAAACTTAGGGATGCTATAGGTTGCTAATAACTATTGAAATCAGAGCGTATAGTAGATATAAAGCAAAGTAGATAATTTTACTATATGCGAATTAAGTGATTGTACTGAATTAGGATACAAAAAACACCATCGTTAAACATACTATGGTGTTTCTAGCTTATTTAGTGTGCTTGATAGATGATGCTTTAACAAGATATTCCTAATTTCACCCCGACAACATCGGATATACTCGGATATACTTAGAAATACTATATCATCCCTTTACTCCTTTCCTTATCATAAATTTTTTAATATTTTACTCGGATTACAATAATAGTGGTTCTTTAAATTAATTTATTAAATTCTTCTTCTGTTATGTCAATATCTTTAAGGATTCTCTTAAATAGTCCAGTTCCAAGCTCATTAGAACCATGACTTGATACTGTAGTTGCTCGTCCATCTGGATGCTTCCAGCGAGAGTGGGAACACTTCTTCCTTGTTTGCTCAAAACCGAGAGTCTTGAGGACTTTCTCAATAACCTTGACTTTTTGTGGCATAGTGTTACCTCTACGACGTTAATGGACGGTTAGAAGTCATCAATCTCTTCAAACACACTATTAACTTGCCAAGGTGCAGCTAGGTACTAAGTAAATAGTAACTCAAAAGAAATACAGTGTCAACATATACTGTTGACCCTTCATGTTCCAATTTTTATTGGTTATTGAGAGTGTAAGCAGTAAGTTACATAGTAAAAGTATTTTTCTTAAGCTACCATAAGTTCTACATCAGACGGCAGTGATCGCCCTTCTTCTTCATATTCTTCCTGAATCATCTCAAAAACACAGGCAAGCTCTCTCAATGCTTCATCCTTAGTTGTTCCCCAAGCATGACAACTAGGAATAGCAGGAACATAAGCTAAAAATGTTCCATTATCATCTAGCGTTACAACGCTTGTGTAGTCTTGCAGTGATATCATATGCAAAGACCTGATTAGTTGTTTTTTTAGTTTGCTAATCAATCATAGCATACTCTCTAAAAGTATGGTAACTACTAAAAGCTTAATTATATCTTTTAATTTTAGGAAAGCGCTTTTCTTATAAAGAAACTTTCCTTACTTCATAGATTTATGATTGTTTTTTATTTTCCTTCAAATAACAAAAATTCATGTAATTCATCTATAGAAACAGCCGATTTATAAACATTATCTTCTGATTCATAAACATCTTCAAAAGATTCAATTGCTTCCTTTAATTTATTAACTGCATCTTCTTGAGTATCTCCCTGTCCAACAATACCATTTCCTAAACATAAACCCACCCAATAACTAGAACTTTGTCTGAGTACAACTGTGTAAAAATTCATTGATATTTACCTGTTAATATAGTTCAATTATTTAAAAAATAATCATTCAAAGTCTCATCTAAAGTAAAAGGAGATTCTTTAGGAAAGAAATTCAACTTAATCCCTGTTTCTTCAGATGCTTTCAGACGAGATTTTTCATAACAATCTGCAAATACTTCTGTAAGTAAAGGCTGCAAACTAGGACTATCTTCCAATAATGCTTCAATACAAATACGTTGTTCTGTAATCGTACTGCGCCAACTTTCACTGCGTTTTTCAGGTTGATATTGCCATTTTAGTAAGTGCATCAATAGCACAATTAAACGGCTTTTTAACTCCCGTTTTTCACTTCTACCCATGCTTTCAATTTCTTCAATTAAATTAGGTATATCTATTTCATTAAATCTATTTTCTTGCAACTGCTCGACAATTGCTTTTGTCCATAAATAAAAATCTTGATCATAGAGAGTTTGAGTATTGACGAAAGATTGATTTATCATTTATATCCCTCCTAGTTTTTGATCAATCCCCAGATCCCCGACTTCTAAGATCAATTTATCATTTATGGACACAATAAACAAAAGAAGTCGGGGATCTTATCACCTCACCTAAATTGTTACTAAAACCCTCATCAAATATTGCGTCAAATTAAAAGCATCAACACCTAATTCTGTCCTTTCTTTTACTGCTAAAATACCTGCTTGAGAATGCCACCAAGCCGCAGTTGCTACCACATCTTCAATATTAACTTGTTTATTAGCAACCTGCGCCAAAATTCCCCCCATTAGACCAGTTAAAACATCGCCGCTACCACCACGGGCTAAAGCTGGTGTACTTTCAGGATTTATCCAAAATACACCTTGAGGATTAGATATAGCTGTTCTAGCCCCTTTTAACAGCACTATAGACCCCGTTTGTGATGCTGCTGTTTGTACTGCTTTTACCCTATCTTGAAAATCAATATCAGGAAATAAACGATGAAATTCGCCTGTATGGGGAGTGAGAATTGTTGTGATTTTGCGTTTTTGTAAAGTGTCAATAGTTCCTAATTCTGCCAAGATATTTAAAGCATCAGCATCGAGAATTAAAGGAACTTCACTATTAATTACCTGTTCAACTATTGGGGTTGCATCTTTTGTTAAACCGGGTCCACAAGCAATTGCAGTAAATGAACTTAAATCTGTTTTTTCTGGTAATTGTAAATGGGAAATTGCCCCGGTTTCTGTTTCAGGACATTCAATGATTAAAGCTTCTGGTAAATGGGAAACTAACAAAGGTTTAATAGATTCCGGTACAGCAATTGATAACATTCCTATCCCCGAAGCACGCGCACCCAAACCTGTTAAAATTGCTCCTCCAGCATAACGTCGTGAACCACAAATTAATAGTAAATGTCCGGCTTTATATTTATGTGTAACTGGGGGACGGGGTAAAGGTAAAGTTTGGATTACTGTGGTTTTAGTAATGCGTTTGATTTTGGGAACTTCACCTAAAACAGCATGAATATCTGCTAAGGGAATATCAAAATCAATTAATTCCGCTTGTCCAATATATTCTAATGCTTGTTCTTGCAATAAACCCTGTTTCCATAAACCTAAACAAAATGTATGAGTTGCTTTAATAGCAGTACCTAAAACCTCACCTGTATCTGTATGTAAACCAGAAGGTAAGTCAATACTAAAAATTGGTTTATTCCAGTCATTAAAATGATTAATTGCTTCTGCAATATTCCCAGTAATTTCTCTTTCTAAACCAAAACCAAATAAACCATCAACAAAAAAATCACAACTTGGTAATTCGGCAAGTTTTTGAAAACAAGGAATTCCCAAACTTTGAGCATATTGAAAATGTTGAGAAGTTAATTCTTTGAGTTTGGAAAAAGGTTGATAAATCCAAACTTGATAACCACGAAAATGTAATTCACGAGCGACAACTAAAGCATCTCCTCCATTGTGTCCAGAACCCACTAAAATTCCTACAGTTTGACCTTTGGGAATGATAGATTTTAACCTGTTGCTAATTAATCCTGCTACTTTTTCCATCAATGCTGCTACAGGCATTCCCGCAGCAAATATTCGCCCTTCAATGTCACGCATTTGGACAGATGTAACTACTATTTGTTCTTTATTCATTAGTTATTAACCATTAGTCATTAGCCATTAGTTATTAATTATTTTTACCCAATCCCCAATCCCTCATTTTCCATAATAAACCCTAGCATTACTGTAACCTAAATTTTTCAGATAATTATTCCATTGTTCTGCTTCCGAGCGGTCTTTAAAACCCCCTACAGCTATATGCGCTCCTCGTGGCTGAGTTCTCAGAAAAACATTGGTATTTCTAGCTATTTTCTGCTGAATTTCTTGCCCTAAATAGCGTAAATTATTAATGCTAGTGGGAATGATAACATAGTACGATTTAGCCTGTTCTCGTTGAACACTAGGACTAACAGTGCGAAAATTATCTCCAGTAGAATAGGGTATTTCCCTAGCAGAATAATAGGATATTTGCTCTGGGTTAGAGAAGTTAAGAATACCTGCACCACGAATACCATTTGATTCTAATTCTCTAATACGCTGTTGGGCATGAGATGGTTTGCTAAAAACGCCAGATTGGATGATATTACGTCCATTAAATTGCCGAATATAAGCACTACTTTCAATTTGACGGACTCGTTGTAGAACTTGATTATTATCGCTATTAACATAGACAACATATCGCTCTAAGTTTTGCCCATATTGACTAATTTCTGTAGTTGGGGAAGGTTGATAATTTTGGTTATTTTGATAAAATTCCACTGCTCCCGTTGGTTGCAATTGCGGTAATGCTGTTTGTGTTAATAAAAACTGATTTTTAACTGTTTGCGCCTGTGCTGGGTTATTTTGAGAATTTAGAGCCAAGCATCCACTTACAAGCAGGGAAAGTATGGATACGGGAATTCTTTGATGTGCTGTTAAAATAGCCATATTTTGTAACCAAGTAGAGCAGAAATTTACTATTAGTACACTGCGGCGTAAGTTAAGGGACTATTCTCAATCGTTCAAAAGCTGATTCCATATTACTTTTGACTTTTGACTTTTGACTTTTGACTTCCGCGAAGCGGTACTAGCTATTATTGTAATCAGCTAAGGGAAAATTACCGAGAGGGTTAAAACCCCAACATAGAAGAATTCAGCATTGCTCAACGCTTACAGGACTAAAACTAAAAGTTGCTTGCTAACAAAGCTTTTCAGGAACTTATGCTACAATTTAACAGTCTCGCGCTTTGTTTAGGGTAGAAAACTATCTCCCATTAAAAATCAGTAGCAAGCACTGTTAAAAGTGTGAATTATGAAAAAAGTTGTCGTTGGTCTTTCTGGTGGCGTGGACAGTTCTGTAGCTGCCGCTATGTTACACAATCAGGGCTATGATGTAATTGGTTTAACCCTTTGGCTAATGAAAGGCAAAGGGCAATGTTGCTCTGAAGGAATGATCGACGCGGCTAGTATTTGCGAACAATTGGGCATTCCCCACGAAATTGTCGATATTCGGGATGTCTTTCAAGCCAATATTATTGATTATGTAGTGTCTGGTTACAGTATGGGAATTACGCCCTTACCTTGCTCGCAATGTAACAAGACGGTAAAATTTGGACCAATGGTGGAATATGCGCGGGAAAAATTGGGAAGTAATGCGATCGCTACAGGTCATTATGCCCAAATTCGCTATGATGCAAATACTGGACGTTATCAATTGTTACGTGCAGTTGACCGCAATAAAGACCAGTCATATTTTCTGTATGATTTATCTCAAGATTTATTAGGTTCTTCTATCTTTCCCTTGGGAGAATTGAATAAAACCGATACCCGCAGAATTGCGGCTGAATATGGTTTAACAACAGCCGATAAACCAGAAAGTCAAGATTTATGCTTAGTAGAAAGTAACGGTTCTATGCGGGCATTTTTAGATAAATATTTAGCGCCAAAACCCGGTGATATTGTGGATACCACTGGGAAGGTTTTAGGACAACATGATGGTGTCCATCATTACACTATTGGTCAGCGAAAAGGCTTAGGAATTGCTGCGGCTGAACCTTTGTATGTGATTGAATTGGATTCAGTTAATAACAAAGTAATTGTAGGCGATCGCACCAAAGGAACTCAAGCAGAATGTACAGTAAACCGAGTAAATTGGGTGTCTATTGCTGAACCAGCAACCCCCATCCGTGCAGAAGTGCAAATTCGTTATCGTTCCCAACCCGTACCCGTGACAGTCATACCCTTAGAAAATGACCGTGTGCGGTTGGTGTTTGATGAACCTCAATTCAGTATTACCGCTGGACAAGCAGCAGTTTGGTATGAAGGGGATAAGGTATTGGGTGGGGGAATAATTGAACAGTTTAGTTAGTAGATATCTAGTTAAGCAAATTGTAGAGACGCTCCATGAAACGTCTCTACAATTTTTATAAGAAAATCGAGTGAGCCAAAACCACTGAAATAAAGTATCTGATACCAATTCTGTATAAAGATGCGCCAAATTTAGAAAGGAACGAACCACAGAGACACAGAGAACACAGAGGAGGAAAAGACAAGGTTACAAAATTCAGCGCAGCCTCATAAAGAAATGGTATGAGCAAGGCGTTGATACTTTATTGTGCTTGAGACAGTGGATGTAGGCGAACGGCTCGCCCCTTTAGGGGCAGTTAGACTGATTCAATCTTCTAGCATATCTTTCAATTAATTCAGAGACGCTAATGTTCTCTATTTTGGCTTGTCTAGCCAAAATTTCCCAAGCTGTATCAGTTAAGTTAATACCTCTTCGTTTTTTCATCTCATCATAAAAAACTGGTGTATTTTTAACTCTCTTTTGTCCTTTTCCTATTGACATATTTAGAATATCAGCATAAACTAAACTTAGTTTAGCATAGGTTCAGGAGGTGATGAAGTAGTGCTGGTGTTAGAGTACAAAGTCAAATGCAACCAATGTCAAAAACAAGCTATTAACGAAGCAATCAGGACAACTCAGTTTGTCAGAAATAAAGCTATTCGTTACTGGATGGACTCACCAAAAGAATCAAAAGTTAACAGAATTGCATTAAATAATTACTCAACAGCACTACGGAAAGAGTTTAATTTTGTAGAAGAATTAAATTCAATGGCTTGTCAGTCTGCAACTGAAAGAGCATGGCAAGCAATTCAGAGATTTTACGACAACTGTAAACAGAAAGTTGTAGGTAAAAAGGGATATCCTAGATTCCAAAAAGATAACCGTTCAGTTGAATATAAGACTTCTGGATGGTCATTACACCCAACAAAAAGACGTATCACCTTTACTGATAAAAAATGTATTGGTGAGCTTAAATTATTGGGTAAATGGGATATTCATACATACCCAGTTAAGTTAATTAAGCGAGTCAGAATTGTTAAACGTGCTGATGGTTTCTATGTTCAATTCTGTGTAGATACAGAAGTTAAACAAGAACCTAGAATAGCTGATGGTGAAGTCGGTTTAGATGTCGGTTTGGAGTATTTTTACTCTGATTCTAATGGACATCATGAACCAAATCCCCGGTTTCTAAGAAAAGCAGAAAAATCCATCAAACACGCTCAACGTCGAATCTACACGAAAGAGAAAGGTAAAAACCAAAGACGTAAAGCACGGGCTAGATATGCTCGAAAACATTTAAAAGTAAGTAGGCAACGTCATGAACACGCTAAAAGAACAGCGCGTAACGTAAACAAAGCTAACGCTTTAGTAGCTTATGAAGATTTAAGTGTTAAGAACATGGTAAAAAATCATTGTCTTGCTAAGTCAATTAATGATGCGGCTTGGTCTAGTTTTCGTCAATGGTTAGAATATTTTGCTGTGAAGTTTAACAGTGTTGTGGTTGCTGTTACTCCACATTACACATCACAAAAATGCAGTAATTGTGGGGCAATTGTGAAAAAATCTCTTTCAACCCGTACTCATAAATGTAGTTGTGGTTGCGAACTTCAAAGAGACGTGAATGCAGCAGTAAATATTTTAAATCTTGCCCAGCAACGACAGTCCGCACAAGTCGGGAAACCCTCACAAGCGGCTGTCTCAGCTAGGGGAGGGCATCCCCAAAGTAACGCTACAGGAGTTGAAACCTCTACTCTACTTGATGCAAATCTGGTTGAGCAAGTTCTGACGTAGAATGTAGAATCTCCGTGGCTTTAGCCCGGAGAGTGTCAACGAAGATGTCTAATATAGCAGGTGACTGGGGACTGGGGACTGGGGACTGGGTTGAAAGTCTATTTGTATTTGAGTTTGATCATTAGTTAATGTCCTAACCACCCTGTCCATTGCTATACTAAGTGAACTCCATAGAATGATTGATCCTGTTTTAATATCATTCCCCTAAAGCTTCCGCGAAAGTAGGGGTAATTCATGAATTACCCCTACACTATTGGATCATGTTTTTTGTGGAGTTCTCTAATTGATTGCAGACCTTAATGTTGTTAGAGTTTTACCAATTTCCACAAAGTTGGAGTTGCGTGAAAGCTTCTGAAGAGTTGCTGGATCGCTCTCCAGTACAATCTTGTTATAGATATTAATAGTTTCGTTCAGTTTGTTAGCGTTCACAGTTACTAACTCATTTGCTTCATTGCTAGTTGAATCGGCTTTTGCAGCTTTAATACTGGCTACTAGCCGTGCTTGTGGTAACTCAAGTGAAGGTAGACTGGAAGTACGGGAAAATTGGACAATCTGAGATGCTGCACCTGTTAAGTCTTTTGCTAATTGTGAAGGAAGCCCATTGAAAATTAAGGATATTTCCAGTCTATTAGCGTTAATCGGTAAGAATATCCTCAAACTACCACTGCTAATGAGACGATCAACGACAACTTGCAACTCACGTACAGCCATAGGTGAAAGATTAATACTTACAGAACCATCCGCTGCCTTTGTGACAATGATATTAGGTGTAGCACCGCTTGCAGATCCTGCTACACCTTTACTCGGTGATGAAACAGGGTTATTATTTGAGCCAGTGTTTCCACCTCCACTTCCAGATCCTGCTGTACCTTTACTCGGTGATGAAACAGGGGTATTATTTGAGCCAGTGTTTCCACCTCCACTTCCAGATCCTGCTACACCTTTACTTGGTGAATTAGTTTGAGCTTGATTCGTTAACTGCAAAGAAAGTGAAATTAAAGGTGCAAAAACGAGAGCGATAATCAAGGTTCTGATTTTTAACATGGTTATTCTCTACATTGAAGATATTGAAGCGTTTATCTAGGCAAAAAATTGAAACCATAGCCCACAGTCAGAACAAATACGGAACCGCCGAAACTATTATCTGTGAGATCGGCACCTTGGGCGGTAATTGTTAAGGGAATGGTAGGCACAGGAACTACTGATATACCAGCATTTAAACCTACTCCACTCCAACCTACACCTATACCCACCTGGGGATGAATTTGTAGACCCATTCCCGCAAATATACCTGTACTCTCATCGCCTTGTCGGAAGTCGCCACCACCTGCTCCTAGAGAAAAGGAGATGGCCAGGGGATTGAAGGGGTTGTTAGGCTGTAAAAGAGAGTATGTTGTGATGACACCATAGGCGCTGGAAGGTCTAATACCTTCATTACCATACTGAGCAAAGGTATTCAAGCCACCAGCTACAGCAACTTGTGTGTTGCCTTTTGCATAAACAACGCGGTGAGCTTTGAAGTCAAAAGTACCGTTGTAACCGAAGTTTTTGATACTACCGTTGTTGAAGGTAAGTTCCAAACCAATTAGGTTGTAGGCATCTCCTAAACCAAAACCTGCACTCATACTTGCGTCTGGATTTCCTGCCCTACTTTTACCTGCTGTAGCGCCCGATCCTACTATAAATAAGTCACCCCAGGCAGCCCCGAAAGCACTGGGAGCGCCAAAACTGAGTCCAGGCTGATAGGTGCGTTTGGGTAGAGGAGTTATTTTAACAAGAGGTTCAACTAATAAATCCTGGCGTAATTGATTAATATCCCCTAATTTATCACCTAAATTTTCAGAGTCATCTATCTGTTGAGTGATAGTTTGGGGCTGAGTAGGATAAAGTTTCTTAGCTTCACCAAATGTATCACCTAAATTACTAGAAGCATCTATCTTTTGGATGATAGTTTGTGGTTGTTTGATTTGAATTAAACGTTGTTTTAATTCAGCAGCTGAATGTTGGGATTTTTGGCTAATATTTTCAGTGGATTCTACTTTTTGCTTGGTCGTTAATTCCTTGCTTGTGGTATCAGCAACTGATTTATCAACCGCAGATGCAGCTTTAATGGCAACAGATGTAGATAGGAAAAGACCACCTAATAGATTTATTCCCATCAACAGCAGCCAATTAGCAGTAATTACATTGGCAAATTGGCATTTATTCAAAGTTATAGTCCTCACACTCTTATACAATCTAATTATTGAACTAAGAGGATGTTTGTAAAGTACCGAAAGGTAGATTTGATAGTTATCACTGAGTTTAAATACAACGGTAAATTAAAGTTTCACCAATGTACAGAGATGCTTAACTGTGATAATTATGATAGTAAAAGACCCTTTTAAAATATCCTCTAATATAACATTCCTACAGACCTTAATTCAACATCTCCGGACAAGAATTAAAGACGAAAACTGCTACATTATTACTATTTTTTAAAAAGTCATTTACAACACAAATTTAGTTTTTATTAAATATTTATTATGTATTTTGTGTAAAGTAATTTTCTATGCTCACAAAAGGCTGGTATCTTCAAATTTCAGATGAATAATTGTGAGCTTTATTTTTATTACACTATTTCTAGCACCTTTAAATAATCTTCATAAATGATTCTCTAATAAAGAAGCGATCGCATCTGGATGAATTTTTTTGTATTGCTTTTTACCCAACATTAAAACACAATTTGGGGCGCTGCTACAACTTTTTTGACAATCGGTATGTTCAATTTTTACTTTATCTAACAAACCGCGATCGCACAAAGTTTTTTCTAACTCTGATAATAAATTTTTCCCTCCCCGTTTCATACAACCAGATTTTTGACAAACCATAATCTTAGCTGTTATTTCCGGGAGTCGATGATGAATTGGACAAAAACCAGATGCTTGGACTTGATAAGCTGTGAATTTAAGTTTACTTGTTCGGGGATTGAATTTACTAATAGCACCAATATGAATTTGTTCACCAGGTACTAAAGATGTCACCAGAGAACAACGCAAATCTTTAGGTATTTTAATTTTCACATTTCCTGAAGGAATTGCTAAACGCAAATGTTTAAACTTTTTAGGTTGATCACCAACAAAACCTAAAAACTGTCCTTCAAAATTCAATTCTGATACAGTCTGATGCTGTTTACCCATAATGATAACCCAATTTTGCAATATAAAATAATAAACCCCACATTACTGGGGTATTTTTGCTCATTGAAAGGCAGAAGGAAGAGGAAAAATATATTTTTATATGTTTTTACCTGTTACCTTCTATCTTTACTAACTTGTGATAATTTTATGCGAGGCGTTTAGCTTCCACAGTTAAAGGTAAATTTTCCTTAGCTGGGATTTCACTAAATTCTAATTCCCAACCATTAGCTAAAGTGAGAACTTTACCTGCATCACTATCTGTTTGTTTAACAACTTCTTCTTCCAAGTCTTTTTTAGCGACGTAGGCCACCAAAGTTCCAGCATCATTCATCCGTAGCATTACTTTCATGTGTTTCCTCAGCAGATTCTAGTTCTCTTTTTCGACAACCGATGATGTACCCTGTATCTAAAAAATGCACAGCATAGATATAGTAAGCCTGTAAAAAAGTTCCTATGCTGGATACATAACCAACGTCTCCAATTCTTGCTAAAACTTCTCCAATTTCTCGACCAGGAAAAGTACCATCATTTTTGATGAGTTTCTTAATTCGGACTTTTTGACCAATTTCAAAAATTGGTTGAGAATTCAGTTCTATCTCATCGCGCTGCATGGGAATACCTCTGTTCACTGACTAAATTCAACAATTCTTCTGTAGTGATACTGCGTTTTTTCAGTGTTGATTCATGTCTGACTGCATCTAAAACAGATTGGGTTTCTTCTGAATTCAAAAAGATGCCATACTGTGCTAATAAGTTAGATAATAAATGCCTTCCAGAATGTTTACCTACTACTAAACTACGTTCCCAACCTACTTCTTCTGGTGAAAATGGTTCATAAGTTTCTGGGTTTTTCAGTACACCATCAGCATGAATTCCCGAC
The DNA here is from genome assembly GCF_034931405.1 of Anabaena sp. UHCC 0451. Lineage (NCBI taxonomy): Bacteria > Bacillati > Cyanobacteriota > Cyanophyceae > Nostocales > Nostocaceae > Anabaena > Anabaena sp. UHCC 0451. The sequence goes on along the minus strand of NZ_JAYGHA010000006.1, from coordinate 62,248 downwards.
TCGTGAGCAAAGGTATTTTTTCCCACAATTGCTTTCCAAGGTGGGACGTTTGCACCGGAAGCAGCAGCAACTAATTGAGACAGTCCTAATAAATGTCGAGTGTCAATTCCTAAATCAACACCGTAGATACATTTGATGGCCATGACAACTTCTTCTAAAGCTGCATTTCCTGCTCTTTCACCTAAACCATTAACGGTGGTATTCACAGAAACTGCACCAGCTTTAATACCAGCAATAGCGTTAGCAGTTGCTAGTCCAAAATCATTATGAGTGTGAATCTCTAAGGGAATTGATAAAGTAGATACAAGACGCTTAACTTTGAGGTGAGTTCCGAAGGGATCAAGAACTCCAACTGTATCACAAAAACGAAATCTTGACGCACCCCATTCTTGAGCATACAAAGCTACATCTTCGAGGAAGTTTTCATCTGCTCGAGAAGAATCTTCTCCTCCGACAGCAACCCAAAGACCATGATCAAGAGCGAAGTTAATACAGTCTTTAAGTCGTTGTAAACTGACTCTCCATTGTCCATGAAATTTAGCAGCAATTTGGATACCAGAAACGGGGATAGCGATATGTACTCTTTCTAATCCACAGGTAATAGAGGCTTTAATATCGGAGATTACGGCGCGATTCCAACCTAGTAATTTAGCATCTAAATTTAAGTTAGAAATTGCTTTAATTGCCCGAATTTCTTCTTCTCCCATTGCGGGTATACCGACTTCTAATTCGGGAACACCAATGGCATCCAGAAATTTGGCGATCGCTACTTTTTCTTCTAGGTTAAAAGCAACACCTGCCGCTTGTTCACCATCACGTAACGTAGTATCATTAATACTAATTTGACTCATCCCAAATATCCCTCTAGCCGAGTTTTTACTAATACCCTTTAACGCTACAATTCCTAGCCATCAGAGATATAAAACAAATATTAAAAATTTTTAGATAACTGCTAAAATCACACGAGTTATTCAAGACAGTTTATAATATTTAATTTTATAATATTTAATTATTGCTCAATAACTCACACCACATCTGTATGATATGAAACCAAATTTTGGTATAATTTAAGAAGAGTTTTTTCTGCCATGATGGGGATGCTCTACAAATAGCCAGTAACTAATATAGCTATTAGCAAGTCCCGTAATTAATAAGATACTCAATCCAGCAATTAAACTAGCAATCATAGTATTTACCTCATTGGGAAGAATTCAGGAGTTAGTGAAGACATTATGGTGGAATGTCTATAGAGGAGTCAGAATACTTATAAATATTTCTCAGATTTTTTCAATTTTAATATTGATTTTTTCATTGATTAAGCATGATCCGCTAACCAATCAAAAATCTTGTCTAACTGTTCTAAGTCGATAAAACCATACTGCCAAAGCAACATAGGAATAGGTCCTTTATCAAACTCACGATGTCGCAAAGCAACAGCAATATCGGCTTTTGAAAGTTCCAGTTCATGATGCAAAAATTGTAGTAATTTCCTATCGTTGTTACGGTGTACCATAATTTAAATTTGAAAATATCAAGCTAGACAAGATGACAAAATGCTATCCCCAGATTTAACTGCTAATTTCACTCTGTTCAGGAATAGAATATGTCAGAGAAATATGAGATTTAGCAGATTTGGTAGAGAGAGTGAAACCTAAGCTTAGGTTAATTTCCTTCAGTCCGCAAGCTAAATTGTGAGTAAACAATAACTTCGACTTTTGGAGATGATAAATCAAGATTGCATCATGGATTCTGCTCTGATATTGTATTGATTAGACATTTGAGAAGTTGTAAATTGTAGTCAGTTATGCACTTTTCACTCAATACTATGACTCCAACAAACTTCTAACCATTGCACTAACTCACAACGCGAAGCTAAAAATTGCATGACTGCACTGCGGACAAGAATTGCTTCTTGTAAACTATTTACTTGCACGCGTAAAGAACCATCTGGAGGACAGGAACAAGCGATCATCAATTCTTGCAAACGGTGATAAATTTGCCATCTATCACTTAAAGGAATCTGCAAAACTTGTTCACCTAGTGAGAACATAATTTAATGTTCCTCGTTCTGCTGATGACTATTCATGGTTTGCAGTTGTTGTTCAAGTTTTTCAATTCGGGAAAGCAAGGAACGAATTATACCTGCTTCCACATCGGGTAGTTTTCCATGTTCTAAAGGAGAAAGACGTTTGCTTTGTTTATGGGAAATAATGCGGCCAGGAATACCAACTACGGTGGAATCTGGAGGAACATCACCCAAGACAATTGAACCTGCACCAATCCGCACGCGATCGCTAATTTGAATATTTCCCAACACTTTCGCACCCGCACCCACAACAACGTTATTACCCAAGGTAGGATGACGTTTACCGCTTTCTTTCCCAGTTCCACCGAGAGTTACACCTTGATAAATGAGTGTATAATCGCCAACTATGGCAGTTTCACCAATGACAACTCCCATACCGTGATCGATAAATACACCTTTACCAATTTTTGCACCTGGATGAATTTCAATACCTGTTAAAAATCGTCCCAAATGGGAAATTAAGCGAGGGATAAAACCCACTTTACGGATGTGTAACCAGTGTGCAAGACGATGGAAACAAAGAGCATGAAATCCAGGATAACAAAATATAACCTCCAACCAATTACGTGCGGCTGGATCACGCTCAAATATGATCCGAAAATCACTCATTAATGGCTCAAAAAAACCGCCAGAACGTTGATTTTTCCGCGAGTCTGTATTTGCAGTTTGGGTTTTGGTACTGTCTAAAGACTGTTGCATCGGTACTGTCTGGTTAAAAGAGCCATGTTGTATTTTTCTGCTTATATCAGGTGACTCGAAAGCAGACAAAACCACAGATACCGATTAAATTTATTGAATTTATTACGATTGTACTCAATAGGTTTAAACCACTATTTAACAGAACTTTACATTTTCTGTAGGGTGAGGGGTTCTAGTTTTTTATGATAGAGGTACTGGTATTTTTAGGGTAGGGTTTGAGCTTTTTTGTACTCATGATAAATCCATTTACCTGTAAGACTAGTAGCGATTTAGGCAAGATTTTTTGAGATATATTAAGTTGTACTCTGATGCTCAGAAACGTCGCATTAATGACAGGAAATATAGTTTTTATGTATTTGCTGTTACTATTATTAGTGTAGAGTTTTGGTAGTTAAAAAACCGATTTCTTTATTTTGTTTTATGATTTTGTTTGCTGTATGTGGGAATACAAAATAGAAATATAGGGAGATGGATGTTATTGAGTTATCTTGTGTTATAATTTTTGTCTGAATCAGGATGTCCAGGATTAAAGGATTTACAGGATGAGAATATTCCATTTTAAATTTATTGAAAAGGAAAGATTGAATTTACTGAAATACCCAAAAATGTGAATAATAAATAACAGCAACTATGCAATTTACTACCCTCACCAACCCATTAGACAATTTTCTTCAGCAACCCAATATTGAAGCTTCTCCTGCTTGGGAGTTTATCCAGGGAAAAGCCCAGCAAAAACCCATGCTAACGCTGTTTCATTCCCGCCTCCAACGTAACCTTGTTAACGCCATCAACAGGCAAACTACCGCCTACGAAGCTATTCAAGAATTGCGGTGTATTGTACCTCCCATGTCTCCTGTACCTGATATTTCGGTTGTTAAGAGTGAGCGTCTTTCTAATGAAGATGGACTCCTACAAGGTTCACCGGACTGGTTAATTGAAATTCGTTCTCCTGATCAAAGTACCTTAGATATACAACACAAAATCCTGCATTGTTTGAGTAATGATACAAAACTTGCTTGGTTGATTGATATTCAAAGAAAGCAAATTTGGGTATGGGAAAATCAAGAATTACCTCTTATTTATGCTGATAATGATATACTCCCTAGCCTTGGTAATATTTTAGAATTAACTGTTGCAAATGTGATGGCAATGACTCAGCAAAGATGATTTATTAACAGATGTATTAATAATCGTGGTATAATCTAAAAAATAATAAACACCAAAAGACTTATGCTAAAAACAGTCGAAGGTATTTATCGAGACGGACAGATTGAATTTACCGAAATTCCCGAAAATGTCAATAATAGTACCCAGGTTCTCATTACTTTTCTCGATCCTGGTAAAATTGATCCTAGCAAGATACGTCAATTAATTGAGCATTTGGAAACTATTGCTGGTATTCAGCAGGGTTTTGAAGAACTCAACAGTGGACAAACTCGTCCTCTTTCAGATTTTATTCAGGAAATGCAACAGAAATATGACATTTCAAGTTGAAATTACTCCAATTGCTGAAAAGCAGATTGAGCAAACATATCTTTGGTATCGAGAACGTAATCCTGAATTTGCTGATACCTGGTTTCGAGGATTGATGAATGCTATTGCTACCTTACAAGATAAACCCCAGCGTTGTGCTTTAGCAGTTGAACATGAGATTTTTCCAGAAGAAGTCCGTCAATTGCTTTATGGCAAATCTAAGAATATTTATAGAGTTCTATTTACAATTCGAGACACGATAGTATCTGTTTTATATGTTCGTCATGCTGCTCAAGCACCTATGACTGTGGATGATTTAGAAGATTTAGTTTAGCATTGTTCTAATTAAATCATTTTTTTGCGATCGCTGTAGGCATCACACATCACAGGAGATCAAGAAATCGCTCAACATCAGTGTGGGCTTGTTTCAAAATATGGGCAAGAGTAGAGCGTTTAACAGGCTTATGAGCCGGAACTGTCAATTTAAGGACTTCATCAGTCAGTTCTTTTTCTAATCGAATGTGGCTACCGCGTTGACGAACCACAATCCATCCATCTCGTTCTAGAGCAGCTATGATTTTAGTGTATGGAAGGCTGGGAACTTTACTCATAGAACCAACTCTCGAACAATGATACCTTCCTGAGCGGAAAATTCATTTTCTACAGGTTCAAGATATAACTCTATAGCTTCTTGAATATTTGCTAATGCCTCATCAATATTTTCCCCTTCACTGATACAACCAGGTAAGGAGGGAACATAAACGGTGTAGCCACCTTCATCACTAGGTTCTAGAATTACTCTTAGCTTCATATTTTTACATCCATGATAAATCTAATTATATAACAAGATTTGAAAAATGCTTTAACTTCGTTGAATTTCTAGCGTCTTGGAAATTAAAAGCTTTATTATTCCGATTCCACCTGTTTAATCACCTCTAAAGGTAACTCTAACACTTCTGCAATTTGCTCATCATTTAACCCAAAATACCGTAATTTATCAATTTTTTCTATCTGAGTTTTATTATTTTTACGTTGCTTTAATTTAGAATTACTAGAATTATTTTTATCTGATTTATTTTGAGGTTGTTTAGAACCAATATTTATACAGCCAATTATATTTTGATTAATACTTTTATCACCTAAAAAAAGATTTACATTTCCCTGTCGTTCCAGAACAGATTTAAGATTTCGTTTATCAACCGGTTCATCAAAAATATCAGATAACAATTGCAATAGTTCGTAACCTACATCCTTTGCATGACCGGCGCTACAACCACAGGTTTCGGCTATATCAGCATATTTTTGATGTTTTAGTGATCCCTCAATAACTCCACGTTGTAAGTCATTGAGATGCTCGCCTGTGTTGAGATAAACAGCGTCATCCACAAGTTGTAGTAGTTCGTGAACCTGCATATTTAGAAATGTAAAGCGACATAGGTAATTTTAGCAGACTTTATCCGTATTTATCAGCTTTTTTCCGTCCTTTTTTGTAAATTTTTTTGCGATCCGCTTTTTTCCGCTTTTCAGGTTTGGGTGTGTGGTGTAGGGTGGGTATAAATAAACGCGAGTTTGAATTTGGAAAACCCTATTACAGAGAGGATATCAATATGATCAATAATTTCTTCACAACAGTATTATCAACATTAGTAGTTTTAGCTGCTTTATGGTTAGCTGGATGGATTCTTGGTTTCATCGTAGAATTTCCATCAGGTGTATCTGGATTTTAAGAACTTCACAAAAAATAAATAGTAATGATCAGAAAATGTTTCCTTTTCAGTCTTGTAATCCTAATAATATGCTCATTGCTATTATTGGATAATTTAGAATCCAAGGCAGAATCTATAGCTGATAAAGATGCACAACAGCTTATTAAAAATTCACAAACTCACTTGAAAATTAGTCCAAGTTCAAATTATAAAAATCCACGCATTAAAATAAACACTGGATTTCAGAATAATAATCCTGTCATTAAACAGTATGATGCCTTCATAGTTGGAGATGGATTTAACAAAGGTAAATCTGCAGGTTACTGGGTAGGAAGAAAAATCAGAAGTTATGCTTGTAATAGATTTAGCTTAGAATGTAATACAAGGAGTTATGCAGAAAATGAATAAACATAATATTATCGCTTACATCATTAACGCCTTAATACTTTTTTTGGTTTCCTTTGCTTCAGCTACCCTTTCGAGAAAATACAATTTTAATTCATTGATTACAGAAGCTTTTAAACCGAAAACTGACTTAGAACTTAGTGAGGAAATAGAACAAGAATCTCTTTCCAATTCAAAATTGAAACAAGAAAATTTTACTCAAGAAAAAGAATTAGACATTAGTGATTCTAAAGTAGAACAAGAATCTCCTCCCGATTCAGTATTGATGAAAGAAACTCCATCACACCAGGAAAATTCAGTAATTGATACTCAAGATAACATTCAATCTATCAAAAAATTAATTAATGATAGAGGGTTTCTGAGTGAAGTTTTTAGTCTTTTTTTAGTTCTTTTGATTGGTTTTACAATAGTTAGATATGTTCAATGGTAATAATTAATATGCAAATTCTAAACAAGCTCTAATATCTGCTTCCGTTAATTCAGGAAAATCTTCTAATATCTCTGTATAAGACATCCCAGATGCTAACCAACCTAAAACATCATAGACTGTAATTCTCATCCGGCGAATACAAGGTTTACCACCCCGCTTATCTGGTTCAATGGTAATGATATCTTGATAGCTCATATTATTTACTCTATCTTACTCTATACCATTTTAACATCTAGGGGACGAGATGCAAATAATAAACAAGCTCGAATATCTGCTTCTACTAAACCTTCATATTCTTCCAGAATTTCTGCGACTGTCGCGCCGTGTGCCAGAAGATTAAGTATATATTCAACAGTTAATCTTGTACCTTTAATAGTAGGTTTTCCCACCATTACTTTCGGATCTAGGGAAATACGGTTGAGCAGTTCTTGTTCTATCATATCTTTTCAATTTGTCTTTTCAATTTGTGAATCAATAAACAATGATCCTATGTTATCAGATTTTATGGAATATTTAAAAAGTGCTGACTTAGTTGGTATTTCCTTAAATCCTCAAACCCTGGGATTACGTCTTGACTTTACCTTCGGTCCTGAAGCTGATGATGTCGCTCTTGAACTTTACCACATTATTCACCTGGTTTTTCTCAACCTCTAAATACAGAAGATGAAGATATTTGTTTTTGGGTAGGAGAAGTTGAACTGAAAAGAATTGAAAATAATATTCAGGAATATTTATCTACATCTTATCCATTTGTCAATCAAAATGAAGTAGGTAACACCAATTTACACTCACTGATTTATTTTCATTTGCAAGGAGATATTTGTTGAGAGGTTGTTTGTCAAAATTATAAAACTTTTCAACAAGTAAAAAATTAAATAATTTTCCAAATCACATTTAAATTGCTGAAATGATACAAATGGACGGGTAGGGGTTTAGCAATGCTAAACCCCTACGATAAATATAATAGACATCTCCAGTAAAATAGTGATATAATCGGCTTAAATAATTCTCTAAATCATAGATATGTCCCTTAACATAATCAAAGAACATATTGAAATCACTCCCGGTATTTGTGGAGGAAAACCCCGGATAGCTGGACATCGGATTCGAGTTCAGGATATTGTGATTTGGCATGAACAAATGGGAATGTCGCCTGATGAAATTCTCTACCACTATCCTAGTATTACTTTATCTGATGTCTATGCAGCTTTAGCATACTATCATGATCATCGAGAAGAAATTAGGCAACAAATATCAGAATCAGAAGCTTTTATCCAAGAAATTCAAGCACAGACTCCTTCGATTTTGCAACAAAAACTGAAACAGCGCAATGACAGAAAAAATTAAGTTCCATTTAGATGAAAGTGTTAGTAATGCCATTGCGTTAGGTTTACGTCGTCGAGGAATTAATGTGACTACAACTTCAGAAGCAGGATTAATTGGTGTGTCAGATAGAGAACAAATTGCTTTTGCGTTATATGAAAACCGGATCTTGATTACTCATGATGATGATTTGGAAATTCAACAACAAGACGCAACTCACCACCCATCTCAGTAATATACTTTCGCAAAATTGAAAGCATTAAATCAGTACGATTTTCCATTTTAGAAACAGTTACTTCTGACATTTGTTCCTGAGTGAGTTTAAGTGCTAATCTCAATTGTTGTCGTGCTATATTTATCGCCAATCTTCCCAATTTTGATTAAAAATAGAAGTATCAGGAAAAGCAGTAGGATTACCGTTTTCTTCTAACAAGCGTTGTAAAACCTGTAACTTCGGTTCTAATCTCGGTAAATCATCAACTAACTGATAGGGTGCAATATTTTGTTTAAGTGCAAAACTAGCCACAGTTCCCGCAGCAGCACCCGCAGACCATTCAAAAGAATGTACCCGATAAGCAGCAGCAGCTATATGACTGGTCGCAATACTTTTACCACCTACTAATAAATTATCAATTTTTTGGGGAATCATCGCTCTGAGGGCAATTTGGAAAGGATAAGCGTTACCAGCACCGCGTCTTTCTCCTGGACGTTCTATATTACCAGGTGCTTCTGCTGGACTTTTCTCCATGCAAGGATGAAAATCTATAGCGTAATGTCCTATACCTACAGCATCAGGGAAAATAGTGGAACGACCGCGTTTCATGGCTTTATCTGGACTGACTTCACCTCTAATTACTGATGCTGCCTCTAAACCTGCAAGTGTCGCTTTTAACTGACGATATGTATTCGCTGGCAGTGTTTTCCGATAATACTCATCATTATAATTACGGCGAGAAATATCAACTTCCCAAATTCCAAACCCTTGGGGTTGTCCCCAACTGGGACGGCCAATAATGCGTCTTCCTTCTCGCATATAGGGGTATTTTGATAAACCAGATGCAGTTCCCATCGGCGAATTTATACCTGTTAATAATCTGTTATTCGGTTGTGGTTGTTTCACACCTTCACCGAGTTGAGAGTCAGTATTTCCCGAAACTAACCAGTAATAATAAGCGAGAGCATTTTCTTCACCTTTGCGGAAAGTTTCGGTTCTCAGTCCTCCCATCCAGCCACCAGGTTGTAATTGACCTGTGGCTTGCAATTGTTGCCGTGTATAAATTAGATTATCTTCCGCTGTTCCTGGACGGTAGTCATTACCCCAAGTCCAGTTTTGCATAGATATATCCCCAGGTGTGGGAATAGTAAAATTAATACCACCGAATCTAGTTTGTTGACCTTGTTGGGGACTCCAAATACGACGATAGGTGAAAACTAAATCAAAATTAGCTAATCTTGATAGTTCATAACTAAAATATGGGGCATATTGATTATAAAATGGGGGCATGATTTGGGGTTGCGGTTCTTTAGTGGCCTCCATTGCAAAGGTGTATGTAAAACCTTGGGTACAATAGGGGTCGTTTGTAGTGCTAGAAGATGAAGGTTCAAGATAGGAACGCGCATCAATTCCCAGACGGTAAGGAACATCTGCTAAAGCGATAATTTCCCCAGTTTCACTTGCGTCGATAACGTACCATTTATTATTATTTTTTTGAGATTGTTTGGGAAGAAAACGAATTATATTTTTACTGAAGCGGGATGAGTTTTGGTAACTATAAGCGTCTTCTATGGTTTGCGATAAGGTGAAAGTATTAAGAGGTGGTGCGTTTAGTGCTGGTTGATGTTGAATTGCGATCGCACCATCTATAATTTTACCATCTTCGCTAATTTGTAAATCTTTAATTACTGTATTTGGGAATAATTGTAATTTTCCTCTACCCTGTTTTTCCGCATCTTTTAACATTTGAGAAATGATATTATGAGCATCACGGGGAAGAAAACAGGAGTCACTTACCCAACATTCACCAGGGTTAAGTTTACCATATTTGTGTTCAATGCGGTTTCGCAATTCCAAATATCCACGAGAATAGAATTGTTTAGCTCTTTGAGTTGGTCTTTCATCTAATGCAGATGTACCTTGAGAGGAAATTTGTCCACCTAACCAGTCGGTTATTTCTGTTAAACAAACGGTGTTTCCTGCAAGTAAACTTTCATAAGCTGTCGCAACTCCAGAAAGTCCACCACCCACAACGAGAATTTCACAGTTGACGGTTTTATCTGGGTTTCTGGGTGGGGTTGCGGTGACGGAATAGGGTGTGAGGAAGGTGGTTAGTAAGGTGATGCTGATGAGTTGGTGACAAGCCTTTTTTTGTCTGTTTTTCATGGTTGATGCACTTTTTAAACTATGTCATTTTGTAGACGGTGAGTTTGGGGGAAAGGTTCATACCCGATTTTAAATGACTATGGTACTTAAAGTCCGTGGACTTAAAATCATCAATAGCTTTTAATTATCTTTATGACAACACCTGATCATAAAAATATTCAAAAAAAATTCGGTAGTAGGCTACGTCAAATTCGGCAAAACCTAGAACTATCTCAAGAAGAATTAGCGCATTTGTGTAACTTAGACCGTAGTTATATTGGAGGAGTAGAACGTGGAGAAAGAAATATTAGCCTTGTGAATATCCATAAAATTGCAGATGCGTTAAATATTTCACCCAAAGAGTTTTTTGATGAATAATATTCCTGACAATATCAGACTGAAGGAACTAGCAATCATAGCTAATTCAAATAAACCTTTTTTCGATGACTTTATTAAATTTTTAAAATCAGAAAATTATCCTGAATTATATGAATTTGTTATTGAGAAAGATTCATATAAAGCACAAGAAACTTTGCTAAAATATTTTAATCGCAAAATTCCTAAAGACTTAAATTTATATGACGGTATTGCTCGTCCATATCCTCAAAGTAAAGCAAAATGGCTTCTTTTAGGTTGGATTTTTAGAGATGCTCCTATACAAAGGTTGCAAACAATACTCAAAAGTATTGATGGGACAGCTAATGAGCGTAAAGCAATACTTATAAATCATGTGCGTGAATATGTATCTACTATTTTACCTGAACCAGAAAGATGGGAATGGTTTCCTATTTGTGAAGTGATGATGGAGCGTTTAGAAGGAAGCCGTCGAGCCATAAAAGGAACTTTATTTGAGGCAATTATTAGGCTAACTTTGAAAGAAGTATTTAAATTTAATAATATAAACCTCACGGTTGGGGAAACTCAAATTAAACTTGCTGGTGAAACTTATGATGTTACAGTTACAGGAAATAACGGAAAAATATTAATTCCAGTGAAAACAAGAGAAACAACTGGTGGTGGTCATGCTCTACTTTTTACCAGAGATATTAATCAAGCAATTGAAAAAGCGAAGAAGGAGGGATGTAAATGTATTCCCATTATCATAGCCGAAGCATGGAAAATAGATTTTGAATCATTGAAATCTCAGGACTTTATTCACATTGATAAAAACCCAAATCAAATTATTGAAGTAGAACCCTTACTCAATAATAAACTCAAAGAAATTCTACATATTTTTCAATCAATTGAATAATTAGGTTGAGAAAATTCGCTTAGTTGCAATCTTACAATAATCTTCATTAATATCAATACCAATAAACTTACGTCCTTTCTTCATCGCAACTAAACCCACAGTACCAGCACCAAAAAAAGGATCAAGAACTATTCCTCCTTCAGATGAACCTGCTAAAATACATGGTTCTATTAATTGTTCTGGGAAGACTGCAAAATGTGCATCTCTAAATTTAGATAAAGGAACTTCCCAAACAGTCCGCTTATTTCTCCCTTTAGGATGAAAAGCTTGATCCCATCTACCATTATGTAAATTAGAATTACCTGCATTTTTTCCCTGTTCTGGAGTTCCCCCTTTTTTACCTAAATGATTTCTTCCACCCCGCATTTTACTATTTTCGGAAAAAGTTACATGAGGTTCACGAATAGCATCAGCATCATAGTAATACTTTAAATTTTTCGCAAATAAAAATATATATTCATGGTCAGTCGTAGGACGGTTTTTAACAGAAGATGGCATAGCATTGGGTTTATACCAAATAATATCTGATCTCAAAAACCATCCTCTTTCTTTAAGTGCTAATGCCAATTTCCAAGGTAAACCTGCTAAATTTCCATCTATATATTTATCACCTAAATTTAACCAGAGTGTACCATCTTCTTTTAATACTCTTTTGACTTCATCAAATATTTCTAAAAGTCGGTTTATATATTCATCTTCACTTTCTTCAATACCAATTTGTTTTTCTGCACAATAGTCACGCTGACCATAATAAGGAGGACTGGTAACAACCGTTTGTACTAATGAATCTGGTAGTTTTTTCAGAGAATCTAAAGCTTCTCCATTGATGATAAAATTAGACTGCTCAAAATCAACTTTATCAATATCTTCTATTTTCACTATCAACTTTCGATCCAAATCCGCAAACAATGGGAGATTAGCAGTGATATAATCCAGCACAGAATTTACTTTAAATTTTAAATGGTAATTATATTTATTTTAAACTATTACCGACTTAACAGCAACCGGGTATTAAGATTTTTCCTTTGTCTTATTGCTGCGACTAAGTGCTAATTTAATTTCTATTAAAGCTGCTTCTTCTGGAGTTAGTTCTAAAAATTCTGCAACTGTTCCCACTTTCCAACCTTTAGCTTCTAAAAATTCCTGCTTTGATTTTTTCATATTTCTATCCTAATGATATTACTGGCATGACATAATTATGGTAAAATAAAACTACAGCGATGTAAACCAAACTGCATAATCAACAATGGAAAATCAAACAATTTCTATTCCTGTCGATGTTGCTACAGCACAGGCTTACACCAAATCATCCGAAGAAGAACAAAAAAAGATCCAATTACTCTTAGGCTTACGCATTAGAGAATTGTTAGACAAACCATCTGTTTCTCTCAATCAATTAATGGATGAAATCGGAGCAAAAACAGAAGCACGAGGGTTAACACCTGAAATTTTGGAATATTTGCTCAATGACGAATAACGCACTTTTTGTCAGCCAACCATAGTCACAATTTTAATACACCTTTATCCAATACAGTTACAAGCTTATTGGTAGAGCGTTTTATCTCCACAAATCTGCTAATATCAAACAACCCCCCTAAAAATCAGTAACCTTATATCCATCATCTATGATAGACGGAATATAGACACACCGCTGCAAAAATTAACTAACGGATAGGGAAGGTGTTATGAACAGCAAAAAACCCATTTTTTCAAAATTAGCTTTAAAAAGCGCCATTTTACTGTCACCCTTGTTGATATCAACGGGTTTTGCTAATGCTCAGGTATTATCAACTCAGGAAAGAGAAGAATTAACTAGACTGCGACAAGAAAACCGCGCTCAACAGCAAATACAGTCAGACTTTGAGCGTGCTTTTACTCGCACGAATACCCTGCTCAATATCTGGTTAACTATTTTAAGTTTATTTCCTGTAGTTTTAATTGCAACATTATGGCTATTACGTAAAGCTATAATTCGGGAAATTGTTGAGCGAGCAATGCAACAAATAGAAGGAATAGAAAAGTTGCAAACTCAATTAATTTCTGTTAATCAAAATGCTGAAAGTTTGATTATAACATCTCAAAACATCACTCAGGAATTAGCAGAGGAAGCTAATAGACTAAAAACAGCAATTCAAGGTGAAGAAGAAAATTTATCTATTCTTTTATCGGATTTACCAAAATCAAAACAAGAATTTTTAACAGCATTAGAACGTGAAGTAGAATCTGCTCAAGAAAATATCAGCAGTTTAGAATTTAAATTGAATACTCAATTAGAACAAGTTACTTTATCTGCTCAACAACAAAAAATAACACTTGAAAATGTCAAAAAGCTAGAAATTGATCTAATTTCTCAATTAAATAAACTGAAATTAGAAGTTGAAAATCACAAAGATGTCGCTGTTAGTGAGATTGAACAATCTCGTTCTCATCTGATATCTCAACTGCAGGGGATAGAGTCAGAAGCTCTACAGCAAAAAGAGCAGAGTTTTGAAAACTTATTAAAATCTCGGTCAGAATTTACGGCTGAATTATCTCAGTTTCAATTAGATACTCAAAATCAAAAAGATGTGGTTATAAAGAATCTAGAGAATCTAAATACTGTGTTTAAATCACAACTTACTGAATTACAAACTGATTCTCAAAGCCAAAAAGATAGTTTATTTGCAGGTTTGGCTAACTTACAGTTAGAATTTTCTCAGCAAATTGCAGAATTACAGAATAATGCTCAACAGCATCAACAGCAAATAATTGACGATTTACAAATATCCAGCAATGAATTTACTGCTCAGGTTTTAAATATTCAAGCTGGTGTAAAACAAGATGTTCAACAACGAAAATTGAGCATATTAGAAAATCTCCACAAACTAGAATCTGAAGTTATTAACCAAGTTAGAGAATTACATAATAATACTCAACAGCGTCAACAGCAAATAATTGATGATTTAGAAACATCCACCAGTGAATTTAATTCTCAGGTTTCAAATATAAAATCAGATATTGAAACCGATGCTCAAAAACAAAAATTGAGTATTTTTGAAAATCTCCGCAAGTTAGAAATTGAATTTATTAAGCAGATATCAGAATTACAAAATTTTGTTCAACAGCGTCAACAGCAAATAATTGATGATTTAGAAACCTCTACCAGTGAATTTACTGCTGAGTTTGCTGATATTAAAACTGATGTTCAACAACGCAAACTGAATATTTTTGAGAAGTTGCAAAAGTCAGAAGCTGAATTTATCAACCAACTTGGAAAATTACAAAAGACTGCGGAACAACGTCAACAGCAAATAATTGATGATTTAGAAACCTCCATCGGTGAATTTACTGCTCAGTTTGTTGATATTAAAACTGACGTTCAACAACAAAAATTGAGCATCTTAGAAAATCTCCAAAAGTTAAAAGCTGAATTTATCAACCAAGTTGAAGAATTACAAATAGATGCTCAAAAACGTAAAGATGCTATTTTGCAAGAGTTAGCAGAAATTAAAACTCAACCTACTCCAGAACTAGAAAAATTACCAGAACCCATACCAGAAGCACCACAACAAGTAGTTTCTGCGGATAATTATATCAAAGAAGCCGATATGCTATTTTCAGAAAAACGCTATGAAGATGCTTTAGGTATTTATGAACAAAGCGTTAAAATTAATCCTGATGATGCAGAAACTTGGCTAAAATGCGGTTTAACTCTGAACAGATTAAAACGCTACAAAGATGCAATTATGTCTTATAATAAAGCCATTAAAATCAATCCTGACTATCATCAAGCTTGGTGTGATATTGGTGTGGCTTGTGGTAATTTAGGTAAGCACAAAGAAGCCTTTAACTGTTTTGATAAAGCTACGCAAATTCAACCTGATGACGGTGTAGCTTGGTTAAATCGTGGTTTGTCTTTAGTAGAATTAGAGCGTTATGAAGATGCAATTTTATCCTTTGATAAAGCGTTAGAATTCCAACCAGACTCACCCAAAATCTTAGATAAACGCGGTTATACATTGGTAAGATTAGGGAGAGATGACGAAGCAATTATCAACTTTGACAAAGCACTAGAAATAAAGCCAGACTATGCTAGTGCTTATTATAATAAAGCAGCTTGTTATGCACTGCAAAGAGAAGTTGAATTAGCTGTAGAGAATCTGCAAAAAGCAATTGAGCTTAAACCCAGTTACAAAGAAGATGCTGCAACAGATATAGATTTTGATGATATCAATACAGAACCAAGCTTTCAACAATTAATTCAGAGTTAGTCCGAAAAAATGAAAAATACCCCCTCATGGTTTCTACAATCATTAGAAACTATCAAGGGGTAAATTGAAGTCATTAATGCCTCTTTTGAAGAGAGGTGGATTGAGCAGAGAAATTGGATAATATGTAGTCTGCAATTGTGCAAGGAAAAGCCTTAACAACAATGTAGTTTCCACTCAAGGAAATCTTATCAATGTCTCATAATTGAAGATATAACTTATTTCTCTTAGACCTCATCTATCTGAAGAGATAGGAAAAACTCTATCTAAAGATAGATTGACTAAATAGTTGTTTTGTAAACCAAGCAACACAATCTCTGATTCTTAGTTATTTTTAAAGGTCAGAAGCTGAAAAGTCTTGTGGTGTCTGACTTTGATCATAAATACAGCTTCCGTAAGGGTTATACTATCTATCCTCAGATATCTAACAAATACCATATAATATGCAATTAAAGAGATAGTAACTGCAAATAGTGGCAACTTTCTCTAAACCTAGATGCTTTATTTTGAGCATTTACATCATTAATATGTATTGGTGTGGAGAGTGAACTAAAAACAAACTTGAAATCAGATTACCGCTGAAATCTGGACAATAACATATTTAATCTATCATTCCACTGCTGACGCTCAGATTGATTTAACACGAAAAACCAAGCTACAGCAAGATAGATAAATGCAGATATACCCATTTCCGCAGTTAATCCTAACCATCCCCAAGGAATATGGTTTTTAGCAATCCACCAAACCGCTAAACCATAAGGAATGCCAACTGCTAAAGGTTGAACAACTGCTAAAAAAAGTTGTTTTAAAGATGTACCAAAAACTTCCCGCATTAATAATGGTAACTGCCACAAACTAACACTTGTAAATGCAATAAAAGTACCTAATAATGGTCCGATAATACCAAAAAAGTGAGTACAGAGAATGCTGGCTAGAAAATTAATACCAGCAGAAATTGTAGTAGGTCGCACTAATTTAGGTTGCTGACCAGTTCCACTAAAACACCAACCCCAAAGCGATAAAAGCCCTAGTAAAAATCCATTAGAAGCAGCAAGTAGAGTCAGTCCATCACCACCAAAGCGGTCTTCTCCTACCCATAATCTAATAAAGTGGTGGTTATAAGCTGCAATACTCACCATGAATGTTACACCCATGACAGCTACTAACCGCGTTAGTTCAAGCAAACGAGCATTAAACTTTTCTATTTCTCCTTTAGCATAAAGATCAGCTAAAGCTGCCCAAGTCGCATTACCAATACCTTGTATTTGTCCTTGTGCCAGCGCAGCTAAACGTTGGGTGACAAAAAAAGGTACAACTGTTGCCGGACTAAGGCTATAAGAAATGATAATGTTATCAGTAAATAAACCTAAGCGACCGGAAAGATTGAGAGTAAATGTTGACCAGTTGAGTTGCCAAAGTTTTTTTTCTATGGAAGCTTGAGCTTTATAATCTTTAACTGCTGAAAAAACATCTGGATAGCGACGTAATCCTTCCCAACACATCAAAATTTGAAAACCAATATTGCCAGCAAGTGCAGCTATATATTGTCCAGTAATGCCAAATCCCCCCCGTGCCAGCAGAAGTCCCAAACCAGTGATTAACAGGCTTTGAAACATGATAAAGACATTGGCAAAATAGCTGCGTTGACTAGCATCTGCCAAGAGCCGAAAGGGAGATAATGGTAATAAAAAAATAGCGAAGAATCCTAACCAGTAGCCTTTTTGTAGTTCACTGACTAAAACTCCTTCAACTGGCACAAGACGAGTGATGAATACACCTAGCACAACTCCTGCTAATACCATCACGATCATAATTTTCAGATAGGCTCTGATTCCTGTTGCCAGTGTGAGGCGGATTTGTTGACGTTCTCCAATTCCCACCGCTTTTGCTAACAGTGCCATTAATGAACCACTAATACCCAATTCTAGGAGATTGAGATAACTTCCCCAATCACTAGCAGCACGAAATGCGCCATAGCGTTCATCACCAAGCCAACTAAGTAATAAGGGAGTGCTAATTATACCTATGCCCAGTGTCATCACCTGTAACATAAGTCCCGTGGCAAAGTTGACTACTGAGCGTCCAGTTCGTTGCATTTTATTTATATATACTCAACACGGCTTAATCATTTGATTCTGTGGGTAGGGGTTTAGCACTGCTAAACCCCTACAAATCTGGGTTTTTCGTAATTTTGTAAAAGTCCATGTCTCAACCGTGTTTAGTATAAATCCATTAGGTATGAGGAAGGGGAATAGAAAGAAAATTACCAGTGAAATGCTTATATTATTGACTGTTCAAGTTTAGATTTATCAGTCCAATTCACTCCTTCTTTGATTATTTGTGCCGGAACTCCACCAATTAAAGAATGAGGTGGACAAGATTTATTTACAACTGCTCCAGCAGCAACAACTGAACCTTCTCCAATTGTGACACCTTTTAAAATAGTTACATTACAACCAATCCAGACATTATCTTCAATTACTATTGGGGCTGAATAGGGAGGTAAACCAAATCCATGTCCATCATCATCAATGATTGTAACTCCAAAGGAAATAGCACAGTTTTTACCAATAGTAATGGAGTTTTGAGCAGCTATTCTACTACTGTCAGTAATATAAGAGTTACTTCCTATGCTCAGATAGGCAGAATCACCAACACTCAATTTTACACCCCTTCCTATGGTTGCGCCATTTAAGGAAATTACCGCTTGAGAACCGCAATTAATCACAGTGGTATCATTTCTGGGGGTTGATTTTCCTAACAATGCTATGCCAATATAACAAACTGCATCATTAGGCTGAATAATAGTTTCTGAAGATAAGCTGAGTTGGATTCTACCTCGACAAACAAACATACCAGCTTTTCCCGCATAACGGTTTAGATACAATTGAGCCAGCCAATTAACATCTAAACCTCTACGAATCGAACGACATATCATAAAAATAAGATTTATTAAATAATATTTGTTTTCCGGGCAATTACAACTATATTGTCAGCATAATCAAGACCGAAAAAACGAGTAATAATATATCTCTTGCCCAATTCTATAATCATTTGTAACCAGGTTTTATTTTCTGCTTCAAAAACAACTCTATATCCTTCTACTTGTAGACCTATAGAAGTTAGATAAGCCCATAAATCAGGTAAATTATAACAATGTAAATGGGTCATATCTGAAATTAATGGACTTCTGATACACCTGCCATTAGGAGTCTGAAGAATAATTACCCCTTCAGGCTTTAGTAAATTAACCAACTTATGAATTAGAGTCAATCCTTCTGAAAGTTGTAAATGTTCAATCACATCTAGACATAAAATAGCGGAATATTGCTCATTTATTGCCTCTATATTTGCATAATGATATTCAAATTCTTCTCCTATATCTTGTGTATGATATTGTCCTGAATAACCAGCTTTTTGAAGTTTCTGCATGATTTTTAGATCACCTGCACCTACATCAAGCAGAGTATCTTGATCTTTAACTTGAGTAAAAATCTTTTTTTCAACCTCACAAAGTTCAGATGAAATCCACCATCTTAGCAAAGGAAATTTCGGATTTCCTGATTTTAATAACTCTTTTCTTTGCCAATAATTCAAATAAACCAGATTCTGGGGCATAATAATTTTTACAGTATTTTTTTATAAACATCTTCAGTTTGCCGAGCCGTCAGTTGCCAATTTAACTCATAATCTCGTTTTTTTGCTTTATTTACTAAATCATCATAATAAGATTTATCCCTTTTTAAACGCCGTAATAACTTAGCTAATTCTGTAGTTTCAGCCAGCGAAAAAGTTTTACCCCCATCACCTAAAACCTCTGGTAAACAGGTGCTTCTAGCTGCCAAAACTGGACAACCTACCGCCATTGCTTCACATAATTGTAAACCGAAACCCTCATATTCACTGGGATAAACAAAACAAACAGCCTCAGCATAAAGTGCAGGTAAATCTGCATCATCTACCCAACCTAATAATCGCAAACGATTGGCAATTTCTAATGATTCTCCCAACTTCATAAGTATATCACGTTGTTCATCTTGACCACCAGCTAATACTAACTCTACATCATCTAAGTTAGCTTCTGCAAAAGCTTTAACCAAAAATGGAATATTTTTACGTTTTTCCCAACCTCCAATATAGAAAATATAAGGAAGTTGCAGTTGATATTTACATCTAACCTCCAATCGTTTTGTTTGATTTACTTCATGGTGAAAACTTGTCTCAGCAGCTTCATAAATAACTGTAATTTTATTTTCGGGAATATGCAAATATTTGACAATATCTTGTTTTGAATATTGACTAACAGTAATAATATGATCTGCTTTATTTCTAGCAACCCAGTGATAAAAGTTATTCTGTATATTAGTAAGACTAAACTTTTGGAACCAAGGTCTATCTTGAGAGTAATAAATTTGGTCTATGGCATCATGTAACGTCAGCACACGAGGACAAGGACTAAACCAAGGGAGACCAAAATTCATGGGACAATGTAGGATATCTATTTGATCTTCTTTACACTGTTTTGGCAACCAATATTGTTCCCATAAAATATAGCGCATCGGCGGAGAAATACGGATTTGATAACTGTCTTTTGGTAATTTGGCTAGATGGCTTTCATGTAATGGGCTATCAGAATATAAAAAAAGCTCTATATCTAATGAGGACAATTCTATCAAAAGATTAATAGTATAGCGATTCCATCCTCTCAGAGTTGGTGAGTTTAAAAGTCGGGTGTTAAAAGCAATTTTCATTAATTTTAAAAATTTATTAAAGACGGACAGCAAATAAAAGCCCACAACCAGACACGTTGACAGGAATATAGCAATCCTAAATAAGATATGTTCGCAAAGCGTACCGTAGGTATCACACCTCTTTTTCTCTGCCTCTGCGCTCTCTGCGGTTTGTTCAAAAAATCCCGTGATGCCTCCGGCACACTACGTGAACAAAACACAAGTAGGATTGCTATAGTTTTTAAGTCATGAGTTGGTTTTAATTTTTCTGTAATTAAATTCAGAGTACCAGGACATACGTTATCATAATAATTAAATTTTTTCCCAAATGCCTATTACTGACTTCCCAACGGAAAAAAATAGTAACTGATCAATAATTTTAGAAATGGGAACCATAACTCTGTCCCAGAATAAAATTTGCTTGACTGAAGGAGTTGAACTTTTTAATAACATTTTATTGGCTATTGATGCCAACATTCCTACAGAGTCTATATAAATGAATTTAACACATCTAAAACCTGGGGGTATAATAGAAGCTAAACTTTTTTTTGTGTATCTTCTGTAATGTCCAATTTTTTTATCGAATGGGGAATAAAGCCACTGATGTGCAGGTGAAAGAATAATTAAATTTCCTCCAATAGCAAGGCTATTGAATGAGTTTTGTAATTCATCTTGATCATGTTTAATATGTTCTAGTACATCAATATAAATAATTGTATTGAGCGAGTTTTCATTTAACTCGGAAATAGTACCTATTCTAGCTTCGCAACAACTAGGAAGTTCCCCAGTACAAATTAATTCTTCTATTGTTGCCAACAGTAATGAATCAGGTTCTAAGCAAATCCATTTGTCATAGTTTCCTTGACATAAAACTTTAGTTGTCATTCCTATTCCAGCACCTACTTCCAGAACTTTACCTTTTAAATAGGGATCAATAATTACAGCATAATAGTTTTTCCAATTAGTAGCATGAGCAAATACCTCTAATTCAGTTCCGATATATTGACTAGTCATGAGAAATCTCTGGATAAATATTATAAGATTGGATAACGTAGTGTTGGTAATCTCTGCAAGGCAATACTGTATACAAACTTCTAGAGCCTAACACAGTAAACATTAACAGTAAAGAAATAGTAGTAGTTTGTAAAATAAATAAACAAAGTAATCCAATAGTAAATGTTGCCCAGCCAGGAATAGCCAGATTTGTCAGTATTTTGATACTAATCACAACTCCTATTAATAATAATCCGATGAAAATTAGGATCAAAGAGAAAACTAGTAATCTTGTACCGATGACATCATTATAAACAGAAAGGGAACTTAACCCATGAGTGACAAGGCCAGTAAAGTTCATGTTTGACTTACCAGCAATACGATAACCTCGATCAGTCAGAATTTCTGAATACTGTAACCGTGACCTAATTAGTCCTGAAGCATAATGATTCCATATTTCTGCTACTGCTACCAAACGATCCAAACTGTATCGAGGGATAATACTAAAGTTTCCAAAGCGAATATGTCTACCTGTCAGTATTTGAAAAGCTTTTTTATAAAGTAAGTAAAAGATTTTAAATTGCTGACTTTCAGAACGCTTTCTTCGGTAAGCAAATACCACTTTTTTGAGATATTCTTCACAACATTTATCAATTAGTCTAGGTACATCCTCTGGTTTATCTTCTCCATCTCCATCCATAACAACTACAGCATCACAAGTTATATTTGCCTGTATATATGCCAAACCAACAGCGATCGCTCTTTGACTTCCTAAATTACGTCTCAATTCAACTACTAGCAAAGTATTTATACATTTCCATTCAGATGCAAAGTGAAAATTAACAGATGTAACAGTAGAAGCATCATCTACGATAACTACAGATACTTTGATATCCAAGCTTGATAATTGCTTATCCAGATTTATCAAAAGTATGGAAAGACTCTCCCAGTCGTCATAAATTGGAATTAAAATCACAATAGAATCAAGATAATGTGTCATATTTTTGTCCATAGTAACCATTTTTCTGAATTAGCAATTACTTTCCATTTTCCTCCTCTGATTGCTTTTTTATCAGAACTTAGTAGTAGATACTCAGGTGAGTATTTTCTTAAAATTTCCGTTTCTCTTTCTCCTGAAAGAATAGATTCAAAGATATGCAGACGGATTTTTTTTATTGATTCTGGTTGCCATTTTATAGGTTTTAAGTCACCATTTCCAACTATAAAATTTTTATCAATATCTAGATTTTTGTATTCACTTAGTGTATAACCCAATAGCCAAGCATTCAAAGCATGACGTTCCAATACATTACTGTCAGAAACTACAGAACTATGGGAGGTTTGATTAAATTGAAACAGTTGACCTCCTTGAGTAAACAATGAAGCCACATTTGCTTCAAATGAACCAGCAAGAATTGAGTTTTTATCTATTTGGGCAAGAGAGGGACGTAATGGCCTTAGTTCTTCTAGGATTTTACTATATTGAACAGGCTCTGTAGCGTGAAGAGCTTCATAATTCCTCCCAAATATACCAGTTAAAAGTATAGTGACTACTAAAATTTTTATAACTCTGTTAAAAATTTTTTTATTTTGAAATATAAGTACGAAAGATCCTAAAAGTAGTATTTCTCCAAATGGTCTAGTGATATAGTTCCAGTGATAGTTTTCAAATTCTAGACCTGTCAGGATCGCACTATTCATCAAAATATAACCTGAGCAGGTCATAATCCAGATAATTACGAGATTAAAGTAACGAAAGTAAATAATAGCGATCGCACCTACTATTAATTGCAGCCACGTCCATAAGTTGATCAGATATATCATGCGAAAAGGATCATTTAATAGTAACTTTCTACCCCTACTCATACGTTCTAGAATTACTTTAAATTCAGGTGCAGAAAAAATAGCTGAATTGGAAATTATTTGAGGAAGTCCAATGATTAAACCACCTAATAAAATTAATCCTACAAACCATAACTCCTCTACAGTCCTGTTTTTTGATATAATTCCTCTCCATCCTAAAAAGAGATAGACAAGCCCATAAATTCCCAGCGCCAGAAATGCGGTAGTCCAATAGAAAAAGTATAAGTGTACGCAGCCACCGAGAAAAATACCACCGAGTAATGCTGTTTGCCAATTTCGACGAACTACAGGAAGAAAAAAGCAAGGCAGTAATAATAACAATGGTAAATTCAGTAAAGGTGTGACAATGCGATACTGTGGTAGTACGGCGTTGCCAATGGGTCTAGGCAATACACCATTACTAATAACTGCTTTCAAATTAATAAAGTTTTCTATTAAAGAACGACCTATAAATCCTCCATCACAAAGACAAATTATCGTACAGACACAAGCCCAAAAAGTTGAACGCTTAGTATTCTCAAATAGCAATCTAAACAAGATATAAAGTGATAATCCTAAAAATGCACCACCTAGAATACGCCAGATTACAGGAGCAAGAATTAAAGGAATGCCTAACAAACTTGCTAATTTAGTAATTGGTACAAATTGAAGCCAAGCATAAAGCGTGGGAATAGCATCAGTGGGTCTAGTAAAAGGGTCTCTTAGCAACCATTCTCCATAATATGGAGCTTTTGCTATGGCAAGATAGACTACATCATCTCCATCTGCTAAGTATTCAAAAGTGCCATGCTGAAAGAAGACTGCCAGATGGGGTAATATTGATAAAACTACCGCAATTAGACTACATGAAATTATTGCCAGAATATCCTGTTTTTTGTTAGTATTAATGAGCATTTAGTATTCATCCTACCTTTTCAAAGAAGTTAATTATATTAAAAAAAGTGTTCTTATTTAAGATGGCTTACGGTAAACAATTTCAATATGACTACTGTAAGAAATAGAAAGCGACTTGATTCCTAGATGCCATATAGATTGTGCATACATTTTTAACCATAGTGGAGGTCTAGATCCATCTCCTTTAAGCTTATTTCGCAAAATCCGGGAGAAAATATTTGCTTCCTCCTTATGAATATATACATCAGGATCTTCATAATGTTGAAAATAACTTGCTCTTTCTATTTTAAAGCCAGATTTCATACCAACTTCACATAATTGATTTAGTGAAAAAAAGCGAACATGACCTCGCCATGTATTTTTATAATCAGACCAAATACTCGTTTGTTCTAAGTCTTCGTCAAGATTTGTGCTATTCTTGCAAAGAAGCCGTAAAAGTCCTACACGATCTGAAATATTATTGGTTGTTATATAGCAAATGCCATTAGGCTTTAAAACCCGATAGCATTCTAACATTATTGTTTTCAATGAATATAAATGTTCTACTACTTCCATTAAAACTATGCAATCTACAGAATTATCTGCCAGAGGTAACCCCACTGGAATATTAAAAGGCGATTGAATATCTGGATCGAGATTACAAGGAAAAAAATTTATTTCTTCTGTTGCTAGAAGCTTTTTAAAGTCCTCATCCGGTGTCATACCACAAGCATGAATTTCGGTAATAGATTCACCAAAACTAGCTTTAGCAAGCCGGGAAAAACTACCAGGATATGCTCCTACATCTATAAGAGTAAAGTTTGCCTCAGTAATAAGTGAATCAATTACTTGTAATGCTCGGAAAAATCTTGGTGCATTTCTTTTAGCCCAATTTGTACCAGTTTTATAACCTTCTTCTATAGGGGATAATTCTTGAGCATAAGGTTGATAATTGCTCCAGATATATTGTTTGAATTCTAGGTATTTTTTAAACTTCATAATTGTGTTATTTCTTGTTTTATTGACTTAAAAACCCTACATATACTTGAGCCAAATTCTCCAATATTCAAATATATTGATGTTCTATATCCATCGAGTAGTATTATGGGTAAATATTTCCTGCAAAATATCCTGGACATCATACTTTAAATTCCAGTCAGGATAATGATTTTTGAATTTCCGGATATTACTAATCCACCAAATATGATCACCTGAACGATTTGTTTCAACATAACTCCAATCAAGTTTTTTTGTAGCTATTTCTTCACAAATTTTAATAGCTTCTAACATGGAACAGTTACTAAATCTACTTCCTCCAATATTATAAACTTCGGCTATGCGAGGTGATTTGTAGAAATGATAAAAAGCATTGACTAAATCATAGCTGTGAATATTATCTCTCACTTGCTTACCTTTATAACCGTAAATTTGATAAGGTTTTCCAGTCATTGTGCATTTCATTAAGTAAGATAAAAAACCATGCAGTTCTGCGCCAGAATGACTAGCACCAGTTAAACAACCTCCTCGAAAACAGGCAGTTTTCATATTAAAATAACGACCATATTCTTGAACTAAAATATCAGATGATACCTTCGATGCTCCAAATAAAGAGTGTTTGGATTGATCGATGCTCATGGTTTCATCAATACCTTGAACATAAGGGTGTGTTTCCTCAATTTCCCATCTTAGTTCTTGCTCAATAAGTGGTAAATAATTGGGTGTATCTCCATAAACCTTGTTAGTTGAGCAAAAAATAAATACGGCATCTGGGCAAACTTGACGAGTATTTTCTAGTAACACCAAAGTACCATTAGCATTAACGGTAAAATCAGTGTAAGGATCACGAGCAGCCCAGTCATGAGATGGTTGAGCCGCAGTGTGAATGATTAGTTGAATATCCTTACCATAGGTATTAAATACTTCAGCTATTGCTTCATGATCTCGAATATCAATGGAATAATGTATGTATTGGTCTTGATAATCTTCTAATAGTCGCTCATGATTCCATTCCGTAGAGGCTTCTTTCCCAAAAAATTGCTCTCGCATATTATTGTCTATGCCGACAACATTAAAGCCCTGTTGACAAAAAAAACGTACTGATTCTGAACCAATAAGTCCAGCCGAACCCGTGACTATTACAACACTCATCTTAGATTTACCTGATTATTTGTAGTTTGATAAAAACTTGATTGCTGACTATCTGAAATTTCCTGATAAATTCCTTCAATTTGATCTACAGTTACCTGTGGACTACAATATTCTTCAAGTAATTCTCTAGCTTTTACCCTCCTTTGTTGTTGTAAAGATGAATTATTTAATAATTCCACAGTCCGTTCAATCAAACCTTGATCATCATCACAAATACCAGCATGAACACCATCACCAGCCGGAATACCTTCAACCCCTTCATAAGTAGTAACAACAGGTGTCCCTAAAGCAAAAGCTTCCATAACTTTAACTTTCATGCCGCTGCCAGAAATAGGTGCATATAGCATCACATCCATATTAGCAAAATATGGTAAAGTATCTGGTACATCTTGGTAAATTTCTAAATCTTCTATATCAGTAAATTTTGCCAGTGTATCTTGAGCAGAAAGCCCCACAATTTGTAATTTAGCATGGGGAACACGGCGTTTAATCTCTGGCCATAGTCTAGTCAAAAGTCTCTCAGCCGCAGTATAGGATGGTGTCCAATTAAAGCTACCAATTAATCCTACAATTGGTTGTGGGTTGATCTGTTTTTGTTCCGCAAATGGATAAAGTGAAAAATCAATTCCTAATGGAACTGTATAAATCTGAGCTTGGGGATTAACTGCTTTGATATGTTTACTAAGGCGTGCTGATAAGGTCATTATTCTCGGAAAAGCCCGCAATAATTTCTGCTCTGCTCGATAGGTAAAAAACTTTCTCAACCGAGTTTCTAAAGATTTATGATCCTCAAAAGTTCCATCTAAGGAAAATAGATAATGGATATTAACTATAGCCTTTTCCCTGTGTTCAAGTCCTAGCCAACCACTCCAAAGCTGTTCAAGATGCAAGATGTCATAAGGTTTTGCCAGTTCCGCAGCTAAATCCTGACGCAATTCAGGACTAAATACATAAGAATAGGGTTGCTGGATGGTTTTTATTTTGGCCATCAGTCCCTTATTTTCCTTGGGAATGAGATAACAACGGAGGTCATATTCTGGTGCTGGAAAAAGAGCTTGAGATTTGGCAATATCTTCTAATGTGTTACAAACTGCAAAGATTGTGACATGATGACCTCTCTCAATTAATCCTTGAAGTAAAACATAGTACCACCTAGCATCAGCTTTTCCAAATGGTAGAGGTGGTGAATTTATTACCAGCAAAATTCGTAGTGATTTCATCTATTTTCCACTAATTTTATAATTCCTTAACGTGATATATATTTCAATGATTTAATTTTGTGAGAGCTTCTGCAAAAATATTTTCCAGGTTGTCTACAACTGTGACAATATCAAATTCTTTTTCGGCTGTTGTCCTTGCTTCTAAAGATATTTCTGTTCTTTTCTCATTTATAGTATCCATTGCTATTTGCATAATTTCTTTCAGAGATTTTACGGAATATTCCTTAAATATCCACGAAGAAGAACTAATAAAGTCTTTTGTGCCATTGGTATTTCCTAAGATTACCGGTACACCACAACATAAAGCTTCAGCTACAGAAGAACCAAAATTTTCACTTTCACTAGGTTGAATTAAAAAATCTACTGAATTCATTAATTCTGGTACATCGAGTCTGGAAATATTTTCTTGGTAGTGTAAATTTTCAGGAAATTCAAATTCTTTAATCAGTTTTTTGTAACCTTTGGCGTAAGAAAATTGACCAATAACAATTAAATGCACATTATAGTTTTCCTTTAAAAGCTCTTGAAATGCTTCTAATAGTAAATCTAATCTTTTTCTGGGAACTATTCTTCCTAGCCATAAAAATACTTTTTTACTATCTTTATTGTCTCTCTCTACACTCTTAGGTTGAAAAAAGTTAAGGTCTATAGGATAAGGTAATATTTTGATATTCTTTTTATCTAATCCCCATAATATCAGGTTTTCTTGAGACCATTCACTACCACAAATGAAAATATCAGTAAATTTATATATTCTGCGATTTACCATGTTTGAATATGTATAAAAAGCTTGTAAAATCAAGTATTCTTTAATTCCACATAAAGAAATTATCGTATTTTTTAGCTTTTTAATAGATTCCCATTCAGTTTGAAAAGTCCCTTGTAGCCAACTTATACTAGGAATATTTTTTATTCTAAAAAAAGCCGGAAGTCCTAAAAATAATGTGAACTTATATTTTGCATCTTGATGATTTTCATTTGCTTTTTTACCAATAAAATTGAAATATATTGCAGAACTTATTTTAGCCCAAATTGTATATAATTTGCCTCCTTTTTGGGGAAGCTTTTCTAAAAAATACCAAATATATTGAACTGGTGCAATTCTTAGCGGTATGTAATGAAGATTTTTATAATCAGATAATTCTTCAGGATAATTAAAATTACCTATGCCATATAAATCAATTTCATAACCTCTTTTCAATAGTTCTTCTACAATCAAAAAGTTTGCAGATGCTAAACTACCCGCATTTTTGGAAATTAATGTATAACAAGCAATTCTTTGCTTAAATGCTGGATTATCCATAAATAAATCTTTTTAGTGTATTTAATGATTGTTGATCTTTTCTCTAATGTTTTTGGCCATATCGTCCCAAGTATAACTGCGTAATTGTTCTGAAAGATAAGATACGTTATTTTTGTAATATTTTTTATCTTTCTGCCATTTTTGCAGTCGCGCCACCAATTCAACAATATCCTCAGAATTATTAATTAATAGGTCTTGTAACTCCTGGGGATAGCGTTCTGCAACTCCAGCCGTAGCACTGACTAAAGCGGGTAAACCACAACACAGAGCTTCATGTACCCCCAAACCATAAGCTTCATAACGAGTAGGTGCAACTAAACAATCAGCCGCCTGTAGCAATTTTGGCACATCAGCACGAAAACCCAGGAAATTAATGTTAGAAATACCAGCATCAGCAGCGCGATTTTGCCATACTGGTAATTCTGCACCAGTACCAATCACTACTAAATAACCATTCCAATTAGGGTTTTTACATAACTGTTGCCATGCTGCAAAAAGTGTATCAAATCCTTTCCGGCGATCGCCTAAAGCACCAATAAATATAACAATTTCTTGATCTTCTGACCATCCTAATTGCTGACGCAATGCAGCTTTTTCTGCTGGTGTCACTGGATGAAAAATTTGCGGTTCGATTCCATAATAGACTTTGTGCAGTTTTTGCTCAGGAATCGCTAATTTATCAATTAAATCTTGTTTAGTCCGGTCTGAATTAACAATAATTACCCGCGCAGATTGTAATGCTTGTTTTTCTGCGGCTAAAAACATTTGACGAGAAACAGATCCCTTGAATTGATGTAACAAACCTGCTTGATGATTAGGTTCATAAGCAGCATGAACATAATGCACCCAATTCACATCTTTCCATTGACAATTACCACCATTGACCAAGACTCTAACACCATTCGCCTCTAGACGCTGTGCTAAAATACGTCCCATTCTATTTAGTAAAGGACTGCTAAGTAAATAAGAATTACCTATTTTTGGGACTTGATGGAATTTAACATGAGGATATGCTAACAATTCACTAGCAACTCGATGAGCTACTAAATGTACTTGTTCACCTTGCCTTGCTAAGTAGTCAGCCAAAGCAAAATTAGCTCTATCCATCCCACCTGTTTTGACAAAATCACCTGTTACTAGCAAATAAGATTTCATCACTACACATCTAAAGGTTTTTGAGCCAGAATATTGCCAGCGGCTACAAATAATGCTGTATTCAGTAACCAGAATTCCATACCACCTTGACTCATAAAAATAGGGTAGTTGAAAGTCAGTGCTACCACCCCAATGTCATAAGCAAAAATTAACCCTCCCCACAGGGCAAAATCTCCCAATTTGCGATTTACAGCAATATTCCAAGCGGTCTGACAGGCACAATAAATAGTAAAAGCGTAAGCAAATATCAGCGGTACTCCCCCATCTACTAACCATGCTGTCCATTGGATTTCCACCCAAATTGGTTGGGATACCAAATCGACATTATCGCCAAAATAGTTATTGATCATCCCCCAACGTCCTAAACCTGCCCCTAAAGGATATTGAGGTAGTAAGTTGTCAATAGTATTTTCTAAAAACTTACCTCTGTTTTGTTGGTAAATTTGTTGAGGAGAAGCAGCAAATAAGCTAGTTATGCGTTGTAATGTTGATTCTCCACCAATGGCGATCGCCCAAGAAAATGTCCCCGCAAACAAGGCTGTCACTCCTGATATCATCGCTGTTGCACGGGCAATTTGACCTGTTTTCACCAAGACAAATGCCAAAAACACCATAGAAATAACAGCTAAGATCAAAATAGAACGGACTTGAGTCAGATAAATACAAAATAAACCCAGGACTGCACTCCCAATACCAACTATCCTTAAAACTGGATTTTTGTGTTTAAGCGCAATCACAACACCGAATAAAATCGCATATAATCCCGCATTTGCTGCACCACCTGGTATATCGCTTAATCCTGTCGGTCTATAAGTCTGTTGGCCGTTAGCTAAGGTGATTAATAAATCTTGTCCACCAAAGCGGTTGTTCTGAACAAGAGTAGAAATACCCAACTGAAATTTACCTGGATTATATACCTGCAATACTCCGAAAATGGAACTTAATGTATTAATACCCCACATCATAAACATTAAGCTCTCAAAAGCATTTTCTGTAATTTTTAACCTCATTCCCCAAAAAAGAGGACTGAGAATAGCCAGATACATAGCTCCTTGAGCTATTCCTGCGGTGATCGAATTAATATAGGGATTGAGACAAAACTGTAACAGCATTATTCCTAAGACTATAATTGCTGGTGTAGTTGCTGGATGTTTCTTTGTTTCTTTGGCTGTTAAAAACATCAATAAAAACAAACCCACAGCAAAAGCAGCAATCCGTATTGGACCTCGAATCCCGCCAATTCCTGGCACTAGAAGTAATATTTGCAGGATAAACTGTAGCACGATAAAGGTGTGCGCCCATGTCCAATGTATTTTTCCCCATATAGAAAGATTAGGTAAGTCCTGCGTTGTGTGTTGCACGATTTTCCTCTGTAATTTTAGGTGAGGGCATTCAAAAGTTTAAATAAATTTTCTTGGTTGCGATTCAAATCATAGTATTTTTGACGTATATTTTCTGCCGGGATATGAAAATTATCCTCGCTTTTAGACTCACTCCAACATTTTATGAGTATCTTTGCTCCCGTCATTGGATCACAATTATTCCACAGGTTTATATATCCTGAATAATTAGCTAAGGGCATAACTGAGCTATCATCAGGAACGTGCATAATGATCGGTCTTGCAGTCATCAGATATGTACTCAGCTTTGTCGGGAAAGAAGTTTGACGCAATACACGAGTCCGCCAGGAAAACGGATAATTAAGATAAAGCATAAAGCACTGGCGTAGGCGTTCTATTGCTGTTGTTTCGTCTAAATGATTGGCTACATCAATATCAAGTTGTCCAGAGAAATGCTTTTGTAAGCGATCGCCAAAGCTTTGACCCACAATCACTAATTTTCCTGGTACTCCCAATTGACGAGATGCCTCTATGATGGCTTGGCAGAGAATTGGTAATTGCTCGTAACTGTAGGTATTCCCCAAAACACCAATAGCAAGACCAAACCGATTTTTATCATAGGTTGTTTCTGGCTCAATTTCTTGATTTGTTCCCCGATGAACAATAGTGCTGTCAACACCATATCGAGATTTATATCGTTGAGCCATACCTTGGCAAATTACGTCGATTGAGTCTGCTTTTTTTAAAGCGAATGCTAAATCTCTCTCTACTAAAGGTGTTAAAACAAAATTTTTCTTGGAACGCATTATGTAAGAGGTAGGATCATCATGGACAGTTAGGTGGATCGGTAGCTGTCCAGCACGGATAAGATGAGCCGCAACGTGAACGACTGCACCGTGCATTACTACCCATAAGCCTCTTGCTTGGCGCTCTTTGGCAATATCAAGGATTTCTGCGGCTAAATTGCCGGCAAACCAGGTGCTATCTAAAAAAATAGAGCGCCGAGCAGATGAGATCATTCCAGATGAACCTTGAGTGAGACGATGATGTCCTTTCCATAAGGCTGGATCGGATTGCGTCGCACCGGACAAACTCAGCCAAATCACCTTTTCTCGCTCTTGCTGACTCAGCAGACTACGCAAAATGACAGCACCACCACCGCCGGTATCTGCTGGATAATCGGTAATCAGCAACAAAGGGTGTTCGGGTGAAAAAGTTGATAATTCCATCACTAAAAACTACTCAAGACTATCAGCAATTCTGGGACTCAAAAATAACGCATCGCCCGCTACTAAGGAGAGATTATTTTTACCATGATATAAATTATATACACCAAATAATTTATAATCATACCTGGCTAGGAAATCGCAAATTTGATAAAAAAGAGCTTGATTTTGATAAATTTCATTAAATGAAACTTCAAGATAAAACAAATCAACTCCTTTGTTTGTTAGCAATTCTACTGCTCCCTGAAGTGCCAGTAGTTCTGCTCCTTGAATATCCATTTTGCATATCTGGATCTTCTGAATATTTCTATTTTTGCAAAAATCATCCAATGAAGTGGCTTTAACATGAATAGAATCAACAACTGTAGAAACAGCTTGCTCGTAATGTTTACCGCTGGATTCTGCTAACGGTAAAAGGGAATTCATGGGACTAAAACTGGTTGAATAAAAAGTTTTTTCTCCAGTCGCTGTATCAACTGCTAGATTGTGTGCTTCTATCTGCTCAATAGTGGCACTAAATTCAGATAATTGAGCATAGGAATCAGGAAATGGTTCAAAGGAGACAATTTTTGCCTTGGGAAAAAGTTGGTGGTACTGCTTTGCAGTTTCCCCAATATGTGCGCCAATATCGAAAATGGTATCAACGGCAATATTTCTCAGCAGAAATTGTTGATCGTAAAAGGGATCAAGGTGAAGAAATGAAGCTGCTGATGATAGAGATTTTGGACATTTTCTAACTTGATATCCAAAAGATTGAAAAACAGCTTTGATTATATGCTTTGGAAATGGCATTTGGTTTTTCTCTGAAAAATGAATATGGTTGGCTGTGTGGACAAAAAATAGGTGAACCCTATTTCAAAATGGCTGAATTTGTCTAATATAAAGTTGTGAACAATTTGTAAATAGATAAAAGATGAGGTCATTTATGAAACTTCTTATCTTTGATTTTCAGCAACCTTTTCTCCAAGAAAAAATAAGATATCAAAGCTGATGAAAAAGATAGTATCAAATCGATTGGAAATTTTCGCATAACTCCAAATGCCCCTACTTGCAAACCGAGAAACAACCCCTGCCAAAGGTAAAGTCCGTATGATATTTTGCCAATAAAGATTAGTGGTGGTAAAGTTAAAAATCTTTTACCAAAGCTATCATAATGAACAATTTGGGAAATGACAACAATACCAGCAATTAGAGATGTTATGGTAGAATCAATACTCCAAACTATACCTATTTGTAATTGAATCGTCATCCAACAAATCATTAACATTATTGCTGTGATTAACAACATATCACTTCGGAAAGGGCTTGAATTAAATCGTATTATTAGCCGAGGTTTTATCTTTTCAATTATGGCTATGGCACATCCTATAAGCGGTGAATCTAAGCGAAAATCAGTACGGATATAAACATCGCCGTAAGTCGCTAAATTGTTGGTTATGGCATAACACCTCCAGACAACCACAGTCAATATTAATATAAAGGCGATAACTAAGCGGCGAATATTTTGTTGCCTAAACAATGTTATGGTGATAGGCCACAAAAAATAAAATTGCTGTTCAAAGGATAAAGACCAGATGTGGTTAGTTGCATCTCCACGACCGATTAGATTTCTGATGTAAAGTAAAGAACTAATAAAGCTGTGCCAGGGATTATCTGGTAATAGTCCCATAATCCATAATACCCAGACAACGAATAAGTACAAATATAATGCGGGTAACAATCGAAATGCACGTCTAATGTAAAAAAATTTGAGCGAAATATTCCCCGTTTGTTCTTCTTCCTGAATCAGCAATCGTGTGATCAAATAACCACTGAGTACGAAAAATATAGAAACCCCAAAAAGGCCTAATTGGAATCCAATACTACGAAGCCAAGTGAATTGATCAAAAATGACGCTATGAGCAAAAAGCACTAACAGTATAGCTATGGCTCTAATTCCATCAAGAGCAGGAATATAACCCTGCTTTTGAGGTGTAGTATTTGAATCATACTTAATAAACATGATGATAGTTAATCCTTGCCTCAAGTTACTGGAGTTGGATAATCAAGATTTTGTGTAAATCTATGTCAACCCAAGAAATTTCCTGCATAAACGTGCATAATTTTCATAATAAATCCACTGGCTTTGGCATAACTACATAATTTCGTTCTTGATTCAAAACTTGATCATAAAATTCAAAACTGCGTTCGGCCATTGTTGTGTGGTTAAAATATTCTGCTCGTTTGCGACTGGCTTTAACGAGTTTATTCCTCAGTCCAGGTTCAGAAAGCAGCCGTTTTGCAGCTTCAGCTAAAGCCACTGGGTCGTTAATTGGGACTGTTAAACCTTCCTGTTCATGTCGGCTGACCCAAGGTACACCACTACAGGGAATATGAGCATTAATTACTGGACAACCACTAGCCATTGCTTCTACCTGAACTAAACCAAAACCTTCACTACGAACATTAGAAGGAAACCAAAGACTGGTGGCAGCATGATAAGCACCAACCAATTCATCCTCACTTACACGACCTAACCAAACAATCCGCTTGTCTACTCCAATCTTCTTAGCTAGAGTTTTTAGTTCTTGTTCTAAAGGACCACCACCAATTATCATTAATGTTCCTGGAACAAAATTCAAAGCTTCAATGGCTATATGCAATGCTTTGTAATAGACTAATCTACCAACTGCCAACCAGATTGGACCTGGATATTTATCTGTGAGGTGATGACTAAATGCAATAGCTCTTTTGTTTGGTTGACTGTAATTCGTAGTATCTAAACCAAGTGGTAGAACACTTAATTTTTTAGCATAAAATTGTAAAAATTTTGAGCCTTCAATATATGGTAAACTATCTGTTAAAATCCAGGAACTTTGACGATAAACCCAATATTCAAAGGGACGTAATAAATATTTTAATTTCTTTTGCTTGATGACATCACTGTGGTGGGTAATTACTAAAGGTACACTTTTCCTGAGCATTGTTAAACCCATCAACATTGTGGGGTTAGGTGTATGCAAATGCAGTAAGGTATTTGGTTGTTGAGCTATTTGACATACTTTTTTAGGGAGGTCTGGACAGATATCAAATCTTGCTAATGATAACAGCCTACCCATCCTTGTCACACTTACATCACCATCCATCTCTTTCACAGTCTTGGTTATATGAGATAACTGTCCTTGCTGATTAAAAGCATTGACACAAACTACATGAACTTCTGCACCTAAAGCAGCTTGGGTTTGAGCTAGAGTTTGGACGTGTGTTTCTATCCCACCCCGGTCTGGAGGATAATATTTAGACAAATGAATAATCCGATATTTCGGTGTTTTTGGCATGGTTTTTAAAATCTAAAACAAAACGCCTGGGTTAATTTACAAATGATGATATCGGGTCACTCTAACCAAATCCCAATTGAATTCTTTATACTCTTCATTATTATTAGGCAATGAATTTTTGAAGAATATATTTTCAATTTCCTATATTTATAAAGTACCCATATTCCATCCTAAAATTGACACATTCCCATAATTTGTGAATTTGAAACAACTAATTTGACATCTAGTATCTCAAATGAATTAGCTGGAATAAAATAGGATGCTTAATAGTTTTTCATTAATAGCGACTGCCAAGTAGAATAATTATCTTTCCAAAGAGATTCTAACACAGTGTAATTGTCAGTAGCAATAACGTCACTTAAGGGCATAGATAACTGTGTCCATATACAGCGGTCATCTCTGAGGACATTCTGACCTAAAAACCAAGGTATTAACTTCTTGAAATTAACATCATATTTATATCTATTCTTCATAAACTGAGATGAAATTACGGTACTACCCCCACGAGGATTAATACAGGCTGTCAAATAAGCTTGTTTGCCGTCGCTATAGAGTGCATAGTAACCAATTCCTGTTAACTGTTTAATATTGTTTTGGCTTTCTTTCATCAATTCTTTACTTAGCTGATATACGAAAGGATTTGGTTCTCCTCTAGTATTGATGACATAACGCATCTGCACTGCTAACTTCTGTCCATTTTTGAGATAGCTATAGTCTTGTCCAGATTGCACTACCTCAAATTTATCAGTAACGGTATTTTTATATTTGTACTGATTTAGGGATTTGACGTTGATTAGTTGCCAATTATTAACAGCGATCGCTTCTGGAAAAATAGCAGTACCAATGGGTTGTTTACTGGCTATTAAATAAATAGCTGTGACTATAATTCCTGACCAAGTTCCCGCTAGAAGAAAACGTCTTTTTGGTTCTATAAACGTTGTAGTTTGAATAGGGTTTGTGGTTGGGGATAAAAAATCCACAGGTAGTATCCAATTACATAAGGCGGCATAACTAATAGTTGCGATCGCCATAAAAATAGTTCCTCCCGTCTGACCATGCCAATAGTCAAATAGACTCTTATTATTAACCACCACAGCTAACAAAGCGACACGAATACAACCAATTAAAAATCCTGTACTAACAGCAGATATTACTAATCCCCATCTCTGTTTCCAAGTCAAAGGACTAACTACTACTAGAATCAATAACGTCAGTTGTAGTAACCAGACAATCAAAAGTCCACCAGTGCAGTAATAAATAACTTCAACTTGACCTGTGGGTAATTTCACCAAATTTCCAGAATGAGTAGCACCAAACCCTAGATAATGGAGCAAAAAAGCAGAAATAGTGGCAGTTAATTCTGGAAAATGTAAGCGGGTATTAAAAACCCCATTAATAAAACCAAAGGGAGACAGCATCAGGCATAATAATAAAAATAAGCGCCAATAATGCCTGATTTCTGCAAATCCAAAAAATAGTAGCCCTAAACCTAAGCCAGCAATAATCGGACCAAATCTAAATAGCATTAGGTCTAAATGCCAAAGATTAATAGGTCTAAATATAACTATAAACAGCAGGAATGATCCTAAGCAACTCGATAGAAAACTGGGTGTATACTCTTGTCTCTTAATTTGCCAAATTAAGTATAAAAGACCTCCCCAATAAAGGGCATAAAATGTGATTTGTTCACCTTCAGTTCGATGATTTCTAATAATATCCAAATGCAAAACAGCCAGGGTGCTAAAAACTCCAAGCAAGTAAAATCGCTGGGTTAGTAGTAAGAATTGGAATCGCTGGAAAAACGCTTGGATAGCTTTCTGCATCTGTTGATTACTGATAAACATTTTTAAATCTCATTCTTGTCAAATATTTTTATCGATAATGCGTATCCAACGAGTCATATTCCAGAGAGCAATGAAGCAAACCCCCGATATGATTGTTCCTAAATTAATTCTCACCGCATTTTTAACTATATTTTTAATCTGCTCTCGCTTAACGGCATTAGCAGTAGCTGTGGAATTTTGAGCAACTCTTTGAATTTGTTGAGATATTTTAGTCTTTAATTCTTGGGGAGATTGACTAGAACTGTTTTGATTTGGCGGTATATTCAAGATTCTAGATAAATTATTTAATTCTTGCGCTGAGTTGGTTGCATTTAATTTTTCAGTCACTTTTTGCAGTTGCTCTTGTTGCTGTCCCTGTTGATTGACAAATTGATTATTAATATTTTTGTAGAGTGTGAGGCTATTATTGATTCCCAAAGGCAGCATCAGTAGATAAAATATTCCTATGATTAAGGCAGTCCAAGATAAAAACTTTAAAATGGCGATTTCTCTTGGTTTAATGAAGCTACCTTTGTTATGTAAAAATATAAAAGTTAATCCCAATAAAATAGACCATACATGATCTACCATTTGTCCCATAGCTTGAAATTCCCAAACGGGATTTGTTAGCTGGGGGGGAATCAATATACTCAGGTAATCAACCAGAGAAAATATTAAGAGAATATATCCAAGCAAGTGTAGTATGGGAAAAGAGAGATTTTCGAGACCACCTGTGATTTCTATGGGCTTTTTTGGTTGTTTTTCCTGGTTTTTTGTGTTCATTTGTCCGTTTGAAGTAATATTTTATAGATTAGGTTAGGTATGCAAATTTGGTATTGCGTATCTATGAGTCAATGTTCTGTAAATAGGGGATGAATTATCAGAATTAGATATTCCCAATTAAGTATTTTCCCGTAGATATGATTACTTTTCTCATTATTGCATTTTAGCTGGTAAAATGTCCAATGTAAAATGTTTTCCTGATTAAGGATATTACTTTAATTGACTTTTTTATGTCAATTGACCAGCAGTCAAGAGATTGAGACAACATAGTTTACCAATTTTTGCTTAGACTCTATTGTAAAGTTTATTAAGGTAATTTCAACTAATGTATTGACAACTAGATGGATTTTAGTCAAACTAAACAACGATACCATAAAACCAGTCTATTAAATAGCTTTCAGTATTGTATTTGACACTCAAAGGAGGTGCGTTGCCTTAACTTAAAATTCATGAGTCATGATTAAAAGCTTTGTGTGATATAGCGATGTAACAAATTTTATATATAATTAAAATGTAATGTGCTGTATCTGTTTAATCACAGTAGTTCCCCATAATTAACATACAATCAAGACTTACGTAAGTGTTACACTTAATAACTTAAATATCTCTTATAGGGTGCGTCATGTTTAATAATTCGGTAATGTAATAATTAATACAAAATGATACTATCTATATAATATGCCAGTTGCGTAAGTCATGTCAACATCATAACCTGTAACAGATGCTTTTTGCCTGTTGATAATCAAATTCAAACTACATAAACAAGAAGATGGAAGAATATTTGCAGTATTGGTCAATACTTAAGCGCCGTTGGTTGCCTACTTCTATAGTTTTTTTAACTCTTTTGGTATTGAGCATAGTTAAAACATTAGTAGAAACCCCCATTTATCAGGCAGGAGGCCAGCTGGTACTGAAAAAGAACTCAACCTCTTCCCTGACAGGAATTGGTAGCCAATTAGGACAACTGGATAATTCAGTCAGTGGTAGACCATTGGGAACAGAGGTAGCTGTTTTGCGTTCTTTACCATTAGCTGAAAAGACAATAACTACCCTTGGACTTAATATTAACCCTCTAGTTTTTTTAAGAGACCTGCAAGTAAAAAACATTGAAAATACTGATATTTTAGAAATATATTACAAAAGTGAAGATCCTAGAAAGGCCGCTTCAGTTGTTAATACTTTAATGAAAAACTATGTAGAAAATGATATCAATGCCAACCGCGCTCAAACTAGGTCGGCTAGAGATTTTATTGCCCAACAATTGCCACTCAGAAAAGCTGCATTACAAGTAGCTGAACGCAGATTACAATTTTTTAAACAGCAGAATAAAGTCTTAGACTTGAAATCAGAGGCGGCCGCTAATGTAGGAATTATCATTGATTTAGATAAACAAGTGGCTGAAACTAAAACTGAGCTATCTACACAAACTGCACGGATGCAATCCATCCAGCGACTGTTTGGAGTCACTTCACAATCGGCTGTAATTTCGGGCTTTGTTGCTGAATCTCCATCAACAAACTCAGTTCTCAAAAAATTACAAGATGTTCAAGAACAAATCCAAATTGCAGGTTTGACTTTAACTGATACTCACCCAACAATAATTAACCTCAAAGAACAGGAAGTTGTTCTCCAAAAAGAACTCAAGCAGCGGATAGAACAAAATTTTATAGGACAAGCAGGGCGTTTTAATGAAATCCAAAATTCCAAACAAATAGTACAAGCTGGTAGTCTACAACAAGGACTTTTATCTGATTATGCCAACGCCGAAGCGGCAAGACTCAGTTTGCAGGTACGACTGAAATCTTTGGCTGGAATCATCGAATCTTACAAACAAAGGGCTAATAGTGTACCACAGCTAGAATTGCAGCAACGCCAACTAGAACGGGAAATAGCGGCAACGGAGTCTAGTTATCAGAACCTTTTGGCTCGCTATCAGGAACTCCAGGTGGCAGAAAATATGCAAGTAAGTAATGCGAGGATTATTACACCTGCCTTAGTTCCGGGAATACCAATTAGAAGCCGTCAATATATCAACTTGCTGCAAGGAGTAATTGGTGGAATTGTCTTGGGAGTAGCTACTGCCTTCGTTTTAGAAAAATTTGATAATACTATCAAAACCCCAAAATCAGCAAAAGATTTATTGTGTTATAACGTTCTGGGTTATATTCCACCTTTTCCCAATGGGAATTTTATCCCAGAAGTAGTTGCCAAGAGCCAACCTGATTCCCCTGTCAGCGAAGCTTTTCGGATGCTACAAACTAACCTGAGATTTTTTAACTCTGAACAATCTATTAAAGTGATTGTCATCTCAAGTTCTGTACCAAAAGAAGGTAAATCAACCATTGCTGCCAACTTAGCTTTTTCTATCTCCCAATTAGGGCGTAATGTTTTATTAGTAGATGCAGATTTGCGTAATCCTAGTCAACACAAAATTTGGGAAATATCCAACGAAGTTGGCTTAAGTAACATTCTCAAACGTCAGTTGGATTTAGATAAAGCTGTCCAAGAAATTGTGCCTCACTTAGAAGTTTTAACAGCTGGTGAGATAAATCATAATCCTGCTGCACTGCTTGATTCCAGTCAAATGGCTATATT
Organism: Anabaena sp. UHCC 0451; assembly: GCF_034931405.1. NCBI lineage: Bacteria > Bacillati > Cyanobacteriota > Cyanophyceae > Nostocales > Nostocaceae > Anabaena > Anabaena sp. UHCC 0451. The sequence continues at coordinate 20,899 of NZ_JAYGHA010000006.1, read as the reverse complement.
TGTGGCACAAGTTGCACAAAAATATGAATTTGTCATCATCGACACTGCACCATTAACAGTAGCAGCGGATGCAACTGTTTTAGGTAAATTGGTGAATGGAATTTTGTTTGTAGTGAGACCTGGAGTGGCTGATTCTAATAGCGTTTCTCTCTCTAAGGAAATGCTGGATAAAGCTCACCAAAATGTTTTAGGGATAGCGATGAATGGCATCAGTGCTAATGAAGAATATTATGCTTACGGTGCGTCTAATGTGTAGGTACTATTAAAAGAATGCAGAATTTAGAATTTAGAAGGGGTAATTAATCTAACTTACCCAAGATTTGATTATTTGTAAAATCATTGTGATTAGGGATTTCCAAATAAAAAAACACTCAACCAGCTAACGCCAAAAAATTTCTCAAACCCTTATTCCTCTGTGTTGCGCCAGTTGCTACAAGTCGGGGAACCCGCCCAAAGCACTGGCTTCTCTGCGCCTCTGCGGTTCGTTAGATAATTTATTTCTTGGAAGTCCCTTATGACCTTAGAAAATTCTAGAGTTGCGAGCAAAAGACTATTAGGAATTGATATTTTTAGAGGTATAGCCGCTTATGGGGTAGTTCTCATTCATGGACTGGGAGAAATACCTCGGACTGAAAATTCTCTATTTATTTCTAATTCTTTTGTAGTGTTATGTGTGCCTTTTTTTTTGATAACTTCTTTCTACTTTACTAGAAAGTCAATTTCGTTGAATGATACGAAAAATTATTTAAATAATCGCAGCCAAAGAATTTTAATACCTTATTTTTTATGGACATTAATTTATTTATTGGCAAGATTTATTGGCTCGTTAATAGGAAATCAAGAATCTTTTAATAGATTAATTTCTGACCCAATAAATATTATATTTTTTGGTGCGGCTGGAGTGCAACTATATTTTTTACCGTTGTTATTTTGTGGTAATTTAATTGTAATCCCAGTTATAAAAATGTTCCAAAAAATCCAAAGTATTTTATTAGTATTAATATGTTTTTTCTTCAGTATTTATCTTTTTTACTTAATGGTGACAACTGGCAATGATTTTGCATTAGGAGAAGGAATTGCATTTAAACAGATTATTGATATCTCATCATTTGCTAATACTTGGCTGTTTCATTTAATAAGATTTATACTTGTTGTCTTAGCTTGGATAATCAAGTGTATGCCATACATTATATTTATTATCATAATTCAAGATTACCCGGTGCAAAGATTACTTTCTAATTGCATTGATATTGGACACAAAAGAGAATACAAATGGATAGTATTATTTTTAGTGCCTTTAGGGATTTTTGCTATCTTAAACTTAAATTTATATTTTCTCAATTTGTTCGTACCATATATATCATTTCTTTACGCTATTTTTATCTCTGAAATAATTTCTCGTCATTCATTAATTAGTCTGATTGCCAAAAAAATGGGTTATTTTAGTTTTGGAATTTATTTAATCCATGCTTTAATAACTGCTGGTTTTTTGCCAATAGTGATTAAGTTATACCCACAAATTATGACTTATCAGTTATCAACTCCAATGTTAATTATTTCATCAGGAGTGATATTTTTTATTAGTCTAACAATCACATACTTGATTTCTCTAAATAAAACTGCTGCTAGAATTTTACTGGCTATCTAAAACAAGTTTATAAACTTCCATAAGTTGCTTACCTAAACGTTCGTGACTGAAACGCTCTGTGACTGTATGCCTTGCTTGTTCTGATAGAGTGTGACGTTTTTCTGGGTGATTTAGTAAATCTAAAATAGCTGCTGCTAAAGCTTTTGGTTCTCCAGGAGAAACTCCAACTGCATCATAGTTATGGGTAAATAATTCCACTGCACCTCCAGCTTGGGACACTATCACTGGTTTACCACAAGCCATTGCTTCTACTATTGCCAAACCAAATGGTTCTGGTTGGGTACTGGCATGAACTACAATATCCAAATCACGGTAAACTGCGGCTATATCTTCCTGAAAACCGAGAAAATTAACTTTGTCTGCAATATTCAGATATGCAGCTTTGTCTTTTAATTCCTGTTCGGAAAATTGAGAACCACGAGTTTTATAAATTGCCCCACCAACAATATCAAAACGCACGTTTAAATCAGGATGAGTTTTAATAATTTCTGATGCTGCTTCTAGAAAAATATCATGACCTTTCCACCGGGCAAAAGTGGCAACTAATCCTACCCGCAGAGGCAGATTTGGGGATGAAGGTATGGGAAAAAAATAATTAATATCGACGGCGTTGTAAATTATTTTTATTGGTAATTGAGGTAATGTAGTTTTTGCATCTTGGGCGACAGCTTGAGAAATAGCAATTCCCAATTTAGCACAATAGTTGATGAATTTTAATTTTAAAACCTTTGCTATTAATGGACGTGAGCCATAGAAATCATGAATATGCCAAATGACTGGTGTATCCTTGATTCCAACTAATGCTATGAGTAGATGAGTTTTAATGCCGTTGGAGTGAATTAAGTCTGGTTGGAGTTCACGGAGCGATCGCCTAAATTCTCCCAAATATTTACCGATACCTGGTAAAATCTTTGTTAGTCGTAATAATAGTATCAATAATCCTATAGCTTTATTTCTACCTTTAAAAGCACTATCACCCAGTTGGTTAAACTCTTCTGGTAGTTGCAGTAATGTTACCTGCACTCCCAATTTTTGCGCTTTCTCTATCAATGGTCCATCAGTACCAACAATTAGGTGTAATTTAATATCTGACTGTTGATTCAAAAGTGCAGCCAAGATAGTTAATAAAACTCTTTCAGCGCCACCAATAACACCCACCGGATTCACAAATACAATTTTCATATATTTTCAATAACCCGCTAATTTTAGATAAGATTGGGCAATAATTTGAGCATGATTAGACCAGGAATATTTTTGTGCTTGATGCAGACGGAGATTTAAACTAGGAGCAGTAATTGGATTTGATAATACTTGTGCTACTGTTTTTACCCAAACTGATACATCTGAAATTGGGCAGTATATCACACCATTTCCACCTACCTCACGCAATACGGGAATATCACTAGTAATTACTATCGCCCCACAAGCTAAGGCTTCAATTACAGGTAATCCAAAACCCTCGGCTTCACTTGTTAATAACACGGCTGATGCTCGTTGGTAAAGGGCTGCTATAGTTGCACGTTCTAAACCCTGGAGGTGAATTATCGAATTACTAAGATTCAAATCAGTAATTTGCTGTTGTTGGCTTTGTGTCCACTCTCCACTCACTTTAACTAATTGTAACTTTGGATGAATATTTCGTAGTCGTGCAAATACTGCTAATAAAATATCAATACGTTTTCTGGGAATACAACTACCAACGTGGAGCAAAAAAGGTGCAGTACCTATTTTTTCTAATATTCCTTGGTCAAGATGATTTTGATTAACAATATTAATACTAAATTCAGCAGCGATACCATAAGGTGCATGAACTAGCCGTGATGGTTCTAGCAGTTGATAATGCTCAATTTGTTTTCTTACTTCTGCTGTTGAATAAAATACAACAGCGCATGATTGCAAACCGCGTAAAACTCGGCGAGACATGGCTTGATACCAAGCTGGTCTAGGTTCTTTTTCCGGCTCTAAAAGCGAGCGAAAAGCGTCAATATCATGACAGTAAACTCCCGTCCGTTCTGGGGGTAAAACATGGGCTAATTGAGCGTAGGAATGGTCAGCAATGTGATAAAAATCGAAATCTGTTACCCGCTGTTTGAGATAATGGGGATAGTCCCAAAATCGGTTAATTAGACGGTCTGCATTATAAGCAAATTGCTTTTTACCAATCCTGGGAATTTGTTGAAACCGGTGATTAAATTTTGGCAATATTTCTATAGTTTGAATAGATGCAGTTTGTTCAGATTGTAGGTGCTTAATTAGCATCTGAGCGCATAAATCCATGCTGTGCCAATTTTCTTCTAAGTAATCGCAGATAATAGCGAGACGCATTTGAGCCATATTGTTAATTTTATTTTCTTTTAATAGTATAAAAACTGCGGCTATTTAGCAAAAACTACTGCTCAATTTATCTACTATCTGACAATTCATTAAAAAACTGCAAATGTTGGTTAGCAACAGAAGGCCAAATGTAAACTTTGTGCGCTCTCTCTAAACCTTTCTGTCCTAATTCTTGACGCTGAGATGGACTATTTAACAAGTCAGAAATAGCTTGAATCCAACCCATTTGATCTTTTTCCCCAACTACCAAACCTGCATCTTTAATAACATAAGGAATTTCACCGCTGTCACTACCAATTACTGGAATACCACAAGCAAAAGCTTCAATTAGCATTCTACCAAATTGTTCTTGCCAGTTAGATACAGTTTGACTGGGAGCAACAAGAATATCCATAGCATTAAGATATTGGGGAACTTGATTATGTTTAACATCTGTGCAAATTCTTACTTGTTCAGGATAACGTTTTGCCCAATTTCTTAATGATGATTCCATCACTCCACTACCAACAAATAAAGCTCGCCAAGGAGTTGCTAAACTATCTAAAACTCCCATGAGTAAATCTAATCCTTTTTCGGGAACAAAACGCCCTAAATAACCGATAACAGGCGTTCCCTGTTCTTCCCATTCCAGCAGACGACGAATTTGATGTTTGGCATCATTAGAAGCATGGAAATGATTGATATCCACACCAGGAGGAATCACTCGCATGGGAAGTGAATAACCTGGACGAGATTTTAAAGCTTCATTAACAGTTTGTCCAAAGGCAATCCATCCTGTAGCACGGCTCATCGCATATTTTTCAATCCACTTGAATGGGGGTGGATATTCTTTAGATTTATTTTGAAATGTAGAATAAACCAATGGAGTTTTTTCTGTTTTCCACCAAGCAATTTGTCCACCGACAAATATGTATGGTTCTTCCCAGCAATGGACTAAATCCCAATTTTGTTGCATAATTTCCCGCAGTCGCCAACCATAAGTCATGATGTGGGGAATTTTGCTGTTATACACAGGTATTGCTTGAAGATGACAGATTTCATCAGGGTCTGTTTCTAGAGATATCGGTCGTAAATCTCCGTGCATAAATGCAGGAACAACTGTTGTTACTTCCCATTCTTCCTTTCCTAAACGGGCTATTTCATTGACTAGTCGGCGGTTGAGACTGACTACATAGGAGTGACCAATAGAGAGAAGTTTTCGAGTTTTAGGCATACATCCTAATTTTCGCACCTTAGCGAAGAGATTGATGGTATTTTTGATATCCCTTAGCGTTTCTATTTACCAACTTGTGGTTTTTGCATTGACAGGATATAGGTGGGTAATGCCCACCTCAAAAACCTAACTTTGTGCTTGGGGAACTTGATTAGCTTGATTCATTTCTGCCATCATCTTCTCTTGATTACGTCTGCGGATTTTGGCATACATTTGAATACTCACAGCCATGAAAATCACTAAACCAAAAATCAACCAAGCAGTGATATCTGTAGGTAGATTATTTTTGAAGATAGCCAACATCACAATTACAACTAACAACAATGTTGGTGCTTCATTTAAAGCTCGTAAATGTTGTCCACTCCACTTACATTCATCTGCGGCTAACTGTTTCATCAACCTACCACAATAATGATGATAGATGAGTAAAATACCCACAAATCCTAATTTAAAATGTAACCAGGTTTCTTTTAACAAGTCTGGGTTAGTGGAAAGAATACCAATGGCCATTGCTACCGTTACTATCATTCCTGGGATGGTGATAATATGGTAAAGGCGCTTTTCCATAATCTGATACTGATTTTTTAGTATCGTTTTTGCGGGTTCTGCTTCTTGGTTTGCTTCCACGTGGTAGATAAACAGACGCACAAGGTAGAATAACCCTGCAAACCACACCACAAAGCCAATAATATGAAATGCTTTAAACCACGAATAAGCCATGAATCCTAACCTACCTTAATCAATTTACAGATGATTGCATTTACTCTCATTATTCAGGTTACGGTAATTGTTGACAAGGATACAGATTAGGTTAAAAACTGTGAATTATCGTAACAATAATTTAACGTTTGTATACTCATCGTTTATATCCAGATCCCCGACTTCTAAGATCAATTTATCATTTATGGACACAATAAATAAAAGAAGTCGGGGATCTTATCTTCTTTAAACCTAATTAGATTCAGAACGACGCAGGAAGGGTAAAAGGTCTTGTAAAATTACCTCATGATAATGTTCTTGGGCATAATGTCCCACATTATTAAGTTTGATTATTTCCGCATCAGGTACAGATTTCACAAAACTTTCGGCTATGTCTACAAATAACCAAGGGTCCATCATTCCCCATTGTAATAAAATTGGTTTCTGCCATTGTTTAAATCCCGTTTCTATTTCTGTCATGGCTTTGTCAAGTTGTAAATTCCTAATTGTTGAAAGCAGTCCACGTCCAGAGGAAGAACTTTTTAAGTAAGGTTTGCGATAAATATCTAAATCTTTATCTTCGACGCGATAACGACTACCAGCTTCTAAAGTTCTATCAACTAAAAGGGGGTCTTGAGTCATGACTTCACCTGCTAATGGTAAACCCATTTGTTGAATTTTCCAAGGTAATTTGGCAGATGTGGAAATGGGAGTATTTAAAATTGCGATGTTAGCTATTTTTTCAGGATGACGTAAGGCATATTGTAAGCCAACTGAACCTAAATATCCTTGTACAACTAAGGAAAACCTTTCTATTTCTATGGCTTGAATAAATTCATCTAAAGCTTTGATAAATGCGTCGGGAGTGTAGGCAAAATCGCTTTTTTCTGGTTTACTAGAAAAACCATAACCAATCCAATCTGGTGCGATCGCTCTCGTTCCTTGTGCTGCTAATGCTGGTATAATGTTTCTCCAACTATAACTTTGGGCAACTATACCGTGTAGCAATACCACTGGCAATAAGTCACTTCTACCAATGGGTTCTGCTTCCCGATAAAACCATTCTAATGAATTTACTGTGATTTTATGTTCTTGTATTGTCACTCTATTTTCCTATCCTGAAAATGCAACAGCATCGCACAGATGCCTGAATACCTGAATACTAAATTCTCTTTTATCATCCTACAAATAGGTAAGAGAAATTTTCACAAAAAGAATTTCGCATAGTAAGAGATTAACCTATTGACTTTTATCTTCAAACCTGATAGACTAGACTCCGACAAGGAAGAACTATCACAAAATAATAAGATAGGCTGAAAGAAAATTATTGATGCGGTTGAGCAATACGCGCTTCTATATCTTCTAGGGTGCGTAACAAGAGGCGATTTGCTTGTAATTGCCAACCCCATTTTTGAATTCTGAAAGCTGCTACAGTCCCCAGGATGGCTGCTAATAAACATATTGGTTGATTGAGAGAAATTCCAAACAACAAACCCAAACCAGCAATACCCCAAAATGGTAAAGCTGCGGCTTGTCTTTGTTCTTCGACTATTGCCGCAATTTTACTAGCTGACATTGTATTTAATAATTCTTGTTTAATTTGTTTCTGTTCTACTAATGATAGGGATAAACCTATCTTGCGGCGGAGTTTTTCCATTTTTCGGGCATCCGTGCTGTATTCAGTTAATTCATCTTCTGCCATTTTCAGGAATCGTTCTAATTGTGACATGGTGTATTTGAGGTTTTATTTTACGTACAATCATTATCTCGAATAATTGTTAATTTTTCTTGACTAGACTATTATCTTTAGTGCCATAACTTAAAATAACAACTCTACAATTGAATATAGGCAAAATTTCTTAGCGGTTATAAACTGAAAGCTAGAGCATCTACATAAGAGGTAATACTGATGGTTGCAGTATCTAGAAACACTGTATCTCAATCTGATAAAGATAGCTCACTCCTCCTCTGGTTTGATGAAGTTGGGATTGCGGATATTCCCTTTGTTGGGGGGAAGAATGCTTCCCTGGGGGAAATGATTCAGCAGTTAACACCCAAAGGTGTAAATGTTCCTACAGGGTTTGCTACCACGGCCTATGCTTATCGTCATTTCCTAGAATCTGCTGGGTTAGAAAGCAAACTGCGAGAACTGTTTGCAGATTTAGATGTGGATGATATGAAAAATCTGCAAGTGCGGGGAAAAAAAGCCCGTTCGCTGTTAATGCACACACCATTTCCCAAAAATCTGCGAGATGCGATCGCCTCAGCATACCAAACTCTTTGTCAAAAATACAATGCAGATACCGATGTTGCGGTGCGTTCTAGCGCGACTGCTGAAGATTTACCCGATGCGAGTTTTGCGGGACAACAGGAAAGTTATCTGAATATTGTGGGTGTAGAAAGTGTTTTAGCAGCTTGTCATAAATGCTTTGCTTCCCTATTTACAGACCGCGCAATTTCCTATCGTCACACTAAAGGATTTGATCATTTTAGTGTGGCTTTAGCTGTTGGTGTGCAGAAAATGGTGCGTTCTGATTTAGCATCATCTGGTGTGATGTTTTCCATTGACACAGAAACCGGATTTAAAGATGCAGCCTTAATTACCGCTGCTTATGGTTTAGGGGAAAACGTCGTTCAAGGAACAGTTAACCCAGACGAATATTATGTATTTAAACCAACTTTAGAAACAGGTTTTCGCCCAATTATTGATAAAAGATTGGGTAGTAAAAAACTGAAAATGGTTTATGATGACGGTTCTCGATTCACAAAAAATATTTCAGTTACTCAAGGTGAACAAGGTAAATTTGCAATTACCGATGATGAGATTATTCAATTAGCAAAATGGGCTTGTTTAATAGAATCACACTATTCTCAAGTTCACAATAATTACAGCCCAATGGATATCGAATGGGCAAAAGATGGCATTACCAATCAATTGTTTATCGTCCAAGCTAGACCAGAAACAGTCCAATCACAAAAACAAGGTAATGTCCTGCGGAATTATCGGCTAATTGGTGGAGATGGAAAGCAGACAGAACAACCGCTAGTTATAGGTCGGGCGGTAGGTTCAGCCATTAGTCAAGGTGAAGTACATCTGATTTTAGATGCTAGTAAAATTGACCAATTTCAACCGGGAGAAGTGTTAGTTACAGACAGAACTGATCCTGATTGGGAACCAATTATGAAACGTGCTAGTGCAATTGTTACCAACTCTGGAGGTAGGACTTGTCACGCGGCAATTATTGCTAGAGAATTGGGTGTACCTGCCATTGTTGGTTGTGGTAATGCGACTGATATTTTACAACCAGGTCAACTCGTAACTGTTTCTTGTGCGGAAGGGGAAGAAGGTAAAGTTTATTCAGGTTTATTACCTTTTGAATTACAGGAAGTTCCTTTAGATAATTTACCCCGGACTCGGACTAAAATTTTAATGAATGTGGGTAATCCTCAAGAAGCTTTGAGTTTATCTGCTATTCCTAATGATGGTGTGGGTTTAGCGAGAACGGAATTTATCATTGCTAATCAAATTCAAATTCATCCGATGGCGTTGATTAATTATAATTTGTTAGAAGATAAGTTTGTCAAAAACAAAATTAGTGAAATCACCGCACTTTATGAGGATAAATCTGAATATTTTGTTGATAAATTAGCCCAAGGTATTGGCAGAATAGCTGCTGCATTTTATCCCAAACCTGTAATTGTGCGAATGTCGGATTTTAAAAGTAATGAATACGCTAATTTATTAGGTGGGAAACAGTTTGAACCGGAGGAAGAAAACCCGATGTTGGGTTGGCGAGGTGCAGCGCGTTATTATGATCCAGGTTATCAAGCTGCTTTTGCTTTAGAATGTTATGCGATGAAGCGGGTACGGGAGGAGATGGGTTTGGTTAATCTTATTCCCATGATTCCTTTTTGTCGTACTCCTAATGAGGGAAGGTTGGTATTAGCAGAAATGGCAAAAAATGGTTTACACCAAGGTGTGAATAATTTGCAAGTTTATGTGATGTGTGAGTTACCGAGTAATGTGATTTTAGCTGAAGAATTTGCTCAGATATTTGATGGTTTTTCTATCGGTTCTAATGATTTAACTCAGCTAACTTTGGGGATAGATAGAGATTCGGCTTTGGTAGCGCATTTGTTTGATGAACGCAGTGAAGGGGTGAAGCAAATGGTGAAAATGGCGATAGCGGGAGCGAAAAAACACAATCGTAAAATCGGCATTTGTGGACAAGCACCTAGTGATTACCCGGAATTTGTGCAGTTTTTGGTAGAGGAGGGAATTGATAGTATTAGTTTGAATCCTGATTCTGTTTTACAGACTATGTTAGAAGTGGCAAAGTGTGAAGATTCTGTTTAAATATCCCCGACTTTTGAAAGGTTAAAGATCCCCGACTTCTATAGTTTAATTATCTGTTTAATAGCTAGATTATCGAAAGAAGTCGGGGATCTCAATTCGTTTTCTACATCAGCTTTATGAGCTTCATTAATTGACGGTTCAAGTTGATTATTTGGGTGTTTAGTTTGATCAGTTGAGTGTTCAGGTTGATTATTTGAGTGTTGATCTTGATTAGTTGATTTATTAATTGCAGTCGAAAATCTGGCGATCGTATTATCATGGGATAAAGAGATTATGAGTAAATTGTTAATTAATGCTAGGTTTGCAATTCATAATTATTAATTGCTGTTTTTAGTTCTTCATGTACAGATGACATGAGACTGGCATCTTTTAACTTAGTAAAGTTTTGCCTAGAGATGAAATTAATACAACCTAAAACTCTTTCTTGCCATTTACTATAATCTTTAGTATTCCATACTTTAAATACTTCCTCTTGTTGTAATCCTAGCAAGTTATGAAATAAGTTATTCCTTTGCTTGGATGTGTAATCTTTAAACATTTTTATATCATCACTTAATTTCCAATTAGGTAAAACTATTTCTACTAAATCATGAATACCTTTGTGTTCATATTTATTTTTATCCAGATATCTTAATAAACCTTCAACAGCACGGAAACTATGAAACAATGCTTCCACATAGTTACCTTGTATGACTCTTATAACTGCTAAATAAGCAGCTTCATAACCAGTCCACCACCATTCTTGAGTACGTTTTTTAGCATCATCATTGATAAAACTAATAGCTTTTGCAAAATCATCAAAATTAGCACTATTCCATTGAATAGCCATTGCTAATAGTTCTTTTATTTTCTGTTCTTCTGCATTTAAAGATTGCTGCTTCCACAGTTCAGCTAATATTTTATCAACACCAGAGTAATCATATCTACCCAATAGTTCTTTTGCTTCTTGCAGTTTAATCCCTTTGAGATAATTTGAGCTAGAAATATTAGTAACTTTTTCTGTTTGATATTCATTACTAACTAAAAATTCTACTTGCTTTTCAAACTTAGCTAAACTAGCAAACTGAACTGCTGAAGAAATAGCTGGAGTACCTGCTTGATGACTAACAAAAATCTTATTCTGTTTATCGTCTTTTTTCTTTCCTTTATTATTATTGATATTTGTGATATTTTGCTGAAATAAACTATTGACTAATATTAAACATTTATCCCAGTTATCTAAACCTTCATCAGAAGCATTAGGTTTTAATTCTAAATATTCAATTTCTCCTTTGAAATTAGGAAAATTTTTCTCAAAATACCTCTCAAAAATTGGTTTTAATGTGCAGGTATCTTGCCAATAAGGACATTTAGGATCTTCAATTTCCGAATCAAAAACATTTTCTTGATTAGTTAAAATCAAAATAACCTTATCTACACTCAGATTTTCATGGTCATTTTTAGATTTTAAATACTCTGTAAAACCATCAAGCAAGGGGAATAATAAATCATCAAAATAATCATCTAATTGATTTTGATATACTATCCCTAATACTCGCGCTGGTGCTTTATATCCCGCATCTTGATCATAAACATCAATTTGATGAACAGATCCAAAATTAGAATGTTCTAATTTATCAATTGCTTCATAGTGTAAATCTCCCCAACTTCTATCATGTTTAAGAATAACATCACTATTACCAGTAGTCACAATCCAAATACTCATTTTTTCAACTCCTTAAAATTTATTTACTCAAACTTTCAGATCCCCGACTTCTTTTTTAATCTTCTTAATCAACCGACAATTAATCATAGAAGTCGGGGACTTTATTCCTTAAACACCCCACAATTTTTCAAACCCACTTGTTGGTAAAAAGGTTAAAAACTCTTTTGTGGTTTCATCTCTTTTATCGGGAAAGATGGTTAATAATTCTACATATCCTTTAGGACGTAATTGATCATCTGTTGTTTTGATCAATCTGGGATACATCCGGTGATAAATTCTGCCAATATGACCCATTTTACCCGTTAATTTAGAACCTTTAATTGATTGACTGCCTTTATAATTTCCATGAAACCAGCGCACCGCTAAACTATCATCTTTATCCACTGCAAAACGCCCCCATACCTGGACATTTTCAGGATGAAAAGATTCCCGCCAAGAATTTTTTTGATAGTTCTGGGATTTACCTTTAAAAACCAACCAATTATTTACAGCTTTATAAACACCATCAATAATATTTTTGATGTGTTTAATATTATTGACAGGAAAATAATATTGTTCTGATTCTTTAGTAAATCCCCACTGACAACCAATCATAGGTTTATCTTCATAGTCGAAATACTCAGGGAAAAATATTCTATGATCAATTCTACGGGATGATTTACCAAAACCACCTATTAACAAAGAAAATCGCAAAATTGCTTTAGCTAAAATTCTCAATTGCTTTCTATATTCCTCTGAACGATTTTTCATACAGAGAATAGTTAAATTACCTTTTTTTAAGTCATAGATGGGCATTTTATTTTTGTTATATTTAAACTCATCCATAACTAACTTTTCAGCATGAAAAGTAATACCTAAATCTCCCACTATTGCACCTTTAGCACCTGCAAAACCTCCCCAAAGTTCCTTAGTTGATTCTTCTGCTGTATTCTCATCAGTCACCGCACTAAATAACCGCAATGTATGACCACGTAAAGCAGCCTTAAACATATTTGGACGAAATTCACCACTTTTATCTACTAATTGTGATGCTAAACCTTGTCCTTTTAAATTCACAGTAATGAGTTTAGTTTCTGGGTGGTTAACAGGTTGACCATAACCCGCACTTACCCTAGAACCAATACCCCTTTCTATGGCTTTATCCCAAATACTCCAAATAGTTTCCCATTCACTATCATCTAATTTAACAGTGCTAGAAATACCAAAAACTAAAGTTGGTTCATAGAGGGAAATTTGCAAGAAAGCAGAATGAGAATTACTATTTTTAACTTGCCAATTTTCTTGAGGGTGAACTACATCAATTAATGGTTGTTCACACCAAGTATCATCTTGAGGATATGCACCATGAAAACGCAGTATTCCCGGTTTAGTTTCATTATTATTTTGAAAACCACAATATTTGATTTTTTGTTCAGAGGTGCAACTTCTTAAAAATGCACCTTTCATACTTGCACCAGGATAATAGGGAAACCCATTAGCAGCTATGACAGGTCTGATAATATCGTCATCTTGTCCACTATTAGAAAGCAAACGCCAAGAAATTTGATATTCTTTAGTTTTGACATTATGACCAAATTCAGGAGATTTTGTAGCCGCAGCTTCTACCCATTCATCAACCCATCTTTCCGACTGTTCTGGTTTTTGAATATATTGAATTTGTCCTCTACCTGTAACTGGTGCTTGAAACATTAAGGGAACTTCATTACTGTTCGCCATCGCTATCACCTGCTTTTTTATAACGTTGAGTCCACCAAACTAAACTATCGCAAAATTGAGTCAAAACCGCTAAACAAATGCGTTGATCTTCAATATCTAAAGCCCATAATCTCGCTGCATAATCTTGTACTTGTGGGGTATTATTGCCATCAACTTGATCATCAGGTAATTTAATTCCTGCATCTTTCATGATTTTTACAAAAGTTGTCCAAGTTTCACGCCAATATTTACCTTTTTCCCGTTCTTCATCATTATTTTTACCTAACAGTCGTAAATGTTCACCCCAAAAACGTTCTAAACCATAAGCTACTGTACTTCGCATTTTATGAGATTGACCAATTACACCTTTTTTATCCCGATATGTGAGGACTAACTTTTGTGCTTGTTGGTCTAATTTGTAAGATTTCCAAGTCATATATTTACACTCCTTTGAAGGTTAATTCACAATGACCTAAACCGATAGATTCTAACCCACCTAAATAAATATCTATAGTTGAACTACCGTTAAATGGTTGCCATTTTTTACCAGATTTATCATCTCTAATAGCCACAGGAAATACTAAAATAGTTCCTTCTGGTAATGCTTCAGTGTTGAAAAATCCACCACCATCAACTACTTTCTGATCTGGTTTTAATCGCACACGACTTTGGCGATATAATGCCATATCATGAATCATGCCAATATCACCATCAGCAACTATGACTGCTGGTTGTTCTTTGAGGTTAGGAAACCAAGGTGATAAGTCTTTGGTTTTGTTAATTTCTAAGAAACCTAAATTAAAGAAGATGGTTTTTTTGCCTCCTGTTGCTTGTTTAGCTACAAGATTAGTTGAACCTGTATAAATATCAGGAATGGAGATTTCTTTGAGAAGTTTAGTATTACCTTCTACTCGCACTTGAACCTTATCACCAGCTATTCTTTGATAACGTTTTAATAAGCGGGGACAAGTTACCCATACTATAGGTTGACCAGGACAAAAAACAGGAATCCAAATAATAGAAGCATATTCAAATTTAACGATAGATTCTGTTGTACTATTTGTCGTACCACTTTCTCCTTCATTGCCATACCATTTATCAGCCTCTTCTTTTCCTTGAGAATTATACATTTCTGAACGCAAACGACCACGAATAGAACTACCAGGAATAATCCCAGTTTGGGTAAATTGGTCACGGAAAATCAGGTTTAAATTACCGCTTTCTTCTCCTGCGGTTGCACCAACATGAAGAGGTGCTAAGGTTTCAATAATTCCATAAGCTTTTTTGTACATTTTAGTTAACTCCTTGAATTTCTACTGGTAAACACAAACCACAACCGACTTTTTTGAGACTGTAACCTTCTTGGGGAAACCATTTTTCGTCCCATTCCCACCAAGGTTTATTAATGGGTTCTTTGAGAACGTAAACACTACCCGCAGGAACTGCATAACGTCCTCTTCCTAATGTTCCTTGGGAACGGTAACGATAGGGAACTGGTTTATCAGTTAACATCTGCATAGTTTCAGGAAAACTATTATCTTGCGGTTGACGGTGAGATATACGATTAGAACCCCAAACTCCTGGTGTAATTAATGCGAAACTTTTACCGATTTTTTGATTTAAAAGGTTGATAGTTTTTGGATTAAGTTGATCACAAGATATTTCTACAATGTGATTTTCTCCTCCAAATTTATACCAACCATTCTCAATAGGATAGGTGGATAAATAGACTAAACAAACATCATCAGGAATTTGTACAGAGTTCTCTAAAAAGAGTCCATTGGATTTTTCTACACAACGTTCTGAATTTTGTATTTTTGGATGAAGAAAAGAAACAAATTTCCAAGGATTATCAGCAACTTTATCAGTTTTTATTAGTCCTTTTGGAGTGGTTTTCCAAGATTCTATAGTTTGCCAACGATAATCCGGTTCAGGTTTATCTATATTCTTTTCTAACTTCCATTCATCCTTTTCTATTTTCCATTCTCCGAAACCTTTTTTAGCTATGATTTTATGCCAAGGAATGGGAACAAAAAAGTTTTGTTTTGTACTTTTATTAGTTGAGTTTGCCCAAAATGGACCTGCAATATAAAGATTATCTCTCAATTTTTCTTGAGAATATTCTTTGTTAACCTTGTTAATGCTAAACATTAAACCTGCTAGTGTCGCAGCATCAGGGGGAAATTTAGCACCAGAACGACCTACTAAATTTTCTGGTGATAAAAATGCCCCAGCACTACCATACATAAAACCCAAAGGATTAATACTAATTAGGTATTTTAACATAAATGCCAACCCACTTTTACTAAGTCTGTAATCCACCCAACGATAGCTTTTGAACGATCAATTTCATCGCTATCATCACTAAAGCCAACTAATTTTTTTGCTAGTTCATTCTTTTTATCATTTATATTTTTTCCATACTTTACATCAGTGATTAACTTCTGACCTTCACCGGGAAAGTAAAGATCAAAAAATTCCAAAGCTGTTTTTTTGACGATAGGTGCTTCATTGGCATTTTCAATATCAAATACTCGACGAGATTCTAAATGTGCTAAGTCTTGATAAATGTGACTCCAATTTGATTGTTTATCCCTATCTCGATACTTCATCAAAATCCCCAAATTGTCCCAAGGACAAGTCCACTGGACATATTGACCACTATTAAAAACCACCCGAATAGTAACTCTATTTCTATCTAAAGATTTCGCTACCTTTTCCGCTTCACGACAATGTTGTAAAACATCTCGCTGGGGTACACTACCCGCAACCCAAACAAAACCCACACTAACATTAATTTTTTCTCCGTGTTCCTTCCATTTATCATTTAATGTGAGTAGCCATTTATAAGCAACAAAACCTGATATCTGTTTGTGAGATTTTTTCTGAAAAATGGGATTATAAATTATTCCAAGAAAGTCATCACCTCCTGCATAAACTATTCTTCCTAACTTTTTAGGAAATAAACGATCTTGTGATGAATCTTGTATGCTGATAGAATTAGCTATATTACCTAATTCTTTAGGAAACTCTTTTTCAAAATTTTGACCCCAACCACGTATTGCATTACTAAATTCTGTAATTGATTGACCATCATTATTTTCAAGTGCTAACTTCTTTAAATGCTCTCCAACCTTGTCACCATCCCCCATAAACCACCCTGTCCATTGTCCAGGTGTTGTATCAGTTGGTTTACGGTCAATTTCTTTAAATCCTTTGAGTTTTGCTAATCGTTTATCCTTTGGTTTTTCTCTACTAATTAAATCTGCTATTTCAGGTAAAGTAACTAACCTTTTTACTAACTCAGGAATACTCAGCTTTTCATTAGGTGCAATAAATTTACCTTCTGGTTCTTTGTCATCTGGACAATTATCTAATTTTCGCGCTAATCTTGTATAAAACTCCTTGATTTGATCGTCATCATATTTATAATCTAACGTTTTAGGATTACGATAATCAGAACCCAAACCAGGAAAAGCAATACCATCAGTACCCGTTAAACTGGAACTTTCACCAATCCAATTTACAGCAGTCCAATCACGGGATAATTTCTTAGTTTCTAAATCATTCATCGCTGCTTCAATACAGCAACCACATCCTTGAAATATCTCCCAAGTGTGACAACCCCATAAACTCCATTCTCTTTCCCATTCATATTTAAATTCAGGTGGAGGTAATTCTGTTTCTATCCATTCTCGACAAACTCTTAACATTTCTTTCCATGCAGAAAGAATGATTTTTTCAGCTTCTTCTTTACTCATTTCTCCTTTAATTAAAATACGGTTAGGCATTCCTTTTTGTACACTAGGAAGCGCAGGAGAAATTAACACTAAATCATTATCTGGACTTTTTACATAACTAACTATTTGTTGACTCAAATAAGAAAGAATTAAAGAACCACCATACAAGTCTCGAAGTTTACGCGACTTTTCAATAAACCCTTGAACGGGAGCAAAGGTGATAGCAGTATATTTATTCACTAACTATGTATCTCCTTGTTATGCTTAATTTTCAACATACACGTTATCAGTTATACTGTCCTCAAAAAAGATACTTTGTAATATTTATTGATTAAAAGCAACAGGTTTTGTCATAAATGACTAAGTTTTGTTTACTAAACATCAGGTTTTGTTTACATATCAAAGGATATATCAACAAATTTGGCTGTATTTTGCAATCTGTGAAGTTTGAAAGATTTATGTTGTGTTTTTATCTTAGCGGTAAAAAACTGGTTGTAAACTGCTACTCATGCGAACGACGAAATTTACTGGGTAAATGAGGTGAAAAAATTCGTGATTCGCTTGAAAACACTAGACTTTCACCCTAGTGAACGGGAGAAAATGCAAGACAAATCATGAGTATGAAAAAAAATGTCCAACCCTCCCATCTGTCATTTCCTCATCGGTGTCCCTGGTAGCGGAAAATCAACTTTTGCTGCTAATCTGGCTAAATTAGGCAATTATCGCGTTATCTCTACAGATGCTATTCGTGGACAATTATATAGTGATGCGACTATTCAAGGTGAATGGATAGAAATAGAAGCGAAAGTCATCTCTGCGGTTGTGACAGCTATTACTGAAGGTGTTAGCGTGATTTATGATGCTACTAATGCCAAGCGTGTATGGAGACTGGATTTATTACAAAAGCTGAATTTAGCTGTGAGTACCCCTGTATTGTGGATGGGGTGGTATTTACAAACACCTATTGAAATCTGTAAGCACTGGAATCAACAACGCAGTCGTCAAGTTCCAGATGTGATAATTGATAAAATGTCCGAATCTCTACAAGATTTTCCCCCCATTGCAGCGGAAGGATTTGCAATTATTAAAGAAGTTGATGTTACTGCTGCAAAGTTTGATTTTCAACAAATTTCTACTCACGTTCAACAGCTTGATAAAACTCTTATCAATCGCAGTAATCGCAATAGTCAAATGACTTTTCATGCTTATAGTAAATTGCTGGATTTTGAACGTTTAATATATCTCATTTCTTTGATAATCAACTATCCAGGAATTGGGAACTTAACAGAAACTCAACCTAATTTAATAGTAAATATTTTCGGTAATGTTCCTGATTTTCCAACTGCTTTATCAGAAATTACTGGTTTTATGATGCAATTGCATGGTCAAATCTATGCAGATGAAAAAGCGATCGCTAATGATTTACTATGGTTACAAAAAAACGCTATCATTGGCGTTAATACCATTTCTTCACCACCCCATACTCCTATTTATCCTGGTGATTATGTTGGTAATTCTTCCAGTAATTTAGTAACTCATCCTTATTCAGATTTACCAGCATTTCAGCGATTAATACACACAATCAGATTAATTTTACATCATCCTTTTTTAGTCAACACTGGAAAAGGAAGTTTAAAAACTTTGGTTTCTGTTATGCAAGAACAGGGAATAATTGATGTCAATAATAGTAATATATTCAAGACTGTTTTAAATTCTGTTCGTAAAGATATCGAAAAAATTCTCAAACCCTATAAAATTTTACCTGATTTTTCTATGCGCGATGGTTATTTTGCGGGAACTGCGATTTTATCAACATTAGAATTAACTCAAGTCTTTCAAGTGCTTCAGTCTCAAGCACAAAGTCTTAATGACCCCATAGCTTTAGAGATTTATGAAAAGTTCGCTACTCGCATGGAAAAAAGTAAATTGGGTGTGAGTGAAGTTTATCCGGTGAGAGCGATCGCAAATCGTAGTATGATTGACCCAGAGTATTTACCAGCGGAGTCTTTAGCAAGAAATTTACAACAAGTTGAAGAAGCAATAATCAACGGACAACTTTTAGAATTAAACCGTTTTCCCGGTGGTGGTAAATTTATCTTAGATGAAGAAAGTTTTTTCTTAGTTTTTCCCCTCCAAATAGTTTTTTCTAACTATGCTTGGTATTTGGGTTATGAACTTGTTGAAGGTAAAGATGACGGTTTACTGAGATTTGAAAGATTAGATAGATTATTTATTGGTAAACCCCAAACAAAAACCCGTTCTCAACTAGAACAGGAAGCAGCATTAAAATCACTCAAAAAACTATCTGAAGCTAGTGGAGGAATTTTTTTAGGATATAATTCCCAGGACCAAAAACAATTTCTGGCTGGAAATAAAAAAGCACGTTCTCAGGTCTGCGTTACTGTAGAACTTTGGTTTAGTGATGGAATGTTTCGGTTTGTAGCTGAAGGAACTAAACGCTTTCCATCACAACAAATGAAAATGTCTTTACCAGTTACCGGAAATAAATTAAATTTACCAAAAGCTATTTTTTCTCTCCCAGCAACTGGAGATCATAATTTTCCTAATCGCTTTCAAGTTATCCTCCCTCAATGGTGTTTAGATGACATAGAATTATTACGCTGGATTCTCGGTTTTAAAGCAGGTGTAAAAGTAGTAAAACCACAATCATTAGTTGATAAAATTAAGCAAATTGGTGAGGATATGGTCAATATTTATAGATAGTCCCCCTCTAGATCCCCGACTTCTTAGATCAATTTTCTTATTAAACAGACAATTCCACAGAGAAGTCGGGGATCTGAATCATCGTCTCCATTATAGATCCCCGACTTCTTAGATCAATTTATTTTCTAAAAAACAGATAATTCCACAAAAAAGTCGGGGATCTTGTATTTAGATATTAAAGAAGTATAATATTCTTAATAAGTCACATTTTTATTTATGCCTCGAAGAACAACACCCTTAGAAAGTGGTAACTTCTATCATATCTATAATCGTGGGAATAATCGTCAGAATATTTTCTTTGAACGCGAAAATTATATTTATTTTCTCCGATTACTCAAAGAACATCTTACAAATAATGCAGTAGATATTATTGCTTATTGTTTAATGCCTAATCATTATCATTTGTTGGTATATCTGAGAGATGAAAGTCTTTCTGATGCTATGAAATCTCTCTCACTTGCTTACACAAAGGCAATTAATAAAAGGTTTAATCGTTCTGGAGTATTATTTCAGGGAAGATTTCAAAGTATTCCTGTTTCACAAACTGAATATCTTTTTCATCTTTCTCGCTATATTCACCTCAATCCAGTCAAAGCAGGAATAGTAGACAAACCAGGAGAATGGGAATTTTCTAGTTATTTGGAATATGCAGGATTACGACTAGGAAAAATACCCAAATTAGAATACCTCAAAATGCACATTGAGGAAGAATTAGCTTACCAACTATTTTTACTAGATCATAATTTACCTAATGGTATTGGTTTTAAAAGATTGCTACTTGATG
>NZ_JAYGHA010000005.1:188482-217809 GCF_034931405.1 Anabaena sp. UHCC 0451 | reverse complement strand
CATCATGGTTTGTCATGATATAGAAAGTTACCAAAATATCATGACTACTGTTCCCTATTTAGCGGATAAGTTAAAGCGTTTTGCTAACAAAGCTAAAATTAGTATCAGTTCACCAGTTAATAATGGTATCCCTTGGGTAATTAGCATAGATAAAGCTTGGCCAGGA
This sequence comes from Anabaena sp. UHCC 0451, assembly GCF_034931405.1. Lineage (NCBI taxonomy): Bacteria > Bacillati > Cyanobacteriota > Cyanophyceae > Nostocales > Nostocaceae > Anabaena > Anabaena sp. UHCC 0451. The sequence continues at coordinate 217,643 of NZ_JAYGHA010000005.1, read as the reverse complement.
GAAGATTTCCCAACAGCTTAGTACCTATAAATTAGGTCTCCAACTTATTAAAAAAAATTGGAGACCTACGCTATCATTATTTAAGATTCCATTTCCGCTAATTCCAACCAGCGTTCTGTCGCTACATCAATCGCTTGTTTTAGTGTTTCTACCTGTTCATAAAGCTTTTGAACTTGAGTATAATTTCCCGCTGCAACGCCAACTAAAGCTTTTTCTGTTGTTGATTTCTCATCCTCTAATTGAGCAATTTTACCTTCTAACTGTTCAAATTCTCGTTTTTCCCAATTAGATAAGCGACGACGTTTTTTAGTTTCCGTTTCTGGAGATGATAATTTTTCCTCAGTGGTATTTTTTGGCTTTTCTTGAGTATTAGCTGCTTCTTGTTGTGCTGCTGCTTCTTCGGCTTTTTTGTAATCTAAATAAACTGAATAATTACCAGGATATTGCCGTAAATTTCCACCTTCTTCTAAAGCAAAAATAGTATCTACAGTTCTATCTAAAAAATATCTATCATGGGAAACTACAATAACAGAACCAGAAAAATCTTCTAAATAATCTTCTAAAACTGCTAATGTCTGCACATCTAAATCGTTAGTCGGTTCATCTAAAATCAAGACATTAGGCGCACTAATCAGTAAGCGTAACAGAAATAAACGCCGTTTTTCTCCTCCAGAAAGTTTATGAATGGGTGCATATTGCTGATTTCCCGGAAATAAAAACCGCTCTAACATTTGAGAAGCAGTAATTTTAGTCCCGTCAGTGATTTTAATAAATTCCCCTTCTTCTTTAATGTAATCAATCACGCGCTGGTCTTCATTTACTGCGGTGAGCAATTCTTCAGAATGTTGGTCAAAATAAGCAATATGAATTGTGCTACCAATTTCTACAGTCCCGGAATCTGGTTGAATCAGTCCGGTGATAATGTTCATTAAAGTAGATTTACCAGCACCATTACCACCAATAATCCCAATTCTGTCTTCGGGACTAAATTCGTAGCTGAAATCATTAATTAAAATTCTATCATCGTAAGCTTTGGTAATGTTATTGAGTTCAATAACTTTTTTACCAATACGTCGGCCAACTGTAGAAATATCAACTTTACCCTGAATTTGTTTAAATTCAGTATCACGCAGTGCATGAGCGCGTTCAATTCTCGCTTTTTGTTTGGTACTTCTAGCTTTTGGTCCGCGTTTTAACCATTCTAATTCTCGTCTTAATACACCTTGATGTTTACGTTGACTACTCACAGCAGATTCTTCTGCTAAGGCTTTCTTTTCTAGATAATAGGAATAATTACCTGTATAGGTGAAAATGTCACCTCTATCAATTTCGATAATTCTATTAGTAACTTTATCTAAAAAATAGCGGTCGTGAGTAATTAAAAACAGTGCGCCACGAAAACGGTTTAAATAACTTTGTAACCATTCCACTGATAAAGCATCAAGATGGTTTGTTGGCTCATCCATTAGCAATACATCGGGTTCTGCTAACAAAGCCGTTGCTAGTGCAATCCGTTTGCGATAACCTCCAGATAGTGTCCCCACTTTTACATCAAAGTCAGCAATTCCTAATTTAGTGAGAATGATTTTAGCGTTGGTTTCTAGTTCCCATGCACCAGTCGCGTCCATTTTTTGCATGACATTAGATAAGCGAGACATTAGCTGACTATCTTCTGGATAATGAGCTAATTTATCAGAAAGTTCTTCATATTCCCGCACTAAATTTGTATGTTCACCACTATCAGCAAATATCTGTTCTAAAACTGTGCGGTTTTCATCTACATTTGGCTGTTGGGGTAAGTAGATAATTTTAGAACCAGAATTGGTTAAAATTTGACCACTGTCAATTGATTCTAGTCCAGCAATCATTTTTAATAAGGTAGATTTGCCAGAACCATTAGTCCCAATTAAACCAACTTTATCGGTGACATCAAGGCTAAAATTGGCATCTTTTAATATTTCTTTGATCCCAAAATCTTTGCTAACTGATTGTAATGTAATAATACTCATAAAATTCTATTCATTATTCATTTGCTAATTAGTCATTGGTCATTGGTCATTAGTTATTAGTTATTAGTCATTAGTTATTAGTCATTAGTCATTAGTCATTAGTAATTGATAATTAGTTATTCTCCCCAATCACCAATCACCAATCACCAATCACCAGTCCCCAATCCCCAATCCCCAATCCCCAATCCCCAATCCCCAGTTCTTTATCATCCAACAAATAAATCAATAGGTAAATGTCCATACATTTCATTTACTCCCCCCTCCTGATAGGATTGACAAGAAACTAATACACCGCGATGATGACCAGGATATGAATCTAAATAACACAGACCATTTTTGCCGTTTAATTTGATGTAAACTGGACCTTCTGGATGGGGTAAATTATCTGGTGCTTGATAACCGAAAGCATGAGAATAGGTTTTCATTGCCAAAATTCCCTCTTCGGCTGTCTCCGCACAAATCCCTAAAATTTGGTAGTCAGAGAGGTTAGTAAGTAAAATTATAGCCTGACGAGTTAAAGCTTTTTCCAATGGCTTAAGAACAGGTGCTATATCTAAGCAGTTGAATTTGTTGAGGATTTTTTTAGCTTCTGCGACTGTGAGATTGGTTTGGTTAGAAGTTGACATATATTTTGTTTATTATTACTCCAGTTTTCGGTGTGTTTGTAAGGTGAGACTTGCTCACCTTAATCATATTTTTGACACATACAGTAGATTTCAGGTAAATGAGCCACAAAATTCAAGAACAAAGCTTTATGTTAAGAGACTTTCAATCTTCCTGTTCCCTGCTGTATCAAGATTGGTTTGACATTTTCCCCAGGTTGAAAATGAAGGGTATGCTACCTTGAGAACCTTCACCCATAACTAGCACATTTGGCATTTGTGCGCCACCTGTTTTCCAAGCTTCAATTGCCTCTTTTTGTAAAACCAATTGTCCTCCTTGAGCTTTGAGAGTTTCTGCTAATAGTCTTTGGGCTTCGGCTTTACCTTTAGCGCGGTTAATGTCAGCTTGAGCTTCTTGTTCTGCTTCTCTGGCTATATAGACGGCTCTTTGCGCTCGCTGTTCCGCAATTTGTTTTTCTTCAACTGCTCGCGCAAATTCTGGGGAAAAGGTGAGATCAACTACGCTCGTATCTAATACGATTATTCCATATTTATCTAAGCGTTCACCTAATGCTGTATCAAAATCTTCTTTTAATTCAGTTCTTTTAGTAATGGCTTCTTCAACTGTGCGTTTTGCTGCTGCTATTTTAAATGCTTCTTGAGTTTGAGGTGCAATGATTTTCGAGACAATATTTTCTAGTGTACCTTGTTTTCTTCTGACTTGAACTACTTGTGTAGGATCAAGGCGAAAGTTAATCGCAAATCTAGCAGTGAGATTTTGCAAATCTTTGGTAGAACTTTCTGCGGGAACTTCAAATTTCTGTACCGTTAAATCATACACATCTATCACTGAGACAAATGGGGGTTTAAAGTGGATACCTTCTGTTAAAGCACCATCTCTAGCTTTACCCAGAATACTAATCACTCCTGCTTGGCCGGGGGTCATAATGACGAAGGAATTCAATCCCAGAATTACTAAGATTGCCGCTATTATTCCTATAATTGAAGTTTGCAAATTTGCAAATTGCTGATTTTTCAAAATTATATCTCCTTGGATAATGATTCTTGAGTAAAATAACACAAATTCAGTTAAGTGGAGCTAATAGTTAGCCAGTCTTTAGATTTTTAATGACAAATTGGCTCAAATACCGGATAATCTCTGATTATCAACTTGGTTGTTTAAAATACACTGCTACTCATATAATTCTACTCTTAATCAGCAATCAGGACTCATAAACCTAATTTGTGGTAATATTGGCTGCACGCAACTGTAAACGGCTGTGGTTAAAGGAATCAAATCTCACAAGGCATCAAGAAGGCGTAGGCATTCTGTACATCCTCTCCAACGTCTGCTTGACTATGGACATGAATATAGTCAGCAAATTTGGCTGGCCACTGGGGCTTCTATCCTCAATAAAGTTTTTGATCTAGCACCACCAGCATTAATTGGTATAGCGGTGGATGTGGTTGTCAAACAACAGGATTCTATCATTGCTCAGTTAGGTGTTAAAGATATTACTTGGCAATTTGTAATTTTATCATTTCTCACAGTTGTTACTTGGATATTAGAATCATTTTTTGAATATCGCTATAAATTACTGTGGCGTAATTTGGGGCAGAATGTTCAGCATAATTTAAGACTAGACGCATACAAACATCTACAGGATTTGGAATTAGCTTATTTTGAAGAACGTAGTACGGGTGGTTTAATGTCTATCCTCAGTGATGATGTGAACCAATTAGAGCGTTTTTTAGATGTGGGCGCAAATGATATCATTCAAGTGATTACAACTATTGTAATTATTGGCAGCACATTTTTTATTTTAGCTCCTAGTGTGGCCTGGATGGCAATGTTGCCTATGCCTTTGATCCTGGTGGGTTCTATAGCTTTTCAGAAATTACTTGCACCTCGCTATGCTGATGTCCGGGAAAAAGTAGGTTTGCTTAATGGCAGGTTGTCTAATAATCTGAGTGGAATTACTACTATTAAAAGTTTCACTTCTGAAGATTATGAAGCAGCGCGTGTAGAAGCTGAAAGTGATGCTTATCGCCAAAGTAATACTAAAGCAATTGCTTTTTCTGCTGCTTATATTCCCATTATTCGCATTCTCATTTTGGCCGCTTTTACAGTATTATTAATTTTCGGAGGCATGGAAGCCGTTGCTGGCAGATTAGCTGTAGGTGCTTATAGTTCACTGGTATTTTTAGTCCAGCTTTTACTTTGGCCTTTAACTAGATTAGGCGATACTTTTGATTTATATCAAAGGGCGATGGCTTCTAGTAATCGGGTGATGGATTTATTAGATACTCCCATTGATATTCATACAGGAAATATTAATTTACCTGTGGATTTGGTGCGGGGAATTGTAGAATTTCAAAATGTGACTTTTGCTTATAAAGATAGACCACCAATTATTAAACATCTATCCTTAGAAATACCAGCAGGAAATACAATTGCTATTGTTGGTTCTACAGGTTCTGGTAAAAGCACTTTAGTAAAACTTTTGCTGAGGTTTTATGAAGTACAGCACGGCAAAATAACTGTAGATGGTGTGAATTTAGAAAGTTTAAATTTACGTGATTTACGCCGTTCTATTGGTTTGGTAAGTCAGGATGTATTTTTATTTCATGGTACGGTGGCTGAAAATATCTCCTATGGGACATTTGACGCTTCAGATGAAGATATCATCATGGCGGCAAAAGTAGCAGAAGCTGATGATTTTATTATGCGGTTGCCCCAAACTTATGAGACAATTGTGGGAGAAAGAGGGCAAAAGTTATCTGGTGGACAGAAACAAAGGATTGCGATCGCTCGCGCAGTGTTGAAAAATCCACCAATTCTGATCTTGGATGAAGCAACATCCGCAGTGGATAATGAAACAGAAGCCGCTATTCAGCGTTCTCTAGAAAGGATTACAGTGAATCGGACTACAATAGCGATCGCTCACCGTCTTTCCACTATCCGCAACGCTGATTGTATTTATGTCATGGAACATGGACAACTAATAGAATCAGGAACCCACGAACAACTATTAGAGAAAGACGGCGTTTACGCTAGTCTCTGGCGTGTACAATCAGGGTTAAGATAGAAAATCTGAAATTACCATTTACCAAATATTTGTTATGTTTAGTAGTATCCAAACAGACATAGGTGATCACAAGTGGCGACGGCTTTTAGATCGATTTGTTAAAGAAAATCAACAGGAGTTAGCCGCTTTATTCTGGGGATTATGGCTAGAAAATGGTAATAGTCAGGGTACTATTGGCATTGATTTACAACCACAGCCTCATTTTGTTTACTGTCCCCAATCTCAAATACAACAATTAAATGACCGCGTAGAAAACCGACTGCAAGAAATTATCGGCATTATTGACAATAATAAACCAGAAATAGAAGTTATCATGATTGGTATCGGTAAAGGTGAAATTAAATTAATTCAATTTGCACCTGAACCAGCACCACAGATTTGTTTTGAACAAGTTGGTAAAGATGTGGATAGTTTATTAGAATTATTGGAACAAAAGATGAGTGAAAAATCATTTTTTAATCAGAATTAAACAACAAAATCATAAACAATATAATTGGAGAAAATAATGACTAAGAAAAATCTTTCTGACTTATTGCAAGAAGAAGCTCAAAAGTTTACCCCTGATCAAGGTGAATCAGTGATTGAAGTCACTGCGGAAAAAGTAGTTGAAACAAATATTTCTTCCTCAGCAGAAACCGGAGTTCAGGCTAATTTAGAATTCACTATTAAAGAGTTGCAGGAAACTTTAAAAAAATCACGGCATCAAGTAGTTTCCCTCCAGCAAGAAATTTCTGAGTTACAAACTACTTTATCTGAACAGAAATCCTTAGCAGAAAGCTTAACTAAGGAACTTTATGAAACCAAGAAAACTGCACTACAATTAGCAGAATCTAACTCGAAAATGATAGAAGAAATTAATGAAATAAAAAAGGAATCAAGCAACAAACCTGTGCATGAAATTTCCAAGTCTTTATCCATTAATCCCAAAAAATCCTACAGATTACCTGAAAGGTTACAAGAAAAACCCAACCAAGCTAATGATGATTTTGCCGATAAAACTTGGTTGTACGATTAGGATCTAATCTCGCAATTTAACTGTAATTTCTAAGAGGATGTTTGAAAAGGGCAAGTTATTCTGATTTGCACAAAAGTATTCGCAGACCATACAGGCTTGTGTCAAGTAAAGTAGAGTTTTAAGCGTTAGTGGGGGGATGTCATCCCCTTTTTTTTGCCAGATTGAAAATATTTACTGCTACATTCACATCAAGTCGCAACCTGGGTGTCGCTAACTAAGGTTAATCAACAGTGACTAGCCCTCCTGCCCAATTCCCCGCGTCAAAGTTATAGTTATACAACAACATTGATCACAGTTGGATTTTTGTAGCCACCGGAAGTGGGAAAATCAAAAAGGCCAAAAAGTAGAGTTAGAGAGGAAAACCTTATAATATGCATCTGAGTGAAATCACCCATCCTAACCAGTTGCACGGTTTGTCTATTCGGCAGTTACAGCAAATAGCCCGTCAAATTCGAGATAAGCACCTACAAACCATTGCAGCAACTGGAGGGCATTTGGGTCCAGGTTTGGGAGTTGTAGAATTGACTCTAGGACTTTACCAGACATTAGACTTAGATCGGGATAAAGTTATTTGGGACGTGGGACATCAAGCTTATCCCCACAAATTAATCACTGGTCGTTACAATGACTTCCACACTCTCAGACAAAAAGATGGTGTTGCTGGTTATCTCAAACGCTGCGAAAACAAGTTTGACCACTTTGGTGCAGGACACGCTTCCACCAGTATCTCAGCCGCATTAGGTATGGCTTTAGCCCGCGACTTAAAAGGGGAAAAATTTAAAGCTGTAGCTGTCATTGGCGATGGTGCTTTAACTGGAGGTATGGCCTTAGAAGCCATCAACCACGCAGGACATTTACCCAAAACTAACCTGCTGGTAGTTCTCAATGACAACGAAATGTCAATCTCTCCCAACGTCGGCGCTATTCCCCGTTACCTCAACAAAATGCGTCTGAGTCCACCAGTACAGTTTCTCTCAGATAATTTTGAAGAACAGTTCAAGCATATTCCCTTTGTGGGTGAGTCCTTTTCACCTGAACTCGAACGCATCAAAGAAGGAATGAAGCGTTTAGCCGTTCCCAAAGTGGGTGCAGTCTTTGAAGAACTTGGTTTTACCTACATGGGTCCAGTTGATGGCCATAACCTAGAAGAACTTATTGCCACCTTCCAACAAGCACATCAAATTACTGGTCCAGTGTTGGTTCACGTAGCCACCGTCAAGGGTAAAGGCTATGAAATGGCTGAAAAAGACCAAGTAGGCTATCATGCCCAAAACCCCTTTAATTTGACCACTGGTAAGGCTATTCCTTCCAGCAAACCTAAACCTCCTGCTTACGCCAAAGTCTTTTCTCACACCTTAGTTAAACTGGCGGAACAAAATCCGAAAATTGTCGGCATTACCGCCGCGATGGCCACAGGTACAGGTTTAGATAAACTCCAAGCTAAACTACCTAATCAATATATTGATGTGGGTATTGCTGAACAACACGCTGTCACTGTGGCTGCTGGTTTAGCTTGTGAAGGGATGCGTCCCGTGGCGGCAATTTATTCCACCTTCTTACAACGTGCCTACGACCAAATTATCCATGATGTCTGCATTCAAAATCTGCCCGTCTTCTTCTGTTTAGATAGGGCTGGTATTGTTGGTGCTGATGGTCCAACTCACCAAGGGATGTATGATATCGCCTATCTACGTTGTATTCCCAATATGGTGGTAATGGCTCCCAAGGATGAAGCGGAACTACAACGGATGGTAGTTACAGGTATTGAATATACTGATGGACCTATTTCCATGCGTTTCCCCCGTGGTAATGGTCACGGTGTCCCTTTGATGGAAGAAGGATGGGAACCTTTGGAAATCGGTAAAGGAGAAATTCTGCGTCAAGGCGATGATGTGTTAATTCTTGGCTATGGCACAATGGTTTACCCAGGTATGCAAGCCGCAGAAATTCTCAGCGAACATGGCATTGAAGCAACTGTCATTAATGCTCGGTTTGTTAAGCCTTTAGATACGGATTTAATCTTACCTTTAGCCAAACAAATCGGCCGGGTTGTGACTTTGGAAGAAGGTTGTTTAATGGGTGGCTTTGGTTCTGCTGTAGCTGAGGCTTTACTTGATGCTAATGTTGTTGTACCTGTGAAGCGGATTGGTGTTCCTGATATTTTAGTAGATCATGCTACACCTGATCAATCTAAGGCTAATTTAGGTTTAACCAGTCAGCAAATTGCAGAAACAGTATTACAAGCTTTCTTTCAGAAACAAGCTGCTGCTTTGATTTAGTCAACTCTCGTTCCCATGCGCTGCATGGGAATTTGAGTAAATGTAGCGTCTACTTCAATCATACAAAAGGATGACCTGTCCTGTGTTCCCTATTCCCTGTTCCCTGTTCCCTATTCCCTTTTCCCTTTAATATGTTTCCCAGTTAACGGTAATTTATCTTTATGGATACAACATTAAATTTCATCAAAGTTTCGCCAAAAACAGAGCAAACACCAGCCGCCTTAATCGTCACGTTACACGGTTGGGGTGCAAATGCTCAAGATGTGGCCTCTTTGTTGCCTTATCTCAACTTACCTGATTATGAATTTTTGTTGCCCAATGCACCTTATCCATATCCCCATTCTTCGACCGGTAGGGCGTGGTATGACTTGCGGGATGAAAGTATGTATCAAGGATTGGTAGAAAGTCGCCAATTGTTAATTGATTGGTTGCAATCTTTAGAAGCTAATACAGGTGTTCCTTTATCGCGGACTATTTTGAGTGGGTTTTCTCAAGGTGGTGCTATGACTTTGGATGTAGGATTAAGCTTACCCCTGGCTGGTTTAGTTGTCATGAGTGGGTATTTACATCCTGGGGTAGCTGCCCTCAATAAAGGTAATTTTCCACCGACATTAATTATGCACGGTAGACAGGATGAAGTTGTACCATTGTCGGCTGCTATCAAGGCCAGAGATGTGGCACAAGCATTAGGAGTGGCAGTAAATTACCATGAATTTGACATGGGACATGAAATTAATTTAGAAATGTTAGAGGTGCTAAGAAATTTTGTTGTCAACGTAATTGGTGAGACTAAGTTATAAATTTTTTACAATTTAGAACATAAATCAGCAAAATATTTACAAATTTGATGTCCACTAATGAGTAATATAGATTTGGTGGAATATTCTAGCGCAACTCCACCCCAGGCTGAATCCGAATGCTGCAAAAGGGAGGGGCAAGCATTATGACAACTCTAAGCATTTCCAGGAAAGAAATTGCTGCCATGACAGCAACAGATGTACAAGATTTGGCTACCCGTCTGGAATTGGATAATTATAGCAATGCTTTTGAGGGTTTAAATGATTGGCATTTACTGCGAGCAATCGCTTTTCAGCGTCCCGAGTTAGTTGAGCCTTATATCCACCTTTTAGATTTAGAAGCCTACGACGAAGCATAGAAATTTTAGATTTTAGATTTTAGATTTTAGATTTTAGATTTTAGATTGGGTTTGACGGTCTAAAATCAAAGTTAATCGGAATTTAGACTGACAATGCCATCATCTGCAAATCCAAAATCTAAAATCCCCAATCCCAAATCTAGGCGCGTTGTTGTTGGTGTAGGTGGCGGTATCGCGGCCTACAAAATCTGTGAATTGGTTTCTAGTTTGTTTAAATCTGGGGTAGAAATACGAGTTGTTCTCACTAATTCTGCCCAAGAATTTATCACACCTTTGACTTTAGCAACTTTATCCCGCCATCAAGCTTATACCGATGATGATTTTTGGCAACCAATTTATTCCCGTCCATTACACATTGAGTTAGGTGAATGGGCTGATTTAATTGTGATTGCGCCTTTAACTGCTAATACTTTAGCTAAGTTAGCTTATGGGATAGCAGATAGTTTACTGACAAATACTGTTTTAGCCTCTACTTGTCCTGTATTGTTAGCACCTGCAATGAATACAGATATGTGGGAACAAGTAGCAGTACAGCGAAATTGGCAGCTATTATTGACAGATACTAGATTTTATGGTATGGGTACAGCATCGGGTTTATTAGCGTGCGATCGCATTGGTGCTGGTAGAATGGCAGAACCCGCAGAAATATTTGTTTATATTCAATCTTTATTACACACCCAAGGAATCAGAGATTTAGCCGGAAAACAGGTTTTAATAAGTGCTGGGGGAACGCGAGAATATTTAGACCCCGTGCGATTTATTGGCAATCCCTCAACTGGTAAAATGGGTTTAGCATTGGCACAGGCTGCACTGCACAGGGGCGCAAAGGTAATATTAGTCCATTGTCCGGCGAGTTGGGATGTACCTTTGGGAGTAGAAGCAATTCCCGTAATTAGTGCAGACCGAATGCAGCAGGTCATGTTAGAGCGTTTACCGAGTGCAGATATAATTATCATGTCAGCCGCAGTTGCAGACGTAAAGCCTAGAGATTATAGTACCGAAAAATTGCCCAAGCGATCGCTCCCCGAAAATCTTCCTCTAGCAGCAGTACCGGATATTGTCGCTGAAATCGGAAATCGTAAACAACCGCATCAATATTTAATTGGTTTTGCCGCACAAACTGGGGATATTATTACTCCTGCAAAAGAGAAATTGCAAAGAAAGAAATTAGATGCAATTGTAGCGAATCCTATTGATAAAGTTAATAGTGGTTTTGGCAGTGATAATAATCAAGCGGTGTTTTTAGATAGGTCAGGAAGAGAGGTAGAAATTCCGCCTTGTTCTAAGTTGGAAATGGCGCATTATTTATTTGATTTTGTTGTTTAATGGAATAAAATTCAATCGTTCTTGCTTCAACTAAGGAATTAATTACTTAAATAAATTTCTACGTTTCGAGTGTTCCATGTAGCAATCCCAATGCCAAAAAAATCTTGATCTTCCGTCCATATTGGACAATTTAAAGACAGAGAAAGAGCAACTATTGTCCAGTCTTTTATATCTCTTTCTTGTATTCGCCGTTTAGCATCATACTCATATTCACTATAAATTTCATCAGCTATTGGTATGACTACCTTTGTTAGTTTCTCAATAGCATTTAAAAATGGATCTAAAGGAAGATCCCGTTTTTGTAAAATTTTGGGTAAATGCTCATTTAACTCATCATAGCAGGAAGCGGGAGTAACAAAACTACAGTTATAATTGTATTTATCTAATAAATTGGGAACACGTTCTGCTAATATTGCTCGAATCAGAATATTAGTATCCAGAACAATTAACTTTCTCATCGTTATATTGTAATTTCTCTAGCATTCTGGAAATCGGCAAATAATTCATCTTCATTAATACCTCTTGTTTCCAGCAATTGTTGGATTTTTTGTACTGCTTCTTGTAAAGCCATTGAATCTTGTTTCTGAGGAGTAGGTTGTGTTGGTATATAGTAACCTATTGGCACTCCATGAGAAGTAATTGCAATTGGTTCAGATGTTTGTTGTGTGTATTTATGTAAATTGGCACGAAATTCTTTGATTCCTACAGATTGGATGTCCATAATAGTGAATTGATAAATTGTGTACACTTAAGTACACTATAACATAAACTTTGAGTTATTGATAATAAAAATCTATCTTTTCTCACCAATAAATTGTAAGATTAGATAGATTTAATTTAGGGTTTTTATCAATGGGAAAAGCAAAGCGTCGTAAACAACTGAACTCCAACCATGGAAACCCTAAAGGTTTTCAACTTCAGCCTACGAATAAAAATGTTACTCCTGTTGTTAAACAGACTGGATTTCTGGAAGTAGAAGACAGTGAAGAGAGCAGCTTTTACGACAGTCGTCCTGAATTATTAACTTATATCAATGAATTAAAAGCGGTTAAAATGACGCTGCAACAATTCCGAGATAAATTTGCTGACCAGATGGACATTATCGAAATTGAACCTAATGTAATAATTCAATCCTGGGAAATGAATTACCAAGGTAAAGGCTTGGCAGTAAGTTATCGGGGGTATAGTGGACCACCTGAATTGTTCCCTTTCCCTGATGCTGAAAACCCAGATGCGCCAATTCCTCCTGATGTGTGTGATTATTTGGCATCCTTTTGGATTTGAGGAAATGAAAATCCTCATTTAAAAAAAGGGATGTTTCCTTTGCCTCTTTGCGCGAAATACCCAATTTAACTATTCTGAGATATGCCCAGAACTGAAGTTCCCATCTAATAGCTAAAATCCGTTAAACCGGACTAAAAATTAATCAATGTAAAAATTACGCCACTTTCAAAAACTTGCCTAAAACTTGCGGTTCAGGAAGCGGTTCACCATCTGCTAAACATGAATCAATCAAGATTTCTAACACTTCCTGACCATTTTTTAAAGCCTCCTCATAAGTTTCCCCATGAGTACAAGGCTGCATGAAATTAGTAAAATCAGGCAGTGAAACTACATAACATTGATCTTCTTCAGACCATTGAATAATTATTGTATATTTCATTGTTCTAGTTTCTCCTGTTCATCTGCTTCGATCTTTTTTAGTGCTAGACGCAGTTGCAGACGTAAAGCCTAGAGATTATAGTACCGAAAAATTGCCCAAGCGATCGCTCCCCGAAAATCTGCCTGTGGCCGCAGTACCGGATATTGTCCCTGAAATCGGAAATGGCACATTATTTATTTGATTTAGTCGAATTTCCGCAATTGCAAGGTAATCTATGCAAACAGGCATAAAAAATAAATTTAAATTCTGTTTGATTTTATACGATTTGAAAATTATTTAGTCGTTATACTCATGGCTAAGGTTCTACCTGGGAATTGATGAAGTGGCAAAACCACTTCATTTTTATTGCCAAAATGTAAATTTTTCAATCATTAACTAGCTCATCGTGCCATTTTTCGCGTTTTTCTGCGCGTTTTTCTGGATCTCGCACCGATACATCACGCAATAGCTCAAAATTCCAACTTCCCCACTTCAAAGCCTTCTGTCTTTCCAAGTGGGTAATAAATTGTATAATGGGCTGATCAAGATCGATGGGAGATTTTAAATTAAACTGAATTCTCTCGAAAATTTTACTATCATTCTTGATAAAGAATTCGGCTAATAATTTACTCAACCACAAAATCAAACGATTAAATAAACGCCCGAAAATGCCACGGCGTTTTTTAGTAATTAAAATTGTCAGACCTTCTGTTTTTCCTCCAGCAATTAGACGCAAAGCAAACATAATATGCAAATGCAAGAATTCCGTGCCAATCGTCACCATTCCCGTAGTACCATACCAATAACAAATACTGTAATGTATAGGTTTTTTGTAGAAGGGAAATATAAGCTTAATTAACCAAAATCTAGGGCTTTTATCTGTAATATTACTAAAATTAATCGCATTTTCATTGAGTTCCTGCTTTTCAAAATTGAACTCTGATAACAGCTTGTGAACCGTATTGAAATGTTGAGCATCAATAGCATTAACTAGGAAAATATTGGGGTGGCAGTTGGTGATAAACCGTGAACTAAAAGCACTATCACATTCCTCAAGTTCTAACTCAGGAATAAAAGGTAAAGGTTGTTGTGGTGTTTCTCCAGTCCAAATCCAAACTAACCCGTATTTTTCGGAAGTAGGCCAAGTTTTAGCCCTCAGATTAATCGGTTCATCCAAACAAGGAATATCAACACAAAAACCTTGTGCATCGTATTTCCAATGATGAAAAAAACAGCGCAATTCATTACCTTCAACCCTGCCTTCTGCAAGATGAGCGCCCATGTGTGGACAATAGGCATCAAAAGTAACTACTTGTCTATCTTCACCCCGATAAATTACTAAATCTTTTCCTAAAATTGTCACAGGTTTGACTTCACCAACCCGCAATTTTCGAGAAGGCATTACCCAATACCAACCTTCAATAAAACGCTCTGGTTGATTAAAAATTTTAGGTTTTTTACTGTAGCTCACATTTTCAGTGTTGGCATTCATGTTTAGACTTTCACTTGCAGTCAAGCGGTTAATCTAGGAATATCACGCCAAGCTCAGAAAAACCGTTATTTTCGGTACTTCGTGAACTACAATATCCGTTACTTTAGCTCAAGATAGACAACTACTGGACAATTAGTAAAGAATTGTGCCGACATTATTATGATGAGAGATAATCTTTTCATCGGTATTGTTTGTCCCCGTACTACCATCAGGCTTAAAACCCACAACATTAGGAAAACCATTACTTAATAAATTAGGCATTTTCCCGAAATTCATCAAATTAGATTGTCCACCCGTGAAAAGCTGCTGTTCTCCTATTGACAAATCAACCAGGGGCGGAGATTTAATCATTTGCTTAGACATAAATTGTCGCCTCACTTACTTAGGTGATTATTTACCTTAGTCCTTAACTGTAAGGATTATTGATCATAAATTCATAAATCCCCAGAGATAAATTCAACTCCATCTGATGAACTAGAAGCTTAACAAGGCTAAATCCCTAACACGCTGTTAATTATAAATAGGTGATGGTAGCGGTATAGTGATAGTGATCTGGTTTTTGCGTGGAGACACAGTTCTGTTATTGGGATCAAGCTGTCCTAAACGTGGTAACTTTGTCGCAGGTAAATCTGGAAAAAAGGGAGTTAAACCAAGCTCATTATAGGCTCTGGGAGATGAGATATTTCTTTGACTTCCTGTTGCAGGTATGGTGCTAGGGCTATTTTCCTCTATAGTTTGAGGAGCAGTCATCATCCCACCACATATTTTTTCCGCTTTGATATCGTTAATTTCGCTGACTAAAGTAGCAGCTTTTAAGTAGTTTTCTGTACTGATTAACATTTGTTTCCAATTGATTTTCATATTGATTTTCATCAGGCATATTGCCAGAATAAATGAAACAAATTCTATTTATAATGACCCTTGAGGCGTAATTTTCAGTTAAATAAGTATTTTATGCAACAGAAGGCAAGAGTTAATTAATTCTTCCCAGTCGCCAATATGAGGAAGAGGGGCGCTCCTCAACGCCCCATCTATGCAATCAAATCAACCGTGAGCCAAATAATCCGAGGTTTTGGCAATTTGGCAGACAAAATTTTTCCGTTACCGTTTTAATGGATATATCAACAAAAAGAACGGGACAGTTAAGAATTGTTCCAAGGGACGGATTGCAGCCAACCCTCAGAACTTCATCCCAGTCGCCAGTTGTTGCTGAAGCACTGTACAACACCCCTATATGTTGTAGCAGTACATTAACTTTGTCGCCGCTTCACTACAACTGGTTAAATATCTCACAGTAAATATATAAATCTTTGAGCAGTTCATCCATTTTTTGGTTTGGCATTTTTTGGTTTGGTATTTTTGGATCTGGCATCAGCATGACAAAACAAACATTTTTTATCCGTTAACTTTTAATCGCGTAGCATTTGTGAAATAATTTTGTCGGCTTGCAATCTTTGATAAGTCAAACGGATAATGCTGGCAGCATCAAATAAACCACGAACATAACAGGCAAAACCCAAGGCATCTAACAACATCAAAGTAGTAACACCTTCTTTAGCTAGAGATAAGATAAACTCTGTCACCCCTAGCGCACTTGTATCTACTGGCATTGTCGCTAACAGGAAACGCAGACAATCAGCTGATACAATCGTGCCTTCTAATTCTTTGCTATCCGTCGCTAAACGCACAATACCTACCATGATTTGGTTTGGTGTCATTCCTTCTTCCATCAGAAGGACAAATAAAGATGCCAGACTATCTGGAGTGTGTTTATCGAGTTTGATATTCATCTTGCTTACATAATTACGTGTAACAATAAACTCAAAATTTTTGGCAAATCCGGAAAATTAAACCAACTTTTTTTACTTTGTAGAGATGCAATTATCATGACTGAACCAACCATAATTGCTGAGTAAAGGAGAGACAAAAATATATTCAGTAGATGACAAGTTTATTTGTTTAGGCAATTTGTAGGGAATTGTGAGCTTTAGTAAAGAGAACTCAATGGATATAAACCGAATTTAAAGGTGCATTTTCTCAAATCCTTGTAGAAACTTTTCAGAGAAAGTCGGGAGATTATTGACTATCAGATGTCTAAGATAGAGAGAAACGCAAATCTTTAATCTATAAAACTCTAATATTTATCTGAATATCCCTTGAAAATGGACAAAAGCTCAGAAATATACTTCCTACACCCGACACCCTGTAACCTAATGCAGTCTGAACCCAAAATGCTGTGATTCACTGATATTTATCGGATATTAAACTACAAGGCAACATCTCGGCTGTGATCTGAGTCTCTCATTAAAGCTTTTACTGTATTTTTACCCAATCAGGGAATTTCTGAGGTGGAATGTGCGGCAACGGATAAAATCAGGGCTATTTTTAGTTATCCTAGCAAAGTTGCTGCTCAAGTAATTGGTAAATCCCTCGATCCCACACCGGGATTACAAGGACGGGATATGCTCAAATAAATCGTCACGGAAGGACATATACTAAACACGGTTGGGATATGGACTGTTGCAAGATTACTAAATCCCTAGATGTGTAAGGGTTTAGCACTGCTAAACCCCTACCTATAGAATCAAATGAATAAGCCGTTTTGAGTATAAACAAAGTTTAACAGTTATTCCCTTGAGTATTGGTATTTTGAGCGGGTTAAAAAATCGTTCGGTTTCCATGCAGCAGATTAAAACCCAAGTCCAAAAAGTACACGATACCTCCGGTGCGCGAGGCGATCGCAAATTTGCTGGTGTTTCTTTCTTCTTCTATGAAACCCTCTGGAACATCAGCCAAGAAAAATCCCTAGAACGTCAAGCAGGTTTCCAGCAAATCTTCCCCAAGCAAGCAACCTATCCTAACTTACTGGTAGGGTGGAAACCGTAGAAGATGGGGACTGGGGACTGGGGATTGGGGATTGGGGACTGGGAAAGAATTTTCTCCCCATCTCCCCTGCCCCTCTGCTTTCTGCCTAACCTATTCCCAACTTTCCCGCTAAAGCGGGGGTGATAGGTAAAAGAGTGCTAATCATCAAAAATAGAGCTAAAAGACCTAAAGCGGCTCTGGCATCATCAGGTTCAGTGATTTCATTCAAACTGGGGCGTTCTGCATCTCGTTGTAAGAAGAAAATCACAATCGCCCAATACATAGCCAGAGTATTACCCAGAGACACCAACGCCAGCACAGCTAAAGTTGCAAATGTCGTCCTCCCTGCGGTTTTGCGGCCATAAATTGCCTGGACAATTCGCCCTCCATCTAGTTGTCCAGCTGGCATTAAGTTTAAAGCTGTAATTACCAATCCTAGCCAACCAATGATCACAAGAGGATGAACATTTACCAAAGGCGCGTGTACAGCCGAACCTAATACAACTCGTGCTAAACTGCCTACTAAAATCGAACCTTGGAAAAACTTATTTGGTAATTGAAATAAACTACCAGGGTGAGAAAGTAGTAAACCTGTCACCAGCATGATTAAAGAAACAATACCGCCAAAAGCAGGACCTGCTAAAGCAATATCAAATAAAGCCTTGCGGTTAGGTAATAGAGACTCAAAACGGGTAATTGCCCCAAAAGACCCAATCTGTACAGCTGGTAGGAAAAAAGGCCAACTCAGACGGACTTGGTGTTTTTGTGCTAATAACCAATGACCAATTTCGTGAGCGATCAAAATTGTCAAGATTCCCAAACCGATAGGTAAAGCTTCAGCAAAGCGTGATGGGTTGGCGAGTAAATCAAAATTCAGTAATAATCCGGCTGCTTCCAGATTTGTAGCAATGGTTGCTACCAAAAGAATGACAGCAAATGCTTTTTGCGGTAACTGCAAAGGTTTTGGATCAGTAAGACTAGGCAGAACAATCATTACTGCTTTACCGTCTGTGTTTTCGACTAAAAATAGGCGATATTTATCACCTAATTTGTCTTGCAACTTTTTGGTGAGACGGTTGTGAACTTCCTCCGGTTCTCCCCGCAAATTACCTTTGAAAATCGCTCCCTCTTGATAGGGGATAGTTTCCGTCGTGAAAAATGTATCAATACCAAAAATACCTTTAATGGTACTTAAATCTGCTTCCGGTATTGTAATTGCTTCCAGTTTTACTTCTGTGACAACTGCTTGTTTATCATTTTCTGCGGCGTTTGCTGTTTCTGAAGCTTGGGTAGCAAGTCTTTCTGTAGCCCTAGCTTTAAGAATTGCATCTTGTCCAGCGTTGCGTAACAGTCTACCTAAGAAGACATACAACCCAGTTGACACCACTAACAATAACAATACACCTGCGATATTGATATAAATTCCAGCAGCAAAACAACCAAAGAACAGTAACCAAGGAGCCATTAAGACTACAGACTGTAACCAGGCTAGGATACCCAGCTTACCAAAAGGTCTGGCGCGGTAAAAGCCCCAACCCAAAATGCTGAAAGCTACCAGAACAACTGCGGCAATGATGGGAGTTTCTGATGAAGTAAACATCGCTAAACCTTTGCTATTGAGATCAAGCCAGAACGAGTCCGGTTTTATAGATATATTATGATCCTACGCGATAGGTGCAAAACTACTGAATCTGTAGGTAATTGAGGATTAGACATAGGTCATATTCTTCAGAAGCGCAAATTTTAAATCATAAAATTTAATCTTTAGATAGATTGTAAAAAATTGTAAATGCTGTATATTTTGGTGGAACACACAAATAATTTTTGTAATTACATCATGCTAAGTGAGTAATTTTAACATTCTTATAGATAGAATTCCCAGTGACTGTTAATTTTTTTGTAACAAAATAGTTTCAAAGAGCTTTAAGACTATACAAATATTCAGCACGAACGTCTCTACTGAAATAATGCTTTATTTCTTTCTTTACGTCCCCTGAACCTATGACATCCCCTGAGCCACAAACTGATTTTGAAGACATTCCCCAGGTATCACTTCAGCCACCTCCAACATCCAGACGGTGGCTTCGCTTATTGTTAGCTACACTACTCATAATTGGAGGTGGAACAGCTATAACTTGGCGTTTGCTGAATACTAATAATCCATCAGTAGATGCTGACGCTCAACCTCCAGCAGTAAAAGTAAAACTATCAGTAGTGCAAACAGGCACTGTTGAGGATACTACTGAGTATATAGCTGTCCTAGAATCTAGGCGTTCAGTTAATCTCCAGCCTAGAGTTCAAGGTCAAGTCAGCCAAATATTTGTGAGTTCAGGATCTCCTGTTACTGCTGGTGCCGCAATTATGCAAATAGACGCTAGACAGCAGCAAGCTACAGTTAATAGTTTGTCTGCTGCTGCTCAAGTAGCAAAAGCACAACTAGATAATGTTCGTGCTACCCTCAAATCTTTGGAAGCAGAACGGTTAGGTAAAGTTGCTGATGTGCAGTTGAACCAACAAGAATATCAACGCTATTCTGACTTAGCTGCTCAAGGTGCTGTATCTCGGCAAACTAAAGATTTATATGCGAACAGATTGGCTACCGCTAAATCTCAACTGAGTGCAATTAACTCTCGTATTCAAGCCCAAAAAGCTACCATATCCCAAACTGAAAAATCTTTAGATCAAGCTGATGCCAATATTAGACAAGAACAAGTACAACTTCAGTATTACAAAATTACGGCTCCCTTTGGTGGCACTGTTGGTAATATCCCTGTAAAAGTAGGTGATTTCGTCAGTAATTCTACCCCACTAGCTACTATTACTCAAAATCGACCTTTAGAAGTTAATATCCCTGTTCCACTGGAACGAGGATCACAATTGCGTCAGGGATTACCAGTAGAATTAATTGATTCTCAAGGTCAAACTTTGACTACTAGCAAGGTATTTTTTATATCTCCCAATATTACTAATACTTCTCAATCAATACTTGTTAAAGCATTATATGATAACTCCGCAGGTCAGATGAGAGCAGATCAACAAATTCGCGCCCGAATAATTTGGGATCAGCGTTCTGGACTTCTCATTCCTACTACAGCGGTATCTCGCATTGCTGGAGAAAATTTTGTTTTTGTAGCTCAAACAGAAAAATCTCTTGAAGGTAATTCCCAATTAATAGCTAAACAAAAGCTTGTGAAGTTAGGCAATATCAAGGGTAATGATTATCAAGTAATTGCTGGTTTAAAGGCAGATGAAAAAATCATAATTTCAGGTGTACAAAATCTCAGAGACGGCTTACCGATAATTCCTGAGTAACTAGGGACTGGGGAGAAAAATTTTAGATTTTAGATTGGAGTTCATAAAATACAATCCAAAATCCAAAATCCAAAATTGTATCACCAATTACCAATTACCAATTACCAATTACCAATTACCAATTACCAATTACCAAAATTCATGTTTGTTGATTTCTTTATTAAGCGACCTGTATTTACCAGTGTTTGCGCCATAATTATTCTGCTAGTAGGAGCAATTAGCATACCTACTTTACCTACAGCACAATATCCAGAAATTAGTCCGACTCAGATTATTGTCACTTCTAGGTATATTGGTGCTAGTCCAGAAGTTCTAGAAAGTACGGTAACATCTATTTTAGAACGGCAAATTAATGGTGTAGAAGGTATTCAGTATATTACTTCGAGCAGTAGTAATGATGGAACTAGCACCATTACAGTTACATTGTGCCAATTTTGTATATTGTCATTGGTAAAATTCGCCAGCGATTGCAATCAGTTCACAAGTATTAGTGATACACAAAAACTTTCCTCGACTCTTATTTCTACTTACAGCAGCATTCAGCAGTCAGTAGTCAGGAGTAAAATAATTTTCTGACAAGGCTGTGTAATTAAAATTTGGATCTCACTTACCTACAAAGATCAGTGTTATCAATCCAGTTTATTATAAAATAAAAATATGAAAGACTAGAATCAAAAATATGCAAGAATATGATGTTGTCATTATTGGCGCAGGACACAATGGTTTAGTGTGTGCAGCTTATTTACTCAAAGCTGGTTATAGTGTCTTACTGCTAGAAAAGCGCCCTGTTCCCGGTGGTGCTGCAACAACAGAAGAATGTATTCCAGATCAAGCACCAGGTTTTAAATTTAACCTCTGTGCTATTGACCATGAATTTATTCACTTGGGTCCGGTTGTTGCAGAATTAGAACTAACAAAATATGGCTTAGAATATCTGGAATGTGACCCGGTTGTTTTCTGTCCTCATCCTGATGGTAAGTATTTCTTAGCTCATAAATCCCTAGAAAAAACCTGTGCAGAAATAGCTCGTTATAACGAACGTGATGCCAAAAAATATGCCGAGTTTACGCAATATTGGCAACAGGCCATTAGTGCCATGATTCCTATGTTTAATGCCCCACCAAAATCAATTATTGATATTTTTGGTAACTATAACGTTCAAAAATTTAAAGATTTATTTTCTGTAGTTGGTTCAACTCAAAAAAGTCTGGATTTTGTGCGTACTATGCTCAATAGTGCCGAGGATATTCTCAATGAATGGTTTGATGAGGAATTTCTGAAAGCACCCCTTTCTAGACTAGCATCAGAATTAGGTGCGCCACCATCTCAAAAAAATCTGGCCATTGGTGTAATGATGATGTCTATGCGGCATAATCCCGGAATGAGTAGACCTCGTGGTGGAACTGGTGCATTAGTAAAAGCATTGGTGAATTTAGTAACTAGTAAAGGTGGGGTAATTCTCACAGATCAGCAAGTAGAAAAAGTGTTAATTGATGATGGTGCTGCTGTGGGTGTGCGGGTTGCTGGTGGTCAAGAATATCGGGCAAAATATGGTGTCATTTCTAATATTGATGCTCAACGTTTATTTTTACAAATGACAGATAAAAGTGATATTGATGGAGTTGATCCTGATTTATGGGAACGATTAGAACGCCGCATTATTAATAATAATGAAACTATCTTAAAGATAGATTTAGCATTAGATGAACCGTTGCGTTTTCCTTACCATGACCATAAAGATGAATATCTGATCGGTTCTATTTTGATTGCTGATTCCATGAATCATGTAGAACAGGCTCATTGTAAATGTACATTAGGAGAAATACCTGATTCTGACCCTTCAATGTATGTGGTGATGCCTAGCTTCCTTGATCCCACTTTAGCACCACCAGGAAAGCATACTGTCTGGATTGAATTTTTCGCCCCTTATCAAATTGCTGGTGCAGAAGGTACTGGTTTAAAAGGGACTGGTTGGACTGATGAATTGAAAAATAAAGTTGCAGATCGAGTAGTTGATAAATTAGCAACTTATGCCCCAAATGTGAAAACGGCAACTATCGCTAGAAGAGTAGAAAGTCCAGCAGAATTAGGGGAAAGATTGGGGGCTTATAAAGGAAATTATTACCATATTGATATGACTATGGATCAAATGATATTTTTCCGACCTTTACCAGAATTAGCTAACTACAAAACCCCAATTAATAATCTATTTTTGACTGGTGCAGGTACTCATCCAGGTGGTTCAATTTCGGGGATGCCAGGACGCAATTGTGCTAGGGTATTTTTGCAATCTAAGCACCCAATTACTCAAACTTTGAAGGATGCAGGAAATTCAATTAAGTCAACTATTGAATCTGTATTTGGAATTGGTTAATTAGAAGGGCTAAAATCAATATAGGACTCATATTTGAATTTTGAAAAAATCTAAGTATTTGTAGAGTGCGTCAGATATAAGCAATCTGTTTATTGAGAGAATTTATGCAGTCTGACGTACCCTACGTATCGTTTCATAAATCAAATATTATCCCTATATAACCAAATAATATCCAGATCCCCGACTTCTCAAATAAGCCGGGGATATATTGATTTACGTAACTGATCATGATCAGTATTTAATTGGACATGATATGATGGAGTTTGTCATTATTAAGAGTTGATGTAGATTCATCAAACAACTAAATTTAGGAAAACTGCATGGCCAACGAAAAGCTACAATGGTTTAAAATGGCATTACAGATTAAAGGTTCAGTAATTTCAGCAATTTATCTACGAGTTATAGGTTGCGGAATATTTGGCGTTTTAGTTTCCATACTCCATTATTGGAAATTGCCTGTTTCTCAACCGATTTTGGGGAGTGTTATTCCCAGTATAGTTTTAGGTTTATTATTAGTATTTAGAACAAATACAGCTTATGAAAGGTTTTGGGAAGGCAGAAAAATTTGGGGTTCAATAATTAATACAGTCCGCAATTTAGCACGACAAATTTGGGTATCTGTCGATGAAATTGACAGTACCGATAAAAATAAAAAAATTCAAGCCTTAAAATTGTTGGTAGGTTTTGCTGTAGCAACTAAACTGCATTTACGAGGAGAAAGTGTAAATAGCGAATTAGAAGAATTCATACCAACATCTTGTTATTTCAAACTGAAGGAAATGAATAATCCTCCCCTAGAAGTAGCTTTTTGGATTAGCGATTACTTACAACAGCAATATAACCGCAATCGCATCAATAGCTATCAGTTAGCAGCAATGCAGCAATTATTAAATATTCTAGTTGATAGTTTAGGAGCTTGTGAACGCATTCTAAAAACACCAATTCCCCTGGCTTATGCAATTCATCTCAAACAATTACTATTAATTTATTGTCTATTATTACCATTCCAAATTGTCGAGAGTCTTAGTTGGTGGACAGGGTTTATTTCTGCTTTAGTGAGTTTTACCTTATTGGGAATTGAAGCTATTGGTTTAGAAATTGAAAATCCTTTTGGTTATGATCATAATGATTTACCATTAGATGCAATTTGTAATACCATGAAACTAAATATTGATGATTTAATTAGTTTGACTCCTAGCGTGCATTCTTGCAGAGAAGATACATAATATCAAGTTCAGCAACTAACGCCAATCATCTAGTACACAAAGATCAAGTTACTAAAACGTCATCAAGTATAAATGGCAAAGGTATTGTTATGACTGTAAAACTCCACACCGAAAAATATCAGTTACAGACAAGCACTAATATTGAGAACAATGAAGAAACAGCAACCGAAAAAGTTCTATGTTCTCATTGTCGGCGCACTGCTACGAACGGAATTAAATGTAAAGGTATTTGTGTAGCTGATAATGACTATTAACAATAAATTTATCTTTTTTACAACCTTCTAATCCCCAATTCCAAACCCTCACAAATACCTGTAAGAAAATCTAAATCCAAACTAGCAATAGTGTCACTCGGTTTGTGATAATTGGGATTTCGCATAAACGCCGTATCTGTCACCATCATTGCTGGATAACCTTGATCCCAAAATGGTGCATGATCACTAAGTCGAGTTTGAGAAACCAGTAAACCACGATTGGGTACTGGTAGCCATTGACTAGATACACCGACTTTAGTAATACTGCGACTCAGACTGATTAAATCTCCCAAAGTCCGCAAATTACCAATTAAACCAATAAAATCACCCCGATTTGGGTAAAACCTATCTAACGGGGATGGGTATCTTTGCGAACCAGGAGTAAAATCACGATAGCCTAACATCTCCAGGGATATCATTAAGCGTAGGCGTTGCCCTTGTTGGCGTAACAAAGCTGCATATTCAGCACTACCTAACAAGCCATATTCTTCCATATCAAAAGCCACCAACCGTAATGGATATCTAGCTGGTACTTGGGCAAAATTTCTGGCAAATTCTAATAAAACTGCCACCCCAGTAGCATTATCATCAGCTGCCACTGTACCAGGTACACCATCATAGTGAGCGCCTATTAAAATCGGTGCTAAATTTGCCTTCTGTCTTGTTGATTGGGTGGGTAGATTTAAAATCAGGTTTTTGCAGCTTTTACCCCCCACTTTAAAGGTGTGGATTTCCACACTTCCCCACTGTCCTAATTGCTGACGGATGTATTCTTGGACAAAGAAATGTCCCGCACTGGCCATATAAGGATCGCGTTCCCGTGCTATTTCTTGGAGATGATTTTGTAATCTTTGTTTTAAAGTCAAAGTGGTGATTGGGGACTGGGGACTGGGGACTGGGGACTGGGGACTGGGGACTGGGAAAAATCTTCTCCCTTACTCCCTGCACAAGAGGCTCTATCTCTGTTCCCTCTGTGCAAATGCTATCCTAGTTTGGCAAGTGACAGGTTAAGCTACAATTTCTCTAATTATCTAAATTATTGAATTTATGGAATTAATGATAATTATTATACCATTGGGCGGTTTTTAACATCTGGCAGCAAGCGGAAAATATGCCTCCCAATCATAATATATAGATGTAGTCAAACACGCAGCAGGAGAAGAGGAACGCATGGGCAAGGTAGTCGGCATCGACTTGGGTACAACCAACTCAGTAGTCGCCGTGATGGAGGGTGGCAAGCCGGTGGTGATTGCCAATGCAGAAGGTATGCGAACCACCCCCTCTGTTGTCGGCTTTAGCAAAGAAGGCGAAAGGGTGGTTGGGCAGATGGCCAGACGGCAAACCGTTCTGAATCCCCAAAATACCTTTTTTGCAGTTAAACGCTTTATTGGGCGCAGGTACGGTGAACTTAACCCTGATTCCAAGCGTGTACCCTACACGATTCGTAAGGATGAAATGGGCAGTATTAAAGTTGCCTGTCCCCGTTTAAATAAAGAATTTGCCCCGGAAGAAATTTCGGCTATGGTGCTGAAGAAACTGGCAGATGACGCTAGTCGTTATTTGGGTGAACCTGTTACCGGGGTGGTTATTACCGTTCCAGCTTATTTTAATGATTCCCAACGCCAAGCCACCCGCGATGCTGGCAGAATAGCTGGTTTGGATGTGCTACGCATTCTCAATGAACCCACAGCGGCTTCTTTGGCTTACGGATTAGATCGAGGTGATTTAGAAACTATCCTTGTTTTTGACTTGGGTGGTGGTACTTTTGATGTTTCCATTCTGGAAGTAGGTGACGGCATATTTGAAGTTAAATCCACCAGTGGAGATACTCAATTAGGTGGTAATGATTTTGACAGAAAAATAGTTGATTGGTTAGCGGAACAATTTTTAGAGACAGAAGGGGTAGATTTAAGACGCGATCGCCAAGCTTTGCAGCGTTTAATGGAAGCCGCAGAAAAAGCTAAAATCGAACTTTCTGCCGTCAGCGTCACTGATATTAACTTACCCTTCATCACCGCTACAGAGGATGGACCAAAACATTTAGAAACTCGCCTCACCCGTTCCCAGTTTGAAGGCTTGTGTACTGACTTAATCAGTCGTATTCGCACACCTGTAAAAAGGGCGCTCAAAGATGCCGGACTCTCCCCTGTAGATATTGAAGAAGTTGTATTAGTAGGTGGTTCAACCAGAATGCCCATGGTTAAACAGCTAGTACAGGATTTAATTGGTATTGAACCTAACGAAAACGTCAACCCTGATGAAGTGGTAGCTGTGGGTGCAGCCATTCAAGCTGGCATTCTGGCTGGGGAAATGAAAGATGTACTACTCTTAGATGTCACACCCTTATCCTTGGGATTAGAAACCATCGGTGGCGTGATGAAAAAACTAATTCCCCGGAACACAACTATCCCAGTACGGCGGTCCGATATTTTTTCTACATCGGAAAATAATCAAAACAGTGTAGAAATTCACGTTGTCCAAGGGGAAAGGGAAATGGCAGCAGATAACAAATCCTTGGGACGGTTCAAGCTGTATGGTATCCCCCCAGCCCCCAGAGGTATACCCCAAGTTCAAGTATCTTTTGATATTGATGCCAACGGCATTTTACAGGTAACGGCTTTAGATCGCACCACTGGCAGAGAGCAAAGTATCACTATTCAAGGCGCTTCTACCTTGAGTGAGTCAGAAATTAATAGAATGATTCAGGATGCTCAGAAATTTGCTAATGTTGACCGGGAACGCAAAGAAAGAGTAGAAAAGCGGACTCGTTCCGAGGCTTTGATTTTACAAGCGGAACGGCAACTGCGGGAAGTAGCCTTAGAAATGGGAATGCAGTTTGCCCGCAACCGTCGGCAACGCATTGATAATATTTGCCGCGAATTGCGTGAAAGTTTAAAAGATGATGATGATCGGGGCATTGATCAAGCTTACTCTGACTTGCAAGATGCTCTGTATGAGCTAAATCGAGAAGTCCGTGAGTATTATGCTGAAGATGAAGACGAAGACTTGTTTGGCGCTATCCGCGACATCTTCACTGGTGATAAAGAACGGGAACGAGATTATGCTCCCAGAGAAACCTATCGGGAACGGGATTCTTATTCCAGAGACTATAGCCGAGACTCTGGTAGAGAAAATCGTTCTTCACCCTCCTATGATAGTCCACCACCACGTCGCAGCCGTCCCAGCTACCAGGATAATTGGGATGATGATGATGATTGGCTCTAAGGTAATTTTAGATTTTAGATTTTGGATTTTAGATTGGGGATTAAAGTTCTGAGTCTAAAATCTAATTTCAACCTTATACAGAGTCAGTGATCAGTAAAAGCACAACTGACCACTGACCACTGACCACTGACATTTAAATAAACCACTATGCAAAATTTACAGAATTTCCGCGATTATTACGAGATTTTGGGAGTAACAAAGGAAGCTTCCAGTGAAGAAATTAAAAAAGTTTATCGTCGATTAGCAAGGCAATATCACCCCGATCTCAATCCTGGTAACAAAGAAGCAGAAGAAAAATTTAAGACTATCGGTGAGGCTTATGAAATTCTTTCCGATCCGAGTCGGCGATCGCAATACGACCAGTTTAGCCGCTATTGGAAACAAAAAGGCTTTGCTGGTGGTAAACAAACACCAAAACCCAAAGGTTGGGGAGATAATCGTCCTAACAACCCTCGCACTAGTCAAGAGGTAGATCCTAGCGATTTTCCTGATTTTGAAAGTTTTATTAATCAAGTTATTGGTGTCAGCAGTCGTCAAGATACCAGAACTGCGGCTGGAAATACTACAACTAGCGACCCCTTTCGCACTCCCAGAACTAAAGTTGCTTATACAGTTAATACCCCACCGCGCACGACTCGTAGAGATATAGAAGCGAGACTGACTTTACCCCTGGAAAAAGCTTATCAAGGTGGTAATGAAAGAATACGTTTAGAAGATGGGCGATCGCTCGAAGTAACTATGCCCCCTGCTATGGTAACAGGTCAAACCATCCGCTTGCGAAATCAAGGCATTGGAGGCGGTGATTTATACTTAAAAATTACCGTTGATCCTCATCCGTTATTTAAACTAGAAGGTGCTAACATCTTCTGTCAAGTCCCTGTAACTCCCAGTGAAGCAGTCTTGGGAGGACAAGTGGAAGCACCCACTTTAGACGGTCCTGTAAAAATGACTATTCCTCCCGCAGTCAGATCCGGTCAAAGGTTTAGATTAGCTAATAAAGGTTATCCTGGTGAAAACGGGAAACGCGGTGATCAATTAGTGGAAGTTCAGATAGTGACACCGAAAAATATTACAGATGAAGAAAGACAGCTTTATGAAAAATTGCGGGAAGTTGAAAGTTTTAAACCGCGTGCTGATTTATTGGGTTAAAAATATAATGCAAAATAGGGGTTTACAGAAAAATTAAGAACAAGTAAATGATGATACCTCTAACTTTTTACAGAAGGTAATGATTTACTAGAGGAATCCAGTTTGATTCCTAAACTTACTCTTGAGATTAATTATACACTAATGTA
>NZ_JAYGHA010000005.1:178165-188224 GCF_034931405.1 Anabaena sp. UHCC 0451 | reverse complement strand
TTTTTTATAAATGATATATTAGAGAAAGATCGGCGAGTTGCTGAAATTATGTCTGAGATTAAAGCAATTTTGGGGTAGGGGTATTTAATGAATTTTCCGGTGTAGAGGCAATTCATGAATTGCTCCTACAATAAAAGATGTAATATAGATATTGGGTAGTAAAATTAGGAGGAGTTTAGATGAATATTGAGCAATCTGTGTTGGAAAAGTTACGCCATTTACCTGTTGATAAACAACAGCAATTATTAGATTTTGCGGAATTTTTGTCTCAAAAAATGACTCTTAAAACTCCTTTACAGAATGTTAGAGGATTATGTGCTGATTTAAAAGTAGATATTAGTGAAGAAGATATTTCTCAAGCGCGTCAAGAACTGTGGGGTAATTTTCCAAGGGATATAATTTAATGACATCAGTGGTTGCAGATACACATACTTTAATTTGGTACGTTTTTGATTTACAGAGATTATCAGAGGCTGCATTAACAGCATTAGAACAAGCAGTTAATACAGGTAATCCTATTTATGTCTCAGCTATCACAGTTATAGAAATTGCTTATTTAGTTGAGAAGGGACGCTTTGCAGAAGAGGTATTAACACGAATTTTAAATGCTTTGGATGATCCCAATGTCGGTATTATACTTGTACCTTTGGATCGTAATATTTCAGGTGCAATTCGACAAATTGATCGAGTAACAGTTCCTGATATGCCTGATAGAATTATTGCTGCTACGGCGTTTTCTTTGGGTATTCCTTTAGTTACTCGTGATTTGAGAATTCAAGCTTTAATCACTATTAAAACTATTTGGTAAAAAAGCTACAAGATACCAGGGATATAGGATTGTTAAGATTTTGCTTGACAATCACACGACATGAAGCCGAATTTTCTCCCTGGTTTATATATGGTATATCATTTTTAAAGCAATTGGTAAATGATATATTAGAGAAAGATCAGCGAATTACTGAAATTATGTCTGAGATTAAAGCAATTTTGGGGTAGGGGCAATTCATGAATTACCCCAACGTTATAATCAGATTTTCAGTTTTCAGCTACATCTAACGTAAGTTCTATACTTGTAAAGTTGGACAATAATTCTTTAAAAGTAACAATAATTATTTAATGTACAAGTGGAGTTAAGGGGAATCGAACCCCTGACCTCTTGAATGCCATTCAAGCGCTCTACCAACTGAGCTATAACCCCGTAAACTTTTTAGGTGCATATTTTCAATACCTTAACTATTATGGCAGTTTATTCCAATTAAGTCAAGATAATTATTGAAAGAATCCCGACCACAGTATCAAGTCGGGATAAATAAAGACGGAATGGGATGTAAAACTTAGATTCTGCCGATGTTATGTAGTCCTAAAATGATACCAGCGCCTAAGATATGACCAAAAGCTGTGGTTGCGAGGATAGCAGGTAAACCAAAACCACCAAAGAAATTAGGCGCAGGTGCTGCTGGTGCGGCACTAGGATATTTGATGGTAAACTTACCAAAAGCGATCGCAATAATGTTGGCAATAACCATGATAATACCAACAGTGGGAGTCCATGCGAGGGGCGCAGGTACAGTAGCGAGTAAGGTTGAAGTCAACACCGGATTTTCTCCTCAGATAGATTAGCTTATTGAATCATTGACTAATAATCTTCATAATTACTCAGAAAATTCAACAAAAATCCCTAATTTGCAGCATTATTTAATATTTTGTCTAAATACTTCATATTTAGGTAATGGGTAATGGGTAATTAATTGGTAATTCTTACCCAGTCCCCAGTCCCCAGTCCCTAGTCCCCAGTTCCCAGTTCCCAGTCCCCAGTTCCCTGCGATCGCTCGCAAACATCGCAAATCATTTACACTCAAGATCAGGCTGATTATTTTCTGAATTTACTATGTCCTTAAGTCTTGACTCCTTACCACCAGCTTTGGCTAAAATTGTCCAACGTTTTCAACGTGCTGCTGAACCCAAACGACGTTATGAACAGTTAATTTGGTATGCTCAGAAATTGCCAGAATTTCCTGAAGCTGATAAAACCCCGGAAAATAAAGTTCCTGGTTGTGTTTCCCAGGTATATGTCACAGCATCACTAGATGACGGGAAAGTAATATTTCAAGGAGATTCTGATTCTCAGCTAACCAAGGGATTGTTAGCACTGTTAATAGAAGGATTAAACGGGACAACACCCACAGAAATTGTACAATTAACACCAGATTTTATTCAAGCCACAGGTTTAAATGTTAGCCTCACACCTTCCCGCGCTAATGGTTTTTACAACATCTTCAAAACCATGCAGAAAAAGGCATTGGAATGTAAATTGGAAAATTAGGGAGTGGGTAATGGGGACTGGGTAAGAGTCACCAATTACCAGTCCTTAACCGTCCCCATCATGGCAGTTATAGGCGCATCCAGCCCGCCAAAATCACGCCAAGAAATGGACGCATTAGCAAATTTACCAGTTCATTAAGACTACACGAAGAATATCCAGCCGTCGTTTTTGAAGCAATATTACCATTTTTAACCAATGTGTGTTAGATAGAGAATGATTATCAACTAATCATCAAAATTGCTTTGAAACTGCTTGGAAATTATGATTACTTCAGAAACATCAACTTCAGTACCTGTAACCGTTTTAACTGGCTATTTAGGAGCAGGAAAAACCACCCTTCTCAACCATATTCTCACTTACGAACACGGTAAAAAAGTTGCAGTTATCGTCAATGAATTTGGGGAAGTAGGCATTGATAATCAACTAGTTATTGATGCAGATGAAGAAATATTTGAAATGAACAACGGCTGTATTTGCTGTACAGTTCGCGGTGACTTAATTCGCATCATCGGCAATTTGATGAAACGTCGAGATAAATTTGATCATTTAGTCATTGAAACCACAGGATTAGCAGACCCTGCACCTGTAATTCAAACCTTCTTTGTTGACGAAGATATGCAAAGTCAACTATCACTAGATGCGGTAGTTACCGTAGTAGATGCTAAACATATTTGGCAACATTGGGAAGCAGACGAAGCCCAAGAACAAATAGCTTTTGCTGATGTGATTTTATTAAATAAAACCGATTTAGTCACACCAGAAAATTTAGAAGAATTAGAACAGCGCATTAGGTCAATGAATGCAATCGCTAAAATTCATCGCACCCAAAATTCTGAATTATCAATGGATGCACTGTTAGGAGTTCAAGCCTTTGATTTAGAAAGGGCTTTAGAAATTGATCCGAATTTCTTAGGAGAAGATGCTCATGTACATGATGAAACCGTTTATTCTGTAGCCTTAGTTGAAAAAGGTGCAATAGACGGACAAAAATTAAATGATTGGTTGGGTGAATTATTACGTACCCAAGGACAAGATATTTTCCGCATGAAAGGCATTTTAAACATTGCGGGAGAAGATAATCGTTTTGTTTTTCAAGGAGTACACATGATATTTGATGGTAAAGCAGATAGACCTTGGAAAGAAACCGAAAACCGAAAAAACGAACTTGTTTTCATTGGACGTAATTTAGATGCAGCCAAATTAAAACAAGATTTTCTAGCTTGTATAGCGTAAATTGAAATAGGGAAGTAGGGATAAAATTCAAAATTAGGCGTTGGTGAATAAAAATTTTAAATTCATACTTTAACTCAACAACGCCATTTTCTTTTCTCTGCGTTCTCTGCGTCTCTGCGGTTAGTAAAAAAAAATATTATTCTCCATCATATCTAATCTAAAAATGAACTTCACAACTAACAAACATCAGGAATTTGCGACCTACTATTCAGGAAAACTTGCAGATTATATCACAGCTTTAACTTGGTCTTTATCAGGACAAAAACTAGCTGCAACATCAGCTGCGGGAGAAGTTGTAATATGGGAAAATGGCGAACTTACCAACTTACAAACAGCCACAGGTAAATCAATAGATTGTGTAGCTTTTTCGTCTGATGGTAAATATTTAGCCGTAGGTGGACAAGATGGAACAGTAAAAATATGGCGAGAAAATCAGTTAATTACAACTTTAGAAAATGCTCCTGCTTGGGTAGATAAATTAGCTTGGAATCATACCAATAATAAACTAGCATTTAGTTTAGGGCGATACGTGCAAGTATGGGATGCAGACACAGCCGAAATAGTTATTACTCTACCCTTTGAAAACTCATCAATTTTAGGAATTGACTGGCGTAAAGATGGAAAATATTTAGCTATTAGTGGTTATAAAGGATTGAAAATTTGGCATACTCAAGATTGGGATGAAGAACCTTATATTTTGGCTACCACTACAGTTAGTGTAGCAATGGGGTGGTCGCCTGACGGTAAATATTTAGCTTCTGGTAACATGGATCGGAGCGTCACCGTTTTAGAATGGGGAAATCCCGATCCTTGGGTGATGCGGGGGTTTCCGGGGAAAATTCGTCAATTAGCCTGGTCTGAGGCGACAACGTCCACAGGTGCGCCGCTTTTGGCTACTTCCAGCGTCGAAGGTGTGGTTGTTTGGGAAAAATCAGAGGATGAATCATTAGGTTGGGAAGCGCGAATTTTAACCAATCATGTGGATATAATTAATGCGATCGCCTACGCACCCCAAAGCCTGATTCTTGCGTCCGCTGGTGCTGATGGGTGGTTATGTTTGTGGGATCAAAATTATGAAGTATCCCAAATTATCACAGGTGTGAGTGGGGGTTTTTCTACCCTAGCTTGGCATCCCCAAGGTAAATTTTTAGCCGCAGGTGGGGAACAAGGAGAGTTACTAATTTGGTCAAAAACTAATGACTAATCCTTCATAATTGGGTATGCTGTATCAGCAGCAGCCTTTGAGTATAAACTATGAACATAGCTAAATTGATTTTCCTCGCTTGTCATGTTTTTCTAGCATCTCTGCTGCTAGTAGTTAGTCCAGCGCACGCATCTACTAGATGGCAAGTTGCACCGAATTCGCAAATGATTGTCTCAGTATCTGTGCAACCCATTTCCAAATTAACAGCACCGATTTTAACTCAACCACACCATCAAACTGTTAATCAAACTGGTTGCAGTTGTAGTGCTTGCGTTCAAGCTAATTTTCAGCAGTTGCAAGGTAAGTTACCAATTATCAACTGTCAGTAATCGCATCGGCGATAAGATCCCCGACTTCTTTTGTTTATTGTGTTCACAAATTATAAATTGATGTCAGAAGTCGGGGATCTGGGTGGGCGATAAGATCCCCGACTTCTTTTGTTTATTGTGTTCACAAATTATAAATTGATGTCAGAAGTCGGGGATCTGGGTATGAACGAGTTCTATAGCTGAATACTTACTTTTTGGATACTCCACAACACTGGACTAATCCACCAACAAATCAGAACTGAAAGCAGATATTTTTGGAAAAAGCCAACCCTAAATAACTTAAAAGAATGCAGAATTTAGAATTTAGAATTTAGAATTACGTTTTGCAACGGGGATTTTACCCCAACGCAAAACCCGCTGCTTGTATAAGCAGGGGACTTTAGTGAGTTAAAATTAAGTTTCAATAACTGTTTGAGGAGATTGTAGTAAATGCGAGATCCACAGAAAAACCACATTAAAATTGATCCAGCGACTGTAGTTTTGATTGCATCAGCCTTGATACTTTTGCCGCTGCTGCTTGCTGGTTTCTTGGGGCAATAAATGGACATTGCCCAACCTACAGCTTATTCCTTAACTTCATTGACAGGGAACCTATCAATTAACTGCATAGCCCGTTGAGCATTTCGGCGCAGTGAATCGGAAACCAAAGGAACATGAGGAATTTGAGATAATAAATCCAAAGTGCGACGCAACAGCCTGACTACATCACCTTCATCCAAAGTGGTATTTGTACAGAGTTCAGTCCATTCCATACCTAAAGCCCATTGTTCGACAATGGCAATTAATTCAAACTCCAACCAAATAGGTAGAGCTACATTATAGCGGCGTTGGATTTGGAACAATTGGCGACGAATTCCCCGCAATTTTGCTAAAGCATCAGCTACCTGGTTACTAAGTTCAAAACGCACTTTACTATCTGGGCGTGGTGTTTCTGTTACCAAAGCCGCAGCCGCAGCAGCTAAATGATGGGGATCTAAATTATCCAGTTCACCACTAGCGATCGCTAAACCTAACCATAATTCATTTTCACCCCGAATTGCAGCGGCCATTTGCCCTAGTACCGTGGGTGTTAAGTTATCCAACCCGCCGAACTGCTGCAATATCTGAATTAAATTCAGAAACTCTTCCCAATGTTGTTGAGAGTGTTGTTCGACTTGTTCC
This sequence comes from Anabaena sp. UHCC 0451, assembly GCF_034931405.1. Lineage (NCBI taxonomy): Bacteria > Bacillati > Cyanobacteriota > Cyanophyceae > Nostocales > Nostocaceae > Anabaena > Anabaena sp. UHCC 0451. The sequence continues at coordinate 181,974 of NZ_JAYGHA010000005.1, read as the reverse complement.
TCTAAACCTTCTAGTTCAGCTTCCAATTCCACACAACGCGCTCGTTGTTTAAAGATATTGGCGATATTACCTGATTGATGTAGAGGATGATTTTCTATCTGTGATTGTACAGCGTTAACCCGACTCAGTTGTGTAGCTACTTCCGGGGGCATATACATAAACTCGCTCGGATCTGGTATGCTTTGAGCGATCGCCGCTGTTTGTTGATTACCACGTACAGACTGACCGCGTTTCAAACCCAGTTCTGATGGTGGTAAAATATCATCTGGAACTTCCATCCTGGGCATTTCTGCGTATAAGTCAATTACATCGGCAGTTGTAGCCACATACCAGCGGTTATCCTGTCCCAAACAGACCAAGTAAGAAAGTGGACCCACTTCTGGGGCTTTACCAAACAATACTGCTGTTAAAGGTAAAGTCGCTGTCATGTTTTTATCTTTCAAACTTAACAGCGTCCCAGTCACAGCAAAATCTAACATCATTGACAATTGTTCTTGTCTGTCTTCCCGTGCTTGTTCTTGTAGAGTTTTAAATATATGGCGTTCTACTTTCAGCCGTTGTCGCAATTTTTCATATAGCGCCAATTCATTTTCATCAATCGCGTCCAGTTCTGCTTGAATTTTCGCTAATTCGGTTTTAATTTCCGCTATTTCGTCATACTCTGGCTTTAAATACAAAGTTGCCATGTACTGCCCAAAACTACGTTCTATCAGTTCCCTAGCTTGTTCTAAGGTATGAGTTTGTAGCAAGTTCAGCACCATACCATAGCTAGGCGTAAACTGACTAACAAGAGGATCTGCTGGGGATGTAGCCAAATAAGCGGCTTCTTTTGCTCCTTCAAAGGGAGTTTGTAGTGTCACCACATAACCTTGTAAATCCATGCCTCGACGACCAGCACGCCCGGACATTTGTAGAAACTCCGAAGCTTTTAACAAACGGTGTCCGTTATCAGTGCGTTTAGAAAGAGTAGAAATCACAGTTGTCCGCGCTGGCATATTAATACCCGCTGCCAGGGTTTCCGTTGCAAAAACAACTTTAATTAAACCTTGTTGAAATAGTTCTTCAACCAAAACCTTCCAAGCTGGTAAAATTCCGGCATGATGCGCCGCAATACCTCTGTAGAGTGGTGCAATTTGTCCAGAACGTCCCGCTTCCGGGTTACGGGCTAAAAAGTCATCAATCTGCCTACGTAATATTTGGGATTCTTCATTGTTAACTAACCATAAATCCCCTACTTCTCCCACGGCTTTATCACAGCCCCGACGGCTGAAAATAAAGAAAATTGCTGGCAGCATATCCCGCTGCTCTAATTGACTGAGGGTATAAATGATGCCGGGTGCTTCTGGTCTACCTGCTTTTCCCCTTTCCCCTGGACCTTTTTTACTACGTTTGATTAAACGGGGGTTAATTTTAGTTTTGCTGTCATTCAGTAGCGGGAACAGCCCTTTGGGATTGCAAAAGTTAAACTCCAAGGGAACTGGGCGAAAATCCGAGTAAATTAGGTCTGTTGGACCATGAACGCGATTTAACCAGTCTGTGAGTTGGTCACTATTAGCAACTGTAGCGGAAAGGGCGACCAGTTGGACTTCACGGGGACAGTAAATAATAGATTCTTCCCATACTGTACCCCGTTGGCGATCGTTCATGTAGTGGCACTCATCTAAGACCACAGCCTCCACATCTGTTAACGAGATGCCGATTTGACCTATAGGTGTGCCATAGAGCATATTACGGAAAATTTCGGTGGTCATGACTAAAATCGGTGCATCCCTGTTAATGGAGGCATCACCGGTTAAGAGTCCGACTTGATCAAAACCGAATTTTTCCCGAAAGTCGCGTAATTTTTGATTTGATAACGCTTTGAGGGGGGTGGTGTAAAATACACGTTTCCTTCGCGCCAGGGCGCGATAAATGGCGTATTCCCCAATTAATGTTTTACCTGAACCTGTGGGCGCACAGACAACTACTGAGCGGCCAGCATTGAGGGAGGCGATCGCATCTAGCTGGAATTGATCCAACTCAAAGGGAAAAATAGACCCTAAATTAATTTCTGAAGACGGGGCGGGATAGTTCACTCAATCATCTTTTGCATCCAGACTATTTACTATCATAACCCGATTAGGGATTTGCTAGGGTAATGGGTAATTGGTGGTTAGTTATTCTCACCCTATCACCTAGCTAGCAGATTTACGATCAGTTAATCTTTGTGACTAATTTTTGGAGCAAGGGTGGGAGTGGCTGATTCTCAAACTGGGAATACTGGGAATCAATTCGGTGAGCTTTTTTAACCATCCGTTGAAAAAACAGATTGGCTAATTTTAATTCCCGAAAAATCTTTTGCGGATCTTCAAGATGGGTTGTAGGTAGTTGCTGTCCCATTTTTTTGAGGACTAGACCCATAGGAATTTTAATTTCATCCTGGAGTGCAAGAAAACGGGTAAATAGGGGTGCAAAAGCGGAAAATACAGAACCAGCACCTCCTCTAGCTTGTCCCCAACCGATGTAGTAAATTCCTTTGTAATCTTCAAGAAATGAACCGCCATAACATTTTACTGTTGCTCCTTCCACCCGTTGCAGTTCTGGAGCTAAAAATGGATAGGCAACATGAAAACCAGTTGCACAAACAATTAAATCAAAAGTTTCTCGACTACCATCCGCAAATTCAACTTCCCCACCATCTAAATGTCTTACCTCTGGCTTATAGGTAATGCGACCGTGTTTAATATAGTAAGGAACTTCATTATTTAAGGTCGGGTGCTTATCAAAAATTCGATATTTGGGTTCGGGTAGACCATAATCTTTGTGCTTGCCGAAGGTTAGCAGAATAATTACATAAGACATAAACCGCTGAAACCATTCTGGCATCCACCATTCAGTTAAATCAGAAACTGGCACACCCATAAAGGTTTTGGGAATAAACCACACAGATTCACGCATACTCAACACAGATTTAGCTCCCACCCTAGCTGCTTCTGCGGCTATATCACAAGCTGAATTCCCTCCACCAATCACCAGAACTCTCTTACCACGTAGTTGCTGGGGATTTTTATAATCTTTGGAGTGAATTATCTCCCCATCAAATTCTCCTGAGAATTTGGGAAAACGTTTGCACCAGTGATGACCATTACAAATGATAATCCCTTTGTAAATTCGCTGTTCCCCATTATCAAAGGTAACTTCCCAGAGATTATTCTCAACAGGTCGCACATAGCTAACTTGACGATTCAGTTCAATATTTTTACGTAACTCAAAATGATCAGCAAAGGAATTTAAGTAATCCCGTATATTTTGGGCGCTGGGAAAGTCCGGATAATGATCCGGCATGGGAAAATGGGTAAATTGGGTAATCTTCCGTGATGAAATAATGTGTGCAGTTTCATATACACCATGATACCAATTTCCACCAATGTCATCACTGGCATCAACTTGGTCGTAGGGAATACTCGCGCTCTTGAGCGATTCAGCCATACCCAATCCCACAAAACCAGCCCCAAGAATTAAATGCTTGTGAGTAGTATCCAACATAATTCTTAATTTTACTTGACTATTTTCTAAACTTTTGGAAGATACCGAGTTAACCCACTCAAACAGATGCCATATCTAGTGAAGATATGAAAAGCCGGGGCTACAACATCTGTGTAGGGTCTGTTGTCATATATTCGGGAACACCCTGATTAATCTAGAGTTTCATATCGTTCTGATTGCAGAATTGGAGTACGACTAAGAAATTGATAAACATCGGGAAGCTTGATGTTATATTCCTTAATTTCATTGTTGTATAGGACTCATATTTGAATTTTGAAAAAATC
>NZ_JAYGHA010000005.1:149086-178072 GCF_034931405.1 Anabaena sp. UHCC 0451 | reverse complement strand
ATCCCTATATTTATTTCTGCCAACTTGTTATTAGCTTCAAATGTTAAGTGAACTGACGATGCCTAACTGTAGCAGTGCATACGGTATTTTAATTTTAAAAAAAATGCTAAAAAATATCTCTAAAAAATATCAATTAATACAAGTACAATCATTAACGAATATTCAGTTGTTGACCAAAACGGTCATAGAGTAAAATATCCCATTGCCCATTATTACTAAACTCAAAGGCAATTTTGCTACCATCAGCACTAATTGTCGGATTACGAACTTCTGCTTGCAGATTAGCCGTAAAATTTCGTGATTGGCGTGTTTCCCTGTCATAGAGAAAAATAGCAGATCGTCCCTGACGACTAGCCGCAAAAACAACATAACGACCATCTTGAGTGACAGCAGGATGAGAAGTAATAGTATCAAAAGCATTTAAACCAGGTAAATCTACCAAATTTCGTGTCACCGTATCAAACATATAGACATCTTGGCTACCACGACGGTCAGTAACAAAAACAATATATCTCCCCGAAATTTGCGGATTTAATTCTGAAGCCTGACTATTTAAACTCCGTCCCCCCGAATCAAACGGATAACTTAATATACGTGGATAACCAAAACATCCAGTTAATAAACTCGAGCTTAAAAATAAAATAATCAGTAATTTATAATTCATAATTCATAATTCCTTTGTTGTTATTCTCCCCCTGCTCCCCTGCCTTTTCAGAGTACCCACAATCCTTACTGCGGTACAGTCACCGCTGCGCCATTGGGAATATCTAACTCCACAGTTGGTCCTCGGTCTAAAACTTCAATATCCCATTGTCCACGACTAGCAGATTCAAAGACAATATAACGACCATCTGGACTGATATGAGGATTTCTAACCCAACCGCGATAGGTAGGAGTGAGGATTTGTGATTGCTGCATGGCGCGATCGTAAATTGCTATAACTGGTCTACCTTGGTTACTAGTTAGATAACAAATATAACGAGCCGTATAGCTGAGACTAGGACTTTCGGCAATAGTTTCTCTTCTATTTAAACGTGGAGTAGGAATAAAACTTTGTGTTTCTAAGTCGTAAACCAACAATTGCTGATTACCATTACGATTAGAAACAAAGGCTAAAAAACGTCCATTTCCACTTAAAGCCGGTTGTTCCTCAGTATAACGACTATTGAGAGAAGATACCCCAAGAGGAATATCACTGACACCACAGGACACAAGCAGACTAATCAAACTAAAAACTAGGCTCCAATAAATACGTTTTTGGAGCCATAACATAGACGTAACTGTTTTCACATCAACTGCTTTCCGCCACCTTGAAAACTACCACACCATAAATTCACCCCAAAAGTTTTAGATATCATCAAAGTCATTGGAATTATCCGGTTCCTGATTTGGCTTTTCAATTGGGTTGTATGGTACATAATCAGTGGGGATAGCCTCATCATCATCTCTTTGTCTGCGAGGGGATGAGTCAGTAGGTGGACGACGCTTTCTAGGTCTGGGAGCAACATCATCCTCACGGCTTTCTGGAGGTTGAGGTCTGTTATTACCGCGACGTGATGGTTTTCTGACTTCCTCTTGGGGGCTTTCCCAATCATCAACTTGCTTAGAAACAGAACCCCAATTTTCTTGTTCAAAACTTTCACTAGGGCGACTTACTGAACGCCCAGAACTAGGACGACGTTTTCTTTCTCCTGTTTCTGGTTTTTCCCTGGTGCTGCGACGTTCTGAACGACGAGGTGGTTGCTCCTCATAAGAATTATTATTATCACGGCTGGAACGCTCATCTTTACTACCGCGAATTCTGGCACGTGGGGGACGTTCTTCTTCTTCTTCCTCTTCTTCGTAATAAGGTAGCGGTTCTAAATCTGCATCCATCTCCGCTTGATAATTGCGCCGTTCAGAGTAAGAATATTTTCTGCTGACTTCTCGTTCATCGTCCACAATGGGAGTATTCCGTTTTGCTTGTTGAGTAGCAATACTTCGTAGACGAATACTTTCAACGGCAAAAAATACAGTAGTCCCAACTAACAGCAACTGACCAAATTGTAAAATTGGGTCAAGTCGCCATCCTTGGAAGATGAGAATAAAACCACACAGTAAGCCCACGGCTGCAAAAAAGATATCTTGATCTCGTGACAGTTCTGGACGCACAGTGCGGAGAAAATACAGTGCTGCCCCAGCCACAGCCAGGAAAATTCCTAGAATACTGGCTGAGTTCGCCCCAAAATTTACCTGAGCCAAAACACTGGCTGAGTTCAGCCCAAAATTTATCATTGCTGTTTTCCCAATATCAAATCTATGTTAGCGAGTCATCCAATTTTGGATTTTAGATTTTGGATTTTGGATTTACCACACGGATGAATCCGGGGGCTTGTACCATCAAGGAATTATTGCTAACAATTAAAATTACTATTTTAACTATCGACAATATATTTAAGCTCCAAAGCATCTGGCAAAGAAGCTCTGAAGCTGTTTACCATTATTTGGTGATTGGTGATTGGGAACAACATAATTAATTACCCAGTTCCCAGTCCCCAGTCCCCAGTCCCCAGTCCCCAGTCCCCAGTTCCCTATTCCTTAATTTCGTTGGATTTTATCTTTCTGACTGATGAAAATCAAGCCAACAGTAGCAGGGATGACCACAATAGCAGTACCCCAAACCAGACTCCAAAGAAAATTTGCTAAAGAGGGTGTCATAGTTCTCAACCTTTTTTTACACACACAGTTCATTTTAATTTTAATGGTGTATCAGTTCCTTGAGAAGTTGTTATTTTAGTTATCAGTTATCAGTTAAGAGTTCTCCCTTAGAGAAAATGACGGCATTTAGTTAAAATGAGAGAGAATGCTGTAAAAAGCGGAAAATTTTCTGGCTTGCTCCCCTAAGTTAATTTGATTTGATTTCTTCACAGATAGTAGCTGAAAGCCATGACTGGTGTTAACCTAACTGCTTGGATTCTCGGACCCGTTTTGGGACTGATGACATTTTTGTTTATTTTCCGCATTATTCTGACTTGGTATCCCCAAGCAAATCTTAATCGGTTGCCTTTTAATCTCATCGCTTGGCCAACTGAACCCTTTTTAGTGCTATTGCGAAAGCTAGTACCCCCCATTGGTGGGGTAGATATCACCCCTATTATTTGGGTTGGTATTTTCAGCCTATTGCGAGAAATTTTGCTAGGCCAGCAAGGATTACTGACAATGATGGCGCGTGTTAGTTAGGTAACAGGTGACAGGTAACAGGTGACAGGTGACAGGTGACAGGTGACAGGTGACAGTGAAGAGGAAAGGGAGCAGGGGAGCAGGGGAGCAGGGGAGCAGAGGAGAATAAGTTTTTTCTATTCCTAGTCACCAATCCCCAATCCCCAATCCCCAATCCCCAATCCCCAATCCCCAATCCCCAATCACTGCAATTTCATGTCCTGGACAAAGCTGGTATAAACATTACCCTGTAAAAACTGCTCGTTTTCCATGATTTTTTGATGAAAAGCAATTGTAGTGGGTAGTCCGGTAATTGCACACTCTCTTAAAGCCCGTTTCATGCGGTTAATGGCTGTAGCTCGGTCGGGTCCCCAGACAATTAACTTACCGATGAGGGAATCGTAATAAGGGGGAATTTGGTAATCTGTGTAAACGTGGGAGTCAATCCGCACGCCGGGTCCTCCGGGTGGTAAATAGCCGCTAATTTTACCTGGTGCTGGACGAAAATCATGATCGGGATCTTCGGCGTTAATACGGCATTCAATGGAATGACCTCTGAGAACTACTTGCTTTTGTGACAAGCCTAGTTTTTCACCTTGAGCAATGCGAATTTGTTCTACTAGCAAATCTATGCCAGTAACCATTTCTGTAACTGGATGCTCAACTTGTATGCGGGTGTTCATTTCCATGAAGTAGAATTTACCGGATTTATCCAGGAGAAATTCGATAGTTCCTGCGCCGGTGTAGTTGATAAATTGGGCAGCTTTGACGGCTGCTTTTCCCATTTTTTGTCTTAGGTCTTCATTGAGTGCGGGACTGGGGGCTTCTTCTAATAACTTTTGGTTACGACGCTGAATTGAACAATCTCTTTCGCCTAAATGAATAACGTTGCCGTAGTTGTCCGCTAAAATTTGAAATTCAATGTGACGGGGACGTTCAATAAATTTTTCTATATAAACGCCGGCATTACCAAAAGCTGCTCCTGCTTCCCCTTGGGCTGCATGGAAAAGTTTGACAAATTCGTCTTCGGAACGGACAAGCCGCATTCCCCGTCCACCACCGCCGGCTGTAGCTTTAATCATCACAGGGTAGCCGATATCTTTGGCGATCGCAAACCCTTCTTCTACGGTTTCGACTAAGCCCTCACTACCTGGTACTGTCGGGACTCCGGCTTTTTGCATGGTTTCTTTCGCGGTGGATTTATCACCCATTAAGCGAATAGCTTCGGGTGTTGGTCCAATGAAAGCAATGTGGTGGTCAGCACAAATTTCTGCAAATCTGGCATTTTCTGACAAAAACCCATAACCAGGATGAATAGCTGTAGCACCACGCGTTAGGGCAGCTGCAATAATGTTGGGAATATTCAGATAACTTTTACTGCTGGCTGGTTCACCAATACAAACCGCTTCATCAGCTAGTTGCACGTGGAGAGCATTCCGGTCAACGGTGGAGTGAATAGCAACCGTCGCAATTCCCATTTCTTCACAGGCGCGGAGAATGCGAAGAGCTATTTCTCCACGATTAGCAATTAAAATTTTGTCAAACTTCATTTTTTAGTTGCGATATTAGTACCAGTAGATTGACATTCTCTCCCATCCTGTTCAATTAAAGCTGTCGCATTACTGTAAATTCTCACAAATTTATTAGGGAACTCTTAACAGGGAACAGAGAAGAAGTAAATAATTTTCTCCCCATCTCCCCATCTCCCCATCTCCCCAATCCCTCTTCCCTGATTAAAACATTTTGCAAAAATTTTGGAAAATATCTTCCATTATTGATTTTCTATGCTATATTGTTATTCTAGGCAAACGTGCGGATGTGGCGGAATTGGTATACGCGCACGCTTGAGGTGCGTGTGGCTTTGCCTTGCGAGTTCGAGTCTCGCCATCCGCATTAATTTTTTGCCTTGGCTGTGACTCTCTCTCGCAAGTCAAGGCAACACTTACCTCAAGCTATTTACTCAAAATTCACTCACCACCCAACTATACAACAGGTAAATCGAGTAAACAACCAATACATACATACTATAGTAACTATGTATCAGTTATCACTGAGTAGATGATTCACAGTACCAAGTGATCGAATTAGTGGCAATAGGACAAACATACTACCTTAGTACAGACATATTGAAAGCTAGAATACTTACCTTGTCTGAGTTATAGCTATTTTACTCTACAGCTTCGTTCACCATTGACTAAGTTCGTTAGCAACACTCCCAATCTTTTTTGTCGAGTTCGGAGGAGTTATGCTTAGGGTGCATATAAGCGTACTTACTTATCTACAAAAATCAAAACTCAAAACTCAAAACTGCTTTCTTTTCAAGGCAATTTTGAGTTTTCATTTGGAGAATTGAAGAGATTATGCAAATTTTGTTTGTACTTTGTTCTGAAGTAAGTTGATAATTGCAGCTTTTTCTAAAATTCCGACTAACAACCCATTATCACGAATTACAGTCAGTGCGGATAATTTTTTTGTTTCGAGTAACTGTACTACTTCTAGCAACGGTTGATCTGATTGTACAGTAGTAGACTGCTCAATTGGTTTCATCACTTTGACAACTTGAGTTTCTGCCCATAATGTATTTGGGATGGTTCTCAAGTCATCAACTGATATTGCTCCTAACAATTGTCCTTGCTCATCTGTCACCAAGAAACGACGGTATTCCTGAGCATTTAAGAGTTGTTGATCTGCAAACTCTCTTAAATTCAAATTTGCTTTGACAATTGGGCTATCGTTATTTACAGCATCCGCTGCTGTTAAACCTGTGAGTTTTTCTTGCACTCTAGCAAATTGGGCAGCATTTCCAGCATTTTGCAGCAGAAAGAAGCCAATTAACAAGTTCCAGAAGTTAGCAAAGCTACCCAACAATAGTAGAGGAATTAAACCAGATGCGATCGCTAACCAACCAAAGATTTGTCCAATTCGGCTGGCAACAACCACTCCTTTATAGGATTTACCAGTAATTTTCCAAACTATTGCTTTAAGTATATTTCCTCCGTCCAAAGGCAAGCCAGGAATGAGGTTAAACAGAGCTAAGGTCAAATTAACAGAAGCTAGTAGACCAAGGATAGCAGCCAATGGTCCAGATGCAGCAGTCGCAAAACCAACTGCGGTCGCTGTAGCAAATAGCATCAAACTAACTATTGGTCCTGCAATAGCTACCCAAAAAGCTGTTCCTGGAGTTGGCGATTCTTTTTCTAAGCTTGCCAGTCCACCAAATATAAATAGTGTAATTGATTTGACATCAATTCCTTGACGAATAGCGACAAAGCTGTGTCCTAATTCATGAGCGACAACTGAACCAAATAATAACAGTGCTGTCATCAATCCCAGCAATAAGGGTAATCCTCCACCTAGTTGGGGAAATTGTGCCGCTAGTCCACTGCTATAGCTCCAAGTTACCAAACCCAAAACTAAAAACCAGGAAGGATGTATATAAAAAGGTATTCCAAAGAGGTTGCCAACCCGAATTGTACTATTCATGGTATTCACCTGTGACATGAGCATTGAGAAGTTTGTTTTTTCTCTCAATGCCCTTATCGTAACGAAATATTAAGTAAATTTAATCTTTGTAACGGTAGTGGTGTCCGTCCATTAAGGTGTGGTTAGGCGAATTTAGCCTCAAAAATACAGTTTTTACGGGTAAGGGTGGGTGGGCAAAAAAGTTACCCCACTTGAAAAAGAAGCAGAGGAGCAGGGAGCAAGGGGGATAGTTTATATGGGGATTCGACACTTTGACAAAGCTCAGTGACCATTCCACCTGTTGCGCCAGCTTCCTGCTTTTTTACATTGTAAATCTAGTGCCGAATGCCTGGCTTTACATCATCGGATAACTTTGACCCTTCGACTTCGCTCAGGGTGAAGAAGTTTCGCGCTAAAGCACGGGCGTTTTTGGGATTCGCATCGGGATAATATAGTTATTTTTATTTTCAAACTCAGAACCAACAAACAATTGAAGGAAAATTTGACTGTACCTGAGACACGGGATTTAATTAAAGGCATTAAGGCTGGATATTTAACACCAGAGCCATCAGAATCGAAAGAAATCAAAGCAGTTCTTCAAAAAATTAGTAGTGGGTTATCTGAGACGACTTTAGCTAATGCTAGTCGTGAACAACTGCAATCTTTACAAGAAATATTGGCACAGAAGTTAGATGAGATTGGTCAATTAATTGGTTCTTCTTGACATTTTCCCAACCTTACATTGTTGAGGAAGGGGCATTCGGTGGATCATGGTAAACACCTAACTTGAAATCATTAATATAAATCATGTCTGTACTTGATTTGGGATTGTCAATTGCCAAATGAACTTTTTGGGCAGGAAAATAAATTTTTTGGTAATCCTCAATTATCTGTTCTGGTGAAATATCTTCTTGATTTCGCTGAACTGCTCTCTCCAAAGCAGTTGCAAATGAACAATCAATCCAAATCTTAAAATCATAAAAATGTTGGAGCGATCGCTTCAGCAAAAATATTCCTTCAAGCACAATTACATCCACATTTTCAAATTGATAATTATAGGTTTGTGGTATACCTGTAATTCCAGTTAAAACAGTCGTTAAATTAATCATTCGTTGATTTTTTAACGGCACTATCAATTTTTGAAATAGATCATCAAAGTGAAAAGCATGATGATAAAAATACTCTCCTGGATTTTCAGAATTAAATCGCTCACTTGGTAACTTATGCCAAGCATCTAAATTAATGGCAACAGCATGAATATTTTGCTGATTCAAAGCAGTGATTAATTTTTCAGTAAAATAACCTTTCCCAGAACCATCAATCCCACTGACAGCAACTAAAAAAGCTCTATCTGTTGATAATTCTGATTGTTTTTGGAGGATAGAATTAGCTAAATCTTGAATATTCATGATGATTTTTCACCTTTTTTTGTTAATTGATAATCCTCAAAAATCACCTCATATCCATTTCCTTGTGGTGATGCACACATAATTCCGACTTGAATATCTTGCTGAACTGGAAAATAAGCCATTCTCAAGGGAACATAGCGGTCATATTCATCTAAATAAGCGATATGAATAGCCTCTTGACATCGTTCAACCCGTAGCTGAAAAATATCAGGAGGATTTAACAAAGGTGTGAATGACCAATCTGAATAGTTATGAGTGACGACAGCACTCACATTTTGCACTCCATCAACATATTCAATTCCAGTTTTAATCCAATGTTTTTCATCGGCACGAATCATAATTCCTGCCTGATCATATAAGTCCTTATATTTGCCTTTTATCTTGACATCAACAACAAAATCTGTACTCACTCGGTCAAAGTAGAAATGTCCACTATCACGAATAAAACCATAGTGAGTTATCCGCCAAAAATCGGTTTTTGGTGCAGTTGTAATGATGATGTGCTGCTCAGAATGCGACCAATTAGCAGGTTGATTAAGCCATTCCATAGTTTTTGCTATTCTTAGATGTAAGGGAATAATTTGTGTAATTTTACCGTGAGTAGATGAGTTTAAAAAATATAACGATTGTTCAAAATTATCCAAGGCACTAATCGACATTTTCATGAGAATAGTTTGTATCCAATTGATTAATTACAACCGCTATTACTAATGTAGCAATTCCTAATATTTTGGGTGTGTTAATCGGATATTTAATAGCACCAAACCATCCCAAATGATCAATCACCATTGACATAAACATCTGGCTAAATATCACATCTAAAGTAGTGGTAGTTAAACCCAATTTAGGAACTATTAAGGTACTTAATGTGACGAAAATTGCACCTAATAAACCGCCAAAAAATGCCCACCAAGGAGTAATAAAAAGTAAGTCAAGATTCAAGGGTTTGAAAATACCAAGTCCTAGCAGTAACGTGAGGATAGTAAAACCAACTAAGAAATTAATTGCTGCTGCTGCTATTGGAGAGTGGAGTATTGTCTTTAATTGGGCATTAATGGCTGTTCCAATTGTTGAAAAACCACCAGCCGAACCAGCGCCAAGCAATGCTAATAAAATATCCATAATGATGATCCTAAAAAAGTATTAGGTTGGTATTGGAGTTTAGACTAAATCTTTTCTTGTAGGCTTAACCCCTTGGGGTATAAGGTTTATGACTTACAAGACGTAAAATGACTTGGAAAGCCTTAAAGCCTTGCCTAGAGAGACTTTAACGGATTAGGAGGAGAAATTAGTCTAAACTCCAGTTGGTAGAGAAAGCAAAAAAATTGCCACAATTAAGAGTCCTATCACTAGACGACGATTAGCTTTGAGGCGACGGCGGTTAAGGGACTTCCAGCCAAAATGGTCAGTTACCAAACCAGTAATTGCTTGTCCACATATAATTAGCCCCTGAGTCAAGGTAGTCCCCAAAATAGATGTGAAGTAAGCACTGGCGGTAATATACCAAACTCCGAATAAACCACCCATCAGAGTCCATCGGGGAGCTTTGGCTAAAGCAGACCAATCTGGATGACCAAACCAACCTGTGTATAAAAAACTAATCAACGCAATTGAACCGACAAGGTAAGAAATATCTGCGGCTAGGGGTACAGAATTGAGCGATCGCGCTAACTGAGCATTGAGATTGCTTTGAATCGGCAATACAGCACCATTAACCAATGCCAGTCAGAAGTTCAGGAGAAAGATGAATAAAGAACAAATTTTTCTCCCCATCTTCCTGTTCCCTGTTCCCTGTTCCCAGAAGCAATATATTTACCATCTGCTGACCATAAGATTACTAAACTGGTTGAATCAACTGGTACAAGCGAGGGATCATCATCCCAATTTTCAGCCATCCAAATTTTCAGACTCTGATAACCCGCAACGGCTAAACTTTCTCCATTGGGATGCCAAGTAATATCTTGGACAGAGGAAGTATCAAAATTGAGGGTGGTTTCTGTGTTACCTGTGTCTGCGTTCCATACCTGCACATAACGACCACAACTAAAAGCTAGTTGATTTTTGGTAGGACTCCAGGCCATGCGGTCTACCCAGGTGCGGTTATTTTCTAGAACGCTGATCAGTTCTGCTTCCTGTGACTGTAAACGCCAAATTTTCACTTGTCCATTTTGCCCACCTGCCGCTAAAAATCGTCCATCTTGAGAAAAAACAAGACTGTCTACAGATTCTCCGTTAGAAGTTTGTAAATATTTGACTAATTGCTGTTCTAGATTATGGTATAAAATTACTTCTCCAGCGGCTGAACTGGCTGCAAGAATTTTACCTTGGGGGGACCAAGCGATCGCTGTTATATAATCTGATAACGTACCTTCCCAAGATTGCTGAAAATCACCCTGTATCTTTGCTTTTAAGGACATAATTAATATTTAACAATACATTCAAGCTAGAAGCAATGAGAATCGTTATCAGGATAGCGCAAATAGTTCGATCACACAAGATTTTTTTAACTTAGGTTTTTTGGACGTTAAAAATACTACTATTTTTGTGAATGTTGCTTAGGAATCAAAATGGAACGGGCTATTTCGGCGCTAGGTATTTTAGTTTTTATTGGTATATCTTATGCCCTTTCTGTTAACCGTCATGCTGTGCGTTGGCGAACTATAGCTTGGGGTTTAGGGTTGGAATTTCTTTTAGCATTGGTAATTCTGAAAACTTCCTGGGGTTTGAATCTCTTTAAGTCTTTGGGGGATATTATCGGTAATTTCTTAGCTTTTTCTGATGTCGGTGCTAAATTTGTCTTTGGTGAAAATTTCAAAGATCATTTTTTTGCTTTTCAAGTTTTACCAACTATCATATTTTTCTCTGCTTTTATCGGTGTTTTATATCACTATGGCATTGTCCAGAGAATAGTTAGTAGCTTGGCTTGGGTAATGATGAAAACCATGAAAACAACTGGTTCTGAGTCTTTATCCTGCGCTGGAAATATCTTTCTAGGTCCGACAGAAGCGGCGTTAATGGTTAAGCCTTATGTAGCAAACATGACCCAATCAGAACTATTTGCGGTGATGACTGGTGGTTTTTCTACTATTGCCGGCGGTGTACTGGGTGCTTACCTTTCTTTCGGTATTCCCGCAGAACACTTAGTAGCTGCTTTTTTTATGACTGCTCCTACTTCTTTGATAGTATCAAAGTTACTCTATCCAGAAACAGAAGTATCGGAAACTGCTGGTAAAATCAGTGTGGAAACAAAGAGTAATGCTGTCAATGTAATTGATGCAGCAACGAACGGGGCGCTTGATGGTGTTCAGTTAGCGGTGAATGTGGGTGTGATGATTATTGCCTTTTTGGGTTTGCTGGCTGCTGTAAATGCGTTATTAGGATGGTTGGGTTCACTGGTAGGTTTACCGCAATTATCCTTAGAGTGGATGTTATCTTTTATTATGTCTCCCGTAGCTTGGTTGATGGGTATACCTTGGGCTGATTGTGGTAAAATTGGGGCTTTATTGGGTAAAAAGACGATTTTAAATGAATTTCTGGCATATTTGGATTTAGGTGAAATGATTAAGCAGCAGCAAATTTCCCAACGCGCTGCGATTATTACTACTTATGCTTTATGTAATTTTGCTAATATTGGTACAATTGGGATTACTATTGGTAGTATGACTGCTATAGCTCCTAACCGTCAACATGATTTAGCGCGGATGGGTTTTAAATCAATGATTGGGGGATTACTTGCTAGTTTTATTACTGCTGGTATTGCGGGGATGTTAGTTTAATTTTGAAATCCCTTACTATTCCCATAATAAACAGTTTTAAATTCCACTTTATTATTATTAGGATTATAGATAGTATAGGTAGCTTGACCAGGAGTACGTCCCACATTTCCCACCCCAATCACTTGACGGGGTGTAACAGTCATTGTTTGCGAAGAAACTTGACGATCAAGAGTTGTAATTTCACTGGTAACAGAACCACCTTGTAACTGATATTGAAAAGTTAAGCCAGAACGACCACAAAATAAATTATTTGCTTGCATTCTTGACAGTCTATCTAACATTTGAATAGGGGGAGTATCCGGGGTAAGTTCTTCACTCACACCTACCGTTGAACCATGAATTAATAAACAATCTAACTCAAAAAAACCAAAGTCCAAATTTCTCAACCATTGTACAGTTTGACGAGAAACACATTCCCAGAGCATTTCTACAGTATCACCTCCATATTTTTCCAACAAATCAGGATCATCCCCAGTGAGTCCCAAACCATGCAAAATAAAACATTGTTCTTCCCACCAACCTTTACAAATCATTGGTTGTAACTCACCACGACGGGGAGATTTTACCCTTTCTACCAGTTTTTCACATTCTTTATTTGGTCCAACTAAATCACCTAAAATATATAAAGCATCTACATAACGTTGATGTTTAATATCTGCCATCACAGCTTCATAAGCTGCTAAATTACCTTCAATTCCACTCAAAATAACCCACATAAATTTTAGATCAGAAGTTCAGGAGTTCAGTTTTTGTAGGTTGGGTTAAGCGACAGCGCAACCCAACAAAAGTCTTTAAATGTTGGGTTTCCTCACGTCAACCCAACCTACATGATTTAATGTTTTGAGCTTAACCACCAAGTATTGAGTCACCAATCACCTTGTACAAACATGAGTAGGATCATCTGCTCTTTCTGCAAATTCTAAACCATTTGCTAAACGCCAAGCAAATATTTTTGGTAATCCCTTTTCAATAATTGCTGCACAGGTTTTTTGATAATCATAAGCAACTTCTCTTAATGTCACCTCTTGAGTTTCATTGTCATAAATTACATAGGTTGCATTAGGTCTACCATGTCGGGGTTCTCCTACTGAACCGACATTAATAATACGCTTGATAGGAGATGTAAAACTAATTTCTTGTGATTCTTCTTTGCTATCAACTCTTATCTGTAAATTTCCTGCATTTAAAGTTCTGAAATAAGGGACATGAGTATGTCCACAAAAAAGCACATCTGCACCTGTAGAAATAACCCTTTCTAAAGCGACAAAAGCATCAAGTTCAGGTAATAAATATTCATGATTACTATGAGGACTACCATGAACAAAAGCTAGATTTTCCCATTGCATACTGTAGGGTAAATTGGCTAAAAATTCGCGGTTTTCTGGATGAATTTCTTTATTTGTCCATTCATGAGCTTGGATTCCTCTTTTTTCTGCTAATAATGAGGGATAACTACAATCACAAGCATTCAAACCTTCAACAATATCTTCATCCCAACAACCAGAACAGGTAGGAATATCTAAAGAGCTAATTTTGTTAACAACCTCATTGGGATAGGGTCCATATCCTACCAAATCACCTAAACAAAAGATTTTTTCTGCTTTTTGCTGGTCGATATCTAATAATACAGCATTTAAGGCTTCATTATTACCATGAATACATGACATTACAGCTATTTTCATACTGCTTGACCTTCTAATAAAATTTGTTTGACTTGTTGTTGATATTGGGAAATTAAGGAGTCAGATAAACAGCAAGCTGATAATGTTGCTTTTAACGCTGGTTCATCTAAATTTTTTCCCACTACTTCTAAACCACTAAACCGCTGTGGTCTACCTTCTAAATATCTTGGTAAATCTAATTCTAAAAACTCTACTTGGGGAACACCTGCGACAAAATCACAGTAAAGAGAACGTCCATCATTAACATCAAAAATTCCCTTAGCGCGGATAACGTCACCATAAGCACCATGAGTTATTTCATACCAAAATTCTTCTAAACTATTTTCATCAATAACTTGACCGGTTGTACAAACTCGCCAAATATTTTCTATGTTGATGATTTTTGCAGATGCACCATTGATAATTTCTTCAGTCCATGTATGATATTCTGAGTTATGATAATTGGGAGGTAAAATAGCGACAGCACGATAATTGAGATTATCTAAGATTTGTGATACTGTTGATAATTCTAGGTAAGAACCTAATTCAATATAAATATGATCTGCTGCTGGGATTTGATTAATAAAATCAATTTCTTGACCATCACCAAAACAGTTAATTCCAGGAAATTCGGTTTTTATGCAAGTTTGATCAATAATAACATTCCCCGTTCCAGGACTGAAATAAATTACTTTTTCAAGAGATTTAATATCTCGGATTTGTTGACGAATCCAGGTGGTTTTTCCAGTTCCAGATAATCCAGCGACAACGGTAATACTTGGTATGTTCATAATCAGATAATAAATAATTGAGGAGTCAGGAGTCAGAATAATTTTAGATTTTAAAAAAGTAGGTTGGGTTGACGCAAGGAAACCCAACATTATCAATGCTTTTGTTGGGTTGCGCTATCGCTTAACCCAACCTACGATTATCCCACTACTGTCACCTGTCACCTAACTCTAGTGAAAATTAGCATTGTGTCGAATCAAATTCATAAATTCTTCACGGGTGCGTGCATCTTCTGAAAATACTCCACGCATTGCACTGGTTACAGTCCAAGAACCGGGTTTTTGTACACCACGCATGACCATACACATATGTGTTGCTTCTATCACTACTGCAACTCCTTTGGGTTTGAGTAAACCTTGCAGTGCGTCAGCTATTTGTAATGTCAGACGTTCTTGAACTTGTAAACGTCTTGCATACATTTCACAAATGCGGGCAATTTTCGATAAACCAATGACTTTACCATTAGGAATGTAAGCTACATGAGCGCGGCCAATAACTGGCAAAATATGATGTTCACAGGAACTGAAAATATCAATATCTCGCACTAATACCATTTCATCAGCATCCTCTGTAAACACTGCACCATTTAACAATTCATCCAAGGATTCATGATATCCTTTGGTTAAAAATTGCAAGGCTTTAACAACTCTTTGCGTAGCACGAAAAAAAACAGTGTCATTATTTCAATCTCATGTTTAAAAACATGAGTTTTTTCTGTTAAGAGTTGCCCGTTAAGAGTTCCCTCTGAATTAACACATTTTAATTATAACAAACATTTGTTAATTTTTGTGTATATTTCCTGTTTATCTAATTTTCTGCCAATAAAAACTACCTGATTTTTAGGTGAATTTTGCCATTCATCAGCGTTTAAGGTGTAACGGGGTCCACTCAGTTGAAAAATATGACGTAAATCGCTATCACTAAACCATAAAATACCTTTAGCTCGAAATACTTCCTGTGGCATTTCTTCAGTCAAAAAGTTCTCAAATTTATGGACATCAAATGGTCTATCTGCTTGAAAAGATATTGACACAAAGCCATCATTTTCTAAATGATGGGAGTGATGATGATGATGTTCATGTTCATGGTGGTGGTGTTCATGATGGTCATGGTGTTCATGTTCGTGAGTATCTTCTACATTATCGTTCATATACTCATCTTTTGGTGTTAAACCCACATCTAAAATTAATGGTAAAGCAACTTGGCCATATTGAGTATGTAAAATTCTCGCTCCGTTTTTTACATCACGGATAAAATTTTCTACTTCTTCCAGTTTGTCTCGGTTAACAAGGTCGGTTTTATTCAGGAGAATAATATCTCCATAGGTAATTTGTTGTAAAGCTGCTTCACTTTCAAAATGTTCTTCATTAAATGTCTCAGCATCTACAACGGTAATAATTGAATCTAGATTAGTTAAATCTCTGAGTTCTGTTCCCAAAAAAGTTAGGATAATTGGTAAGGGGTCAGCAACTCCAGTAGTTTCAATTACTAAATAATCAATGCGTTCTTCTCGTTCTAAAACTCTATACACTGCATCAACTAAACCATCATTAATGGTACAGCATATACAGCCATTGCTCAGTTCTACCATATCTTGATCGACGGTAACTAGCAATTGACTATCAATATTAATATCACCAAATTCATTGACGAGAACTGCAACTTTTAAATCTTGTTTATTTTGCAGAATTTGATTTAAAAGGGTGGTTTTACCACTTCCTAAAAATCCGGTAATGATACTGACTGGCATTCCTTGTTTGGGAATATCCATGTTTAGGGTTGATGTTGGTGCTGTTAGTTGAGTCATTATCAGTTCAATGATTTTAAACTATAAATGATAATCGTTATCAGGATAGCACAAAAACTTGTTTAAGCTCACACCTGAAAATTTTGGGTTAACTGGCTTTAATTTCTGTAATACTAGGTGAAAAAGCTACACTGGGTTTAACAATGGCGGGAACGATTTTTTCACTGGCCATTCTTGCACCGGATAGGTTTCTAGCGGTGGGTCCTACTTGCAAAGCTGCTAAACCACCCATGATAAATAATTCACAACCAGGCCAACGCAGATAAGTATCTAACACAGGTAAACCGTTAACTATTTGGGTGGGATAGGCGGCTAAAATGTCCTGTAATAAGGGTTCTGTGGTGACATCAAATTTAGTACCTGTGGCTAACCAAATATAATCAAAGTTGTAAATATTACAGTTATTACATTCTATCTGCCAGTTATTACTTAACCATTCTGCTTTGACTATTTGACAGTTTTCATCAATGATAATATTACCACGATGCTTTTCTTTACGAAGTTGGGTGGCTATTTCTGGTGTTATAGAACCACCATTTCTAGCTTCTTGAATGAGCGTCCACCGTTGTTGCCAATTTTGCTCAAAAAATCCTTTCAGATGAATTTTAGCGATTTCTGTATCTGCTGCGATTTGATTATTTTGGGCAATATAAACCCATATATCTTCTAAATCTTGTTCAGCTAGTTGGGAAATTCTGTAGCTATTCATGTAACTGTTTATTTACCTAGCTGATGCTGTCCTCGTGCTTTAATCTTTTCCAGCAAATTGGGTAAAGACTCATCGTTATACTCGCTGTATTCTCCATTTTTTAACTGTTCTGCACCTAAAGCCACATCACGTCTTAACGCTTCCAGTTTCAATTTTTGCAATTCTGACTCTGCAAGATTGAGACGTTCTTGAATTTGTTGAAAACTAGCCACATCTTGAATGACAATTTCTGCTTTACCGTTAACAGTGAGAACGAGAGGAGATTTTGTAGCTTTGATGTGTTCGATAAACTGTTTGATGTTGCGTTTGAAGTCTGTGAGTGGGTGAATATTTTCTAGGTTAATCATAAAATTTCGTACTGAATTCAGTCCTATTTCCATATTGTATATGGTGAAGGCAGGATTTTCGCAACTGACATAATTCTCTGGATTGTGCTTTCATATAAATAGATGAAGTTTTATAAACAACATTGACTACTATCGTTACACCCACAACAACTGCAACGCCAACCGCTTGGCATCGTCTACAACCTATTTGGCAAGGTGAAGGAGAGGAAATTCAAAAAGGTTTACCTCACACTCAGTTAGCACCTGCTTGGCAATTACTACTTTTGGGTGATGGTTCTCCAACCAGACATTTACAATTACTGACCTGTGAACCCACAGAAGTAGACGTAATAGATATGTCTTTAATTGGCATCAACTCAGATGATGCGCCTAGCTTAATTGAAGCTGTACCTGGTCCACGACTACGACGACAGGTATGGCTGCGAACTGCTTCTGGTCAAAGATTGGGTTATGCTACTTCCTGGTGGGAAGCTAGTCATGTAGATGAGTTTTTGCAAAACCGTTCTTTACCAATTTGGTCAAGTTTAGCCCGTATCCGTACAGAATTGTATAGAGATATTCGAGGACTTTACTGTGGTTACTCACCTGCATTAGAGTCAGGTTTTGATCAAGTGGGTCCTTTTTGGGGTCGTCATTATTTATTTTGGCATCATGGACAACCTCTAACTTTGATTTATGAGGTTTTTTCACCTTATTTAACTAAATATTTGGGTCAAGAACAAGGGTGTAGCGTGTAGATGAGGACTTACGCAAAACAGAACAGAAGTAGGGGTAATTCATGAATTACCCCTACGCAAGAATCAGGTTTTGAGTTCAATCTTGCGTAATTCCTATAGCTTTTTAACGGCTTCTGTTCGTGTATTGCATAAATCCCACGTCTTCTCAGCGTGGGTACTTTCAAAACCGTGCTAAAAAAATATCTATCAACAACAAGATTCTCGACTGCTTGTCAAAATCGCGAATCTTATAATGATATGACTTACGCAAGTGTCACACCAAAAATCTGTTGTAGGGTGCGTCAGATATCAGAAATATGTTTATTTGCTGGATTTATGCAGTCTGATGCACCCTACCAATATGCCAGTTGCATAAGTCCTGAATAATATATATCTGAGTGTGATGAAGAAAAAAAACAAACCGTCTTTGGTACTGACATTATCAGCTGCGTGGTTATTGATTGGTGCTGGAAGTGTGGCATATTGGTTTTTTACCCAAGGACAACCATTTTCTCGAAATTTGCCAGTGGGTGCAAATATTATTCCTCAAGATGCCTTATTGGCAGTTTCTTTGACAACGGATACTCAACAGTGGCAAAAGTTACAGGAGTTTGGGACAGCAGAAACTCAAAAAGAACTGGAGCAAAATTTGGTGCAATTGCGCGATCGCTTGTTAACTAATAATGGTTATAATTTCGAGAAAGATATTCAACCCTGGGTAGGAGATGAAGTCACGATTGCTGTTTTGGCTTCTCCAGAGGGGAATCCTACACCCAAACCGGTAACGACTGATGCGGATACTTCTGAGCAATCAATACTGATAGTGCTACCGATCAAAAATCCAGAAGTAGCTAAAAGTATTTTGGCACAACCTAAACCACTAAAACAAGGTAAATGGATTGATCGTACTTATCAAGGAATCCCGATTAAACAAACTCAAGGACAAGCTGGAGAAAAACTTTCCGCAGCATTAATTAATCAGAAATTTCTGGTAATTACAGATAATGCTAAAGCCACAGAAAGAACTATTGATGCTTATCAAAATCAAACATCTTTAGCAAAATTAGGAAGTTTTGCCGCAAATTTCTCAAAAACGAGCAGTTATCAATCTTTTGCTAAATTCTATATAAATGTACCAATAGCCGCAAAAATAGCAGCTAAAACTCCTAATCGTCCGTTACCTGCTCAAGTGCTGACACAACTCCAGAATAATCAAGGTTTGGCGGGAACTGTCACCTTAGAACCGGAAGGAATTCGATTAAAAGGTGTTTCGTGGTTAAATCCCAATAGTAAGCGCGTGTTGGCAGTAGAAAATAAAGCTGGAAGTATGCAAAATCGACTTCCTAGCGAAACTTTAATGATGTTTTCTGGTAGTAACTTAAAGCGTTTGTGGGCGGAATATGTTTCTACTTCCAAGGGAAATCCTTTATCACCGATTAAGCCTGAACAACTGCGACAAAGTATAAAATCTTTAACAAATTTGGATTTAGATCAAGATTTACTAAGTTGGATGCAAGGGGAATTTTCAATTGCAGTGATTCCTAATACGCCAAAAGAGGCTAAACCGGATAATTTTCGGGCTGGTTTAGTGTTTATGATTAAGGCTAGTGATGCTAAAGGCAATTTACGCCAATCTGCTGAAGCTGCTTTGCAAAATCTTGATGATGTGGTTAAAAATCAATATCAGTTTAAAGTTGAATCAGCTACTGTTGCGGGTAAAGATGTGGTTAACTGGATTTCACCGTTTGGGACTTTAACAGCTACTCATGGTTGGTTAGATGAAGATGTGTTGTTTTTTGTTTTAGGCGCTCCTATTAGTGATAAAATTGTGACTCAACCCAATAAAACACTAGCCAGCACTTTTACTTTTCAGCAAACTGTTCCTCAAGAATTGAGTCTACCCAAAAGTCTGTTTTTCTTAGATATGGAACGGACTGTTAAAAGTTTTCCTCTGAATAATGCGTCACCGAGTCAACAAGCTTTACTGTCTGCTATCCGCACAGTGGGAGTGACAACTGTTGTCAATGATATTCGTAGTCAGCGATATGACATCTTTTTAGAATTGAAAAAAGGTAAGTAGGGACTAGGGACTAGGGATTAGGGATTGGGGATTAGGGACTGGGAACTGGGGACTGGGGACTAGGGACTAGGGACTAGGGATTGGGGATTAGGGACTGGGAACTGGGAACTGGGGACTAGGAACTGGGGACTAGGAACTGGGGACTAGGAACTGGGAATAGGTAATCATTTTACCAATCACCAATCACCAATCACCAATCACCAATCACCAATCCCCAATCCCCAATCACCAATCCCCAATCCCCAATCCCCAATCCTCAATCCTCAATCACCAATCACCAATCCCCAATCACCAATCACCAATCCCCAATCACCAATCCCCAATCCTCAATCACCAATCACCAATCACCAATCCCCAATCCCCAATCACTAATCACTAATTACCAAAGCTAGATAGGATCAGGATAGTTGGTTTGAGTTAGATTGATTTTCTAACTGGGTTTGATAACTGATAACTGATTCACTAGGGAGAAGTGTTTATGAATCTGGTTGTACTCCAGAACTGGCTAGATAATGCCTCCTTTGCCGTCTTATTCTGCACTATGCTGGTGTATTGGGTAGGGGCGGCTTTTCCGAGTTTATCGGTGACTGCGGCTTTGGGGACGGCTGGAATGGCGATCGCAAATTTGTGTATTGCGACTCTATTAGGGGCAAGATGGATTGAAGCGGGTTATTTTCCGCTCAGTAATCTCTATGAGTCTCTATTTTTCCTAACTTGGGGTATTACTGCTGTTCATCTCATTGCTGAAAATACCAGTCGTAGCCGTTTGGTGGGAGTTGTCACTGCACCTGTAGCCATGGGAATTACGGCCTTTGCTACTTTGACGCTACCATCCACAATGCAAGCTTCTGAACCTTTGGTTCCGGCTTTAAAGTCGAATTGGTTGATGATGCACGTCAGCGTGATGATGTTGAGTTATTCGGCTTTGATGGTAGGTTCTTTGTTAGCGATCGCTTTTTTAATTGTGACTCGCGGCCAAAACATTCAATTACAAGGTAGTTCCGTCGGTAACGGTGGTTATCGTAGTAATGGTTACAAATTACTCAAAGCTGGAGAGTTAGTTACTCAACCTCCAACAACCTCATCGGAAAATAATGGTTTTTCCCGTTTGGAAAGCAATAACAACGGTAATGGTACTGCTGTTTTAGAGGTAGTCAAAACTATCCCTATCGCGACTGCGGAAATTCTTTCTCCCCAACGTCTCACCCTAGCAGAAACCCTAGATAATATTAGCTATCGCGTTATTGGTTTGGGTTTTCCTTTACTGACAATTGGGATTATTGCTGGTGGTGTTTGGGCTAATGAAGCTTGGGGTTCTTATTGGAGTTGGGACCCAAAGGAAACTTGGGCTTTAATTACTTGGTTAGTTTTTGCGGCTTATTTGCATTCTAGAATAACTCGCGGTTGGCAAGGTCGCAAACCTGCAATTTTAGCCGCTGGTGGTTTTGTTGTGGTTTGGATTTGTTATTTGGGTGTGAATCTTTTGGGTAAAGGTTTACATTCTTACGGTTGGTTTTTCTAACTGCATCTTTTCCCCCTTTTCTGTTGAGGAAAGGGGGGATATTTTTTATCTCACGCAAAGGCGCAAAGGCGCAAAGAAAGAAATTTTTAAAATGGTATAAAATATAATATACTTAATTTGCAGGAGTGGGAATAAAATATATGGGTAATCAATTTGCAAGGCTGGATCAAGAGGATGTGATTGCTGTTAATCCTGATAATTTTGAACGATTAGATGTATCCAAAACTTTGACAGCTATTGAATTAATAGAAGCAATTAAAGAATGTATAGGTTCTGATGATACAGATGCAAAATTGTTTACAGAAGGAATGGAGGCTAAGGTACTCAGACCTGGTGATGGTTGGAAAAAAGGAAAAATCAGAGTTTGCATAGAATTTTGCCCTAATGAAACAGAAGTAAAAGAAACAGTTGTTAATACTTCAGGATTAAATCAAGAAACTTCACCGTTAGATGATTTAAGAGAAAAATTGAAATATACTGAATGAATAGAATCAAGTTTGTAGAGTGCATCAGACGCACCCTACAAGACACAATATAAAAACTAAAAACCTTGTCGATGTAGTGGTTTTGGTGTGAATTTTTCGCCTATTTATCCATCAGCCTGATCAGAATTGCTTCCAATCTCTCTAAAGCAGCGTTAGTTGATCTTTGGTTTTCCTCAAAACGTTGCTGATGTAGCTCAAAATTGCGGTCAAGTCTAACTATGATGTCATCTAAAACCGCACTGCGACTTAAGACAGTATTGGCAGTTCCAATAAAGTCGTTAACTTGGTTTGATAGGTCATTTAAGCTATTTGATAAATTACCAGTCGTTTGGGTATTAACGGTTTGCTGTTCTGCTACTTGGTCAAGTTTTACGGTTAGGTTGCCTATTGTTTGGGTATTAACGGTTTGCTGTTCAGCTACTCTATCTAACCTAGTAGATACAGAGTTAAGGTTAGTAGCTGTTTGCAGCAGTAGCGATTCTATAAGGTCTAATCGGGTTGGTTCAGTTGTCATGGTGTTTGAGGGTGGTATGGGCAATAGCGAAACGCTGCTGCAAGCAGTTTGCTAACTTGCTTTTTGATCTTGAGGTTTGTAAATTTGAACCGCTCTTGTAACAAGCCTTTCTACAAGATTTGATAGTGTCCTGTCTTCTAAGCTTGCTATACTTTCTAGTTCTTCACGTAGTTCATGTGAGCAAGTAAATGTAATTTTTGCTTTTTTAGTTTGACCCATAGCTTCTAACAGGATAGATAACTTTAGATTACATTCTTACTCCCCTTGGATGGTAAACTTAGGAAGTTGATAGAAGTAATCCATAGCTTCTGAAGCTATGGGTATACTAGCACTATAGCCAAGTGAATGCAACCTCACAACATCCTTAATAAGTATTCGTGCAAAATAAATTTCATATTCAGGAAAGGGAACAGGGAACAGGGAACAGGGAACAGGGAACAGGAAAGAATACAGAGATTTCTGGTTGTTAAAAAAATGTGCAATTAATTTTGCTCAGGTACTTAGTCCAGGTTTTGCCTTTATTCAGCAAGCCCTAATTAGAGGATTATTCTCAGAAGTCGGGGATCTGGACTTTTGGATTATCTCCCTAAATCCTTCTGTAACCGATACAAAATAGTATTTTTATCAACCTGAGACAAAATCTCTTGAATAACAGTATTAGCGCCCAATTGTCCCCAGGTACAGCCCTTTTCTAAATATACCTGTGCAGCTTTACCCACAGCATAAGATCCATAACCAGCAATACCGGCTTGAGCGATCGCACTGCCAGCAAAGGTAGTAATATTGAGAGGATTATCACCACTAGCGATCGCAGCCGTACTTTTACCTAAACCTAATATCAAACTACTGCCTAATTCACCCAACAATAAACCACCGGAACTTAATAAAATAGTTCTTAATAAATTAGTTGCTTCATAACTCGTCATCGGTAAAGAATATAATCTAGCCAGAGAACGAATTAAAGCTAAATCTGTAATTAAACCACCAATAATATCTAAAAAAGCAATAGGATTTAACCCAATAGCTAAAGCTTTATATTTAGTAAATTGCCAAATAATATCTTCCGCTTCTTTTTGGCGAAAATCAATAGTTTTTTCAGCTATAATTTCTTCAGCTTCTCTTGCTTGAATGAGTGCATTTAAAGCTAAGAGCGATCGCCCTTCTCGATTTAGTATATTCAGAATAGTTTGTTTTAATTCCTCAACCTGTGGTGGTGGTGTTTCCCACTCATAACTCACATTCCCATCCGGGTATTCTATTCTTACTTCCATTGGTGCAGGTTCAGCCGCAACCATGACAATTTCATCAGGTAATAATGGTTTAGCTTGAGGATTTCCTGCACCTAATTGTTGTAAATTTTGATAAATTTTGGTTCTATCTGTATCTGGGTACAAATCAATTTTGTTAAATACCAAAATCAAAGGTTTTTGGGCTTGACGCAATTCTAGTAATGCTTGATACTCAGTTCTTGTAATATCTCCAGAAACTACAAACAAAATTAAATCAGCTTGACGCGCTACATCCCGCGCCATTTGCGCCCGTGTTTCCCCCTCAATTTCATCTAAACCGGGAGTATCAATTAATTCTACTATGATCTTTCCTCCTGGTTGCCAACGTAGCGATCGCGGCCATTGAGTGACACCATTTAAGGGTCCAGTTTGCAGAATTTTTGCCCCTAACAAAGAATTTAACACCGCAGACTTACCACGACTCACCAAACCAAAAGCCGCTATTCTCACCACATTAGAGTCTAGCTTGTTGAGTGTGGCAGTTAAAAGTTCTATTTCTGGTTTTACTAAACCCGCTAATTCTGGTTTGGATGATAGCTGGCCTGACTTGCGGAGATATCCATACCAAGACATTGCTTGTCTGAGACTAGCACGGGCGCGATTTAAATGGGTTTCTTGCAGGTTACGCACTGCGTTAGGTTGAGACAAGGTGAAAGGAACAATAGATTACATATCGAATTATATCGAAAATTTATAGCGTTATGACATCGCCCAGTTTTCCTCACCTGATGCACTGAGTGTATATAATCAAGAGAATGTTGAACAGATCAGAGTTGGTCTGAAATCAGTAAATAAACAAATTTTGAAAAGCTCAGTAATATGGTTAAAATAATTTCACGACAATACTTAGGTGAAGCCAATGTTTATGATATTGGCGTTGAACAAGACCATAATTTTGCGATTAAAAATAGTTTAATTGCGTCTAATTGTTTCAATAAATCCCATTCGACAGCTTACGGTTATGTCACTTATCAAACGGCATATTTAAAAGCTAATTATCCGTTAGAATATATGGCGGCGCTGTTAACTGCTAACAGTGGGGATACAGATAAAGTGCAGAAATATCTGAACAACTGTACAACTATGGGGATTGAAATTGATCCGCCGGATATTAATCGCTCTGGTTTGGATTTTACCCCAGCAGAAAACAAGATTTTATTTGGATTTTCGGCAGTGAGGAATGTGGGACAAAATGCGATTGTGGGGATTTTAGAAGCGAGAGCAGAGGGTGGAGAATTTAAATCTCTGGGCGATTTTTGCGATCGCCTTGATTTACGTACTGTTAACCGACGGACTTTAGAATCACTGATTCAATGTGGTGCGTTTGACAAAATCGAATCCAACCGCCAACAATTAATTAGAGATTTAGAATTAGTATATGATTGGGCGCAATCCCGCGCTAAAGATAAAGCCAGTGGACAGGGAAATCTTTTTGATTTTATGGGTGGTGGATTAGGAAATAATACTCAACAAACAGCTAAAAATGCTTTTGAATCTGCACCGAAAGCAGAAGCAACTTTAGATTTTCCCCCACAGGAAAAGTTGCGGATGGAAAAAGAATTATTAGGGTTTTATGTATCTGCACACCCCCTAAAAGATATTAAACAATCATCATCTCTGCTCGCACCAATTAATCTGGCACAGTTAGGAGAACAGAAAGAGAATACAATTCTTTGTGCGGTTATCATGCTGAATAACGTCAAAAAAGTAGTGACAAAAAAAGGCGATCCCATGGCAATTTTACAAATAGAAGATCTAACCGCAGCATCAGAAGCAATTGTCTTTCCCAAAAATTATGAACGGGTGAGTTCACTATTACAAGTTGATGCTAGATTAATCATTTGGGGAAAAGTAGACAACCGGGATGATCAAACTCAATTTATTGTTGAAGATGCAGAACAAGTTGAAAAAGTTCAGATGGTAGTAGTGGAATTAAATCCACAGGAAGCTGCTACTATTGATGTACAACATCGCTTAAGATCAATTTTGAAAGAACAATCTGGAGATAAAGATAAAGCAAAAGTTCCGGTAATTGGTATTGTTCAATCAGGCAATTCTCGTCAATTAGTACGTTTTGGTAAACAATTTTGGGTACAAGATTCTCTTTCTACTGTACAGTCTCTCAAAAATGCCCGATTCCCGGCTCATGTCAAACAATTGACAGATAATTCTTAATTAGCTCAAGAGTCAGGAGTTACAATATTTGTTAGTAACAGAATGTTGAGGAGTAAAATTTTAGAAAAATCAATGTACACAAAAGGTAAATAGAAAATGTTAAAAACAATAGTGTTGATTATCATTGGTTTTTTACCATCCCTATGGTCATTTTGGGTGATTCGTAAAACCCAAGAACGGACACGGACACGCACTAGACAAATAGCTTATAACTATTCCCAAATCCAACAATACATGAGACCTGTTGAAGACGATAGCGCGGAGCGTAGCAGTGATCGTTATTATCTAGAAGGTGTAGGTTATTTAGTAGGTGATATTAGTTGTAAATTTAATGCTCGATCTGGTTACGTCCGTTGTGCTGTTAATCCTAGTGGTCCGTGTCAGGACTGTCGTCACTATGAACAAAGAGACTTAGTTAGTAGCGAAAAGCAAATTTAAATATCTACAAATAAATAATCGATCTGTTAAGTTTTTAATGTCAAAACAAAAGGCTCTACCGGACTTAGTATGCTAAACTAATAAGGGAATAGGGAACAGGGAACAGGGAATAGGGAACAGGGAACAGGAAACAGGAAGAATGTCGGATATTAATGACTTTAAAGACTTAATAATTTGGCAAAAAGGGATGGATATTGCTGAAAAGTGCTATTTCCTCACTAAACTTTTTCCTAAAGATGAGCTATATGCTATGGTTCAACAAATTAGAAGAAGTGCAGTATCCATTCCAGCCAATATAGCTGAAGGATATGGGCGACGGAGGCGAATATATAAGATTTTTAAACATAGCTCAAGGGTCAGTTAATGAATTAGAAACTCACCTAATTCTATCTAAACGAGTAGGATTATGTTCAGAAAAAGATATAGAAATGATTCTTAATTTATTAAAAGAAGAAAGTAGAATGATTATTAGTCTTATTAAAAAACTAGAAAATTAAAATTTTTCCCCTGTTCCCTGTTTCCTGTTCCCTCTTTCCGACTGGTGATTTAGCATAAAAAGTACGGTAGAACCAAACAAAATTGATTTTTACTGGATAAATTACATGACAATCTACTTTTATCATACTCGTGATCAATATGCTTGCTTTTCTAATTTTTCACCTCACGGATTTATATTAGATGATTTGTATTGGTCTACCAGTGAACATTACTTTCAAGCACAAAAATTTATTGACACACACCATTTAGAAGCGATCCGACTTGTTAAAACTCCAAGAGATGCAGCAAAAATGGGTAGACAAAGAACTCGTCCTCTCCGTTCAGATTGGGAGAAAGTTAAAGATGATATCATGCGAAAAGCAGTGCTGTGTAAATTTTCTACCCACATAGATATTAAAGAAATTCTCCTATCTACAGGTGATGAAGAAATAGTGGAAAATTCCCCTATAGACTTCTATTGGGGTTGTGGATCTGATGGTAGTGGTAAAAATATGCTAGGTCAAATTTTAATGGAAGTGCGGGAAATAATCCGACTTAACTAAATACTCAGATTAGAAATATTGCTTAATTTAGACTATCATATTATGATAATCATCAATTTTTACAATAAATAATTGGTAAAATATGATTGTAGAGGCTGTCCTCGTAATTCATCAAATTTCACTTACTGTGCTAGTACAGAACGGCGGAAATAAACCAACCATTCCCAATCTCTGAAAAGCTTACTCTGTATTTGTTTTGACTTTTGACTTTTGACTTTTGACTTTTGACTTTCGCGAAGCGGTGCTAGTGCTAAATCCTGTGTGAGAAAATCTATCACCTACTGTCTGTTTTTCTTTCCCTGCCTCAAAAATTAAGTATAGCTACGTCATTCAAGGTATTACAAATTAAATAGGAGCGCAATATGTCAACTTTACAGAAAACCAAAAAATATTACAAATGGTCTTGGGATGTATCTCTGGGAGGTGAATATGATGCTTGGGGTTGCAGTACATATTTTATGGAAATTGACAGTAATTTATATGCCCATAGACAAATAGAAGTTTACGAAAATGGTAACGTATTATTCTATGATAAAAATCATGTAGCCGATAATTATGGGATGCTATGCGATAAAAAACTAGTTGACAATAATATTGAAGAATTTGAAATTACCAAGGCAGAATTTGAACAAATATGGCAAAGTAAAACCCCTATTAATAAGTAATATAATCCGGTGAAAAGATTGTAGAGACTGGCTATAAAACATCTTTGGAATGTCTCTACAATGGTTCTAAAAAACGTATATTTGATTTTCGGATATTTCCATTACCTTGTATTTAAGCAAATGCCAGATGTTACCACATCTTTTGATTGCGATCATCTCCGAGTACAGATTTACAACTCTGAAACAGAAATGGCAGAGGATGTTGCTGAAATCGTACAGAAATATTTAGATGACCTGCTGCAACGACAGGATACAATTGCTTTGTTGTTAGCCACAGGAAATTCACAACTTAAATTTCTTGATGCTTTAATTGCTTTAGGTGGGATAGACTGGTCAAGGATAACATTATTCCATCTTGATGAATATTTAGGAATTAATGCTGACCATCCCGCAAGTTTCCGGTATTATTTGCGAGAACGTGTAGAAAAACGGGTATTTCCACGGCAATTTCATTATATAGAAGGAGATGCGTTAGAACCTGTTACCGAGTGCGATCGCTATACTAAACTATTAAAAGCTCAACCCATTGATTTATGTCTTCTTGGTGTAGGAGAAAATGGACATTTAGCCTTTAATGATCCCGCAGTAGCAGATTTTGAAGATCCCGCCAATGTCAAATTAGTAAAACTAGATCAAGTCAACCGTCAGCAACAACTAAAAACCGGGTATTTTCCCAACTTAGAAACCGTTCCTCAGTATGCTTTTACTGTAACTATCCCCGTAATTTGTGCGGCAAAAAAAATCATTTGTCTAGCACCAGATCCACGCAAAGCCAAAATAGTTAAAGAGATATTACACGGGGATATTACTACAAATTACCCAGCTTCAATTTTGCGAAAACAACCACAAGCCAGCTTATTTTTAGATGTAAATTCTGCAAAATTGCTATTTTAACTATAGGGAT
>NZ_JAYGHA010000005.1:0-148985 GCF_034931405.1 Anabaena sp. UHCC 0451 | reverse complement strand
GATTTTTTCAAAATTCAAATATGAGTTCTATAGCTACGTTGTTTCCTTTGTTTAAGATGGTCTTGATTCAGCTTCCAACTAGATAAGCAACCTTCCAAATATGTACAGTCTTCACATTGAATATCTTTCCCAGGATGCTCACATCCGCAGGGAGAATTAACGAAACATTCATCAGGATTTTGAGGAAGCCAAGACTTTTGAAATATCAAGTATAAAGTTGCTTCTTGTATACAAACAAGCAAATCTTGCACCATAATAACAACTTCAATTTAACATGGATATATCTGGAGTGCTTATACCTTAAATCAAAAGTAAAATTATCACATCATCCTTAGAGTAGATATTGGGAGGTTGAGATTCACAGATTCTTCTGACTTTTGACTCCTAAATTATGAGGTAATTATCAACTTATTGTAAGTATTCAGCTATAGCAACCTTTCATCCCCAGATCCCCGACTTCTGAGATAAATTTATCATTTATGGACACAATAAACAAAAGAAGTCGGGAATTTTATCGCCTCACCTGAATTTTTACAACTTATTTAATTAATTTACCATCTTCCATTTGAATGATCCGATCAGCAATATCTAAAATGCGGTGATCATGGGTAACAATTAAAATGGCGCAATTTTGTTCCTTTGCTAATTGCTGCATCAAATTGACAACATCTCGACCTGATTTACTATCTAAAGCTGCTGTAGGTTCATCAGCTAAGACTAATTTAGGATGACTAACTAAAGCACGAGCAATAGCAACCCGTTGTTTTTGTCCTCCTGATAAATCCGAAGGATAATAATTAATACGATGTCCTAATTTCACAGCATTAAGCATGGCTTCTGATTGTATTTGAGCTTCCCATTCTGAAATATTTGCTTGCAATTCCAAAGACATTTGTACATTTTGTCTAGCTGTTAAAAAGTCCAGTAAATTATGAGCTTGAAAAATATAACCAATTTGACGACGAACTTGAACTAATTTTTCATTTCTTGCTCCAGATAGTTCCTGTCCAATAAATTTTAGACTTCCTTGTTGAACAGAACGTAAAGCACCAATTAGAGTTAATAAAGTTGTCTTTCCTGAACCAGATGGACCAGTCATAATGACAATTTCACCAGACCCAATTGTCAAATTAACGTCAAATAATATCTGATCTTTTAATTTGGTGATGCCGAAGTATTGATTGAGATTACTGATTTCTATAATTGCTGTTGATTGCATCATATTCTCTCGGCTTAGAAAATTTCTGCTGGATCTAGATTACGTAATTTATTGGTAGAGAAAAAGCCAGAAATTAGACACATTAAAATTGCGGAGATTAATACTATTAATGCTTTTTCCATATCCATAGTGACTGGTAACTGAGTTACATTTTTAGCAAGATCATAAAGTCCTAAAGATATAGCAAAACCGGGGATATAGCCCAAGGCTGCTAAAATTAGAGCTTGTTGAAAAACAACGCGCAAGAGATACTTATTTTTAAAACCCATTGCTTTGAGAGTGGCAAATTCTACAAGATGCGTAGAGATATTACTATAAAGAATTTGATAGACAACAATTACACCAACCACAAAACCCATAATTACCATCAGGTTAAATACAAATCCAATCGGTGTTCTTAAAGTCCAATAACTTTTTTCAAAATCAATAAATTCTTTGCGAGTCATGACGATGACATCTTTGGGTAACTTGGCTGATAAATTTGCCAAAACTGTTTTTGGATTAGCACCTGGTTGGAGGTGAATTAGTCCTATATCTATTTTATTAGCATCACGTTCTGTAAATATTCGCATGAAAGTAGAAGAACTAACAATTAAATTTCCATCAACGCCAAAGGAAGGACCAAGACTAAATAAGCCACTAACTTTAACTTTGTAACCAACTAAACCGAAATAACTAAATATTTCCATACTCACAGGTTTATTTTGTTGGTAATATTCAGCAATTGGTCCAAATTCTAGACGAGAAGCACGGTCAAAAAATACCTGATTGGGTATTTGGAGTAACTTAAAATCAGCTTGAATTTCTGGTAATTTAAAAATGGATTTAACGGGATCGAATCCTAGTATATAGATAGGATATTTGCGCCCATTAATGGGATTTTTTAACTTAGCAAACTGCACATATAATGTATCGACTGATTCAATACCTGCAAAACCCAATGTTTGGTATAAACGACTGCGGGAAAAACTTTGATTAGAAGTCAAAGATTTATATTGGGAGCTAATTAAAAACAAGTCTCCTTGAAGATTTTTATGTAATTGTGTAGCACTAGCATATAAAGCATCTTGAAAGCCTATTTGCATAAACATTAAAACAGCAACAAAAGCAATTCCTGCTAAAGCCACAAAAAAGCGGACTCTTTGTTTGGCTAATTGTAGCCAAGCTAGAGGTATATTGAGAATCATATTTAAAGCCTCTGATAGTCTGGTTTAGACTGATGGAATTATTTAGGTGCTGCGGCTAATGAATTAGCAGCCTATGGAATTGAAGTCTGAATTTGGCAATCTTTTGATATTTAAGATACTTAAATTTTGATAAGTACCTGTACCTGTAAATTAGTCAAAGATGCAACTTTTTGATTATCTATTGGGCTATTAATGCGAACTTTGACATCAACTATTTTATTGTCTGTATCCGCACCAGGGTTATTAGTAAAGACATTTTGTTTACCAACTTGTAAACCAATATCTGTAACTGTTCCTTTAATTTTGCCTGTGAAAGCATCCCCAGTAATTTCCACGGACTGACCTAAACGCACTTTTTTAATATCAGTTTCGTAGACTTCTGCGACTACATACATTTGTTGAGTGCGACCTAATTCAGCTACACCATTACTACCAATTATTTCTCCTGGCCAAGCATTAATTTTTAACACTTGTCCATTTATTGGTGAACGGATAGAACTTAAATCCAGTTCTGCTTGAGCTTGTTTCAGTGATGCTTTTGCACTTTCCACATCAGCTTGTGCTGCTTGGATATCGGTAGGACGAACTTCGGTAATACTATCAAGTTTAGCTTGGGCTTCATTTAACTGTTTTTGCAGAGTTTCTACAGTTCTATTTAAGGAAGCTTTGGCTTCATTTAGTTGTTGTTGTACAGTATCTCTTCGCAAGCGTTTAGTATCTACATTAGAAGCAGAAATAGCACCATCTTCATATAATTGTTGATAACGCTGATTTTCTGTTTCTGCATTATTTAATTCAGCTTTTAAGCGATCAATTGTAGCTTTTTGGGTAGAAGTTTCTCCACGTAACTCAGCTTCCAAACGAGCAATTGTAGCTTTTTGAGCCGAAATGTCACCTTGTTTTGCTCCGGCTTCTACTCGTTTAAGATTAGCTTGGGCAACTTGTATCTGTCGTTTAGTTTTTTCTAAAGCTGCAAGATTAGTAGCGTAACTATCAAGAATTGCAACTACTTGTCCTGGATGAATTTTGTCACCTTTTTTGACCAAAAGTTTGGCTACTCTCACACTTCCCCTTTGAGAACCTGGAGCAGACAAGCGAATAATTTCTCCTTGAGGTTCTAAACGTCCTAAAGCAGCAACAGCAGTCATTGTAGGAGTAAGACTGCTGATAGGAACTGGAGAATTTAATTGAGATTTAAGATGAAACCGTGAAAGGCTATAGAAAGATATTACAGCAGTAACTACAGATGTAGTAATTGCCAAAGTTATCGACAACCAAGCTACAGGGTTTGTGAATGACTGCTTTTCTTTGTGTACCATAATTATGCCTTATAAATTAGCAATTAGCACGGCGTTTTTCCCCTCATGGGGTTAACAGAAGCTTTTATCTCTATAAATAAAAGAGATAGAGCAGTACACTTGAGAGCATTCCCTGATAACGTTGATGCGACTTATTAAACTTATTCAATTTTAATTATTTCTGGATTTCAATATTTGGTAAATCTGGTAAAAAGAGAGCTAAGGAAGATGGATATATAGATCCATCAATTCCTTGGCTTTATTATTTATGATGAGAGCTATTTAGTATTTTTGCTCCAGGAAGATGCACAGTTATTTGTTGAGCATCAGTTCTTTTTTCTTTTTCATAATCGCTAAGTATTCGTTGCGAGTTCCGTCAACTCTAT
This sequence comes from Anabaena sp. UHCC 0451, assembly GCF_034931405.1. Taxonomy (NCBI): domain Bacteria; kingdom Bacillati; phylum Cyanobacteriota; class Cyanophyceae; order Nostocales; family Nostocaceae; genus Anabaena; species Anabaena sp. UHCC 0451. The sequence continues at coordinate 144,895 of NZ_JAYGHA010000005.1, read as the reverse complement.
AATGATCACAAATTTGGCATAATTTGAGGATATCCAAGCGACTGAATACTTTTTGATGTTCAATTCCGTTGTCGTTTCGCCACCGCCAGAAAGTTGTTCTATCAATTCGGCGATCGCTCTCAGGCCATCTGCGTCGTGATAGAAAATCTACCAATTCGTCTTCATAAAAAGAGTAGCCTTTTGGTAATTTGAGTAGTTCTTCTCTCAACTCATTGAGCGGTATGAGTGGATCTAATTCAGATAGTCTCATGCCAGCAAGCCCTTATAGTTTCTTGTAATTACCATTTTGCAGTCCCCTACACACAATCTAGTTAAATTGCATGAAGTTGTACTACAATACCGTACTGTTAAGAGTGGACAGATTGATGAATTAATCAGGTGAATTTATATATTTACTCTACCTAAATTCTGAATCTAGCCACTACTTTAAACAAACAGCATGGATTTACATTTACATCATTCAACCACACAGAATAAACTGATTAATCCTCAATTTCAACCCCTATGCAACAAATTGAATAGATAAATATCTCAGGTATATGAACAGAGTCAAACTTTACCATTAAAGTTTACTTACATTTGTTACTCATCTGCAAAAAGATAACAATTCAGTGGTTAAAAATACCCTTTTTATCATTCTTTAGACATAGTTACTCGTGATTAAATTTACTTCAAAATCTTAACTTTTAGCAGTCAAAGAAAATTATTTAAACTTGTTGTTTGTTGAGAAAATAATTTTTCAAATTTGCTAAATTTAGACATTAGCTAGAAAAAATCTACTTCCAGATAGATGCAGAAATGCTCATTTATTAAATTACTTTCATTCAATAAATCCCTAGAGTCAAGCTATACATCTTAGCTGCAAAGACCAAAATATCCAAATCACATTCATGGTTAACGACTGCAAAATAAAGAATATCCAGACTCCTAGCTGATTTGAGACATTAAGGATCTATCTTCTGAATAAAAGATATGCAATTTATATGCAACTTTTGTAATTATGTGAAAAATATCAGCTAATTATTGATAGTAATTGGATAAGTAGATATCTCACAAGTAAATCTCAAGACAACTTAGATTCTGCTCAACTTGATTAAGTTGCATCTAAGTTGCATAGGAGTTGCAAAATATTTGTCACCAGTCTAATATAAAAGATAAGTTAGCGGCAATTTCATAAAAGTACAGGGAAGAGGATTAAGTTTTCAAGTTGAAACTATCCCCGCTTGAGCCGCCGAGTGAAGCATTTTACCAAATTTAATTGAGCAATCAATAATTTATTTGTACAGAGAAAATTGTTGTCTCTAGATATTTAATTTTCAGTAAGTATTCAGCTATGGAACTCGTTCATACCCAGATCCCCGACTTCTTTTGTTTATTGTGTTCACAAATTATAAATTGATATCATAAGTCGGGGATCTTATCGATTTTCATTGTCTTGATTTATAGAGATAACTAATTTCTTAGCAGTTCTACATTGCACGAGCAAAATAGAGAAAATATCGTCATGGCTGCTGCCAAATTTGAAGTTGCATTAGCACAATTGCAAGATGAAGTTAGCAATTGTGAAAAGGTTCTGCTCAAACTTATCAAGTCCAAGAAAAATATGCCAAACAATACAAATTTAGACAGTAAAATTAATACCCAATTGCAGCAAACTAATGTAGCAATTATTGGTATGGCTTCTGTATTTCCCCAATCCAAAAATTTACAGGAATATTGGGAAAAAATTGTGCAGAAAGTAGATTGTATTACCGATGTTCCTGCTTCACGTTGGAGTATAGAGGATTACTATAATCCTGATCCCAAAGCACCAGATAAAACTTACTGTAAACGAGGCGGATTTATTCCAGATATTGATTTTAACCCGATGGAATTTGGTTTACCTCCGAATATTTTAGAGGTGACAGATATTTCCCAATTATTGGGTTTGGTAGTTGCTAAAGCAGCGATGGAAGATGCTGGATATAGTGAATCTCGACAGTTTAACCGTGATAAAACAGGCGTAATCTTAGGTGTAGCAATTGGTAGACAATTAGCAGTACCTCTAGGGACAAGGTTGCAATATCCGGTTTGGGAAAAAGTCCTGAAAAACAGTGGTTTATCGGATCAAGATACCCAAAAAGTGATTGAAAAATTCCAAAGTGCATACATTCAATGGGAAGAAAATGCCTTCCCCGGAATGTTAGCTAATGTCATTTCTGGACGTATCGCCAACCGCCTTGATTTAGGAGGAATGAACTGTGTAGTTGATGCAGCTTGTGCCAGTTCTTTAGGTGCATTAAAAATGGCAATTAGCGAGTTAGTTGAACACCGCGCTGATATGATGATCACCGGCGGAGTTGACACTGATAATTCGATTTTTGCCTATATGTGTTTTAGTAAAACTCCTGCTGTTTCTCCTGGTGAAAAAGTCAAACCTTTTGATGCAGATTCTGATGGCATGATGTTAGGTGAAGGTGTGGGAATGTTGGTACTCAAACGCCTAGATGATGCAGTTAGAGATGGCGATCGCATCTATGCAGTCATTAAAGGTATTGGCACTTCCAGCGATGGTAAGTATAAAAGCATTTACGCCCCTCATTCCCAAGGACAAGTTAAAGCCCTGCGTCGTGCTTATGAAAATGCCGGATTTTCACCAAAAACTGTCGGTTTAATTGAAGCCCACGGTACGGGAACAATGGTAGGAGATCCCACAGAATTCACTTCTATCAAAGAGGTATTTGGTGAAAACAATAGCAAACAACAATACATTGCTTTAGGAACAGTTAAATCACAAATTGGACACACCAAAGCCGCAGCCGGTGCAGCCAGTTTAATTAAAACAGCTTTGGCATTACATCATAAAGTATTACCACCGACAATTAACATTACTAAACCACATCCAAAACTAAATATTGAGAATTCACCATTTTATTTAAACACAGAAACTAGACCTTGGATTAGTCATCAACCTAGACGTGCTGGAGTTAGTGCATTTGGTTTTGGAGGCACAAATTATCATGTTGTTTTGGAGGAATATAAACATGAACATGATCACTCGTATCGTTTACACAATGCTGCAAAATCAATCCTATTATTTGCACCCACAAACCAAGAATTGTTATCTCGCTGTGAAGATGTCCAGCGACAATTGCAATCAAAAAATCAAGAACAGTGTTATCAGCAATTAGTTACAGAATCTGAAAAAGTAGAAGTTCCCATCAACAATGTCAGAGTTGGTTTTGTATCTACATCTTTAACACAAGCTACGGAATTTTTACAACTCATTATTGACCTCATAAAAAATAAACCTACAGCCGAATCTTGGGAACATCCTAAAGGAATTTATTACCGTCAAAAAGGAATAGAAACTACAGGAAAAATAGTAGCATTGTTTTCTGGGCAAGGTTCACAATATTTAGAAATGGGGCGGGAATTAGTAATTAATTTCCCTTGTTTACGTCAAACCTATACTTGTATAGATGATTTACTCGATAAAGATGGGTTAAACTCCATTTCTGAAGTCGTATTTCCGCGACCAGTTTTTGATGCAGAACACAAAAATAATCAATTAAAAACACTGCAAAAAACTGAATATGCACAACCTGCAATTGGTGCTTTTAGTGCAGGTTTGTACAAGATATTACAACAAGCCGGTTTTAAAGCTGATTTTGTGGCTGGTCATAGTTTTGGAGAATTGACAGCTTTATGGGCTGGGGGTGTTTTAAGTGAAGAAGATTATTTCTTCTTAGTCAAATCTAGAGGACAAGCAATGGCCACACCCACAGAAATTGATGCTGGGGGAATGTTGGCTGTTAAAGGTGATATCAGTCAGGTAACAGAATTAATTAAAGATTTTCCTGAAGTTGCTATTGCTAATTGTAATTCTCAAAATCAGGTGGTATTAGCTGGGAAGAAAACAGCAATTGCTAAAGTGCAAAATATTCTGAAAGACAAAGGAATTTCTACATTTTTATTAGAAGTTTCTGCGGCTTTTCATACACCATTAGTAGCCCATGCACAGAAACCTTTTGCCCAAGCTATTGAAAAGGTAACTTTCCATCAGGCAAAAATTCCAGTTTATACCAATGTAACAGGGGAATTGTATCCTCATGAACCCCCCGCAATGCAAAAAAATCTCAAGCAACATTTGTTGAATCAGGTATTATTTAGACAAGAAATTGAGAAGATATATGCAGATGGTGGTTATTGCTTTATTGAGTTTGGTCCTAAAAATGTTCTCACTAACTTAGTGAAAGAAATTTTAGCTGAAAAACCACATATAGCTGTAGCTTTAAATGGTAATTATCGTCAAGATAGCGACTTAGTATTACGAGAAGCTGTAATGCAATTGCGAGTTGCTGGTTTATCTTTGCAAAATCTAGACCCCTATCAAATTGAAACTAAAATACCTCAAATTGATCAAAAAAAGGTCTTGAATGTACGTTTGAATAGTACAAATATCACAGATAAAGTGCAGAAAGCATTTGCTAAAGCTTTAGAAAATGATCACATTATCAACTTGCAATCGGTAACGGTTAACGAAAATCAACAACAAGCACAGCCAGATTTTTCTGAGGTCAAAGTTTCCCTACCTGCAAACCAAAATGGTAATAGTCAGACTGTGAATAATAGCAATAATGACCAATTGGAAAAAGTAGAGATTTCACATCCTACTTACGACAAAGTTATTGATAGCTTAGAACAATCATTAGCAGAATTTACTCGTCAACAAGATAATATTACACAGGTTCATGAACAATCTTTACAAACCCAAACAGAGTACATAAAGACTTTTTATCAATTAATGCAGCAACAATATTCGTTGTTAGAAAATGGAGAAATAAACGAATATCAAGCGCAAACACAACAACTAGGAATTTCTAGTTCTGAACGTAGCATGATACGGTTTCATGATCATCAAGCTGATACTATTCGCATTCATGAAAAATATCTCAACTATCAGCAAGACTACGCCAATAATTACTTTCAATTATTACAAAAACATTATGATTTTTTGCAGATTGCCGATGATGCACTTGATGTTCAAGAATCTTCTAGACCTCTTCCTCCACATCTCCTAGTAGAAGCAGAAAACCCAAGACCTTTTGTTAATAGCTTTCACGAGAATGGGGCTAATATTTCTCCTCCTATCCAAGCAGAGAAATTACCGGAAAAGTCAAATCCTATCACTGTAGTTCCCACAAGTTCCATCAATATTGATATCTCCAACCTTAGTCAAACTCTACTCAATATTGTCAGTGATAAAACAGGTTATCCAGTAGAAATGTTAGACCTGTCAATGGATATTGAGGCAGATTTAGGAATTGATTCCATCAAACGGGTAGAAATTTTAGGAGGATTGTTAGAACTTTATCCAGACCTACCCAAACCTAACCCAGAAGAATTAGGACAACTACGGACTTTAGGGGAAATTTCTGAGTATATAAAAACTCTAGTTCCAGAGTTTCTAAATCAAAATGTAGAGACTTTAGAATCACACATTGTTACCGCCCAAAATTTAGTAGAAGTTAGTCATGAAACGGTTGAAGATAAAAAAGAAATTGCAGAAAATGACACAACAAATATCATCTATTTTAGTGAGGATTTGTTAAATAAATCTGCTGAAAAAGAAATAATAATACCCGCAGATTTAAGTCAAACTCTACTCAATATTGTCAGTGATAAAACAGGTTATCCAGCAGAAATGTTAGACCTGTCAATGGATATTGAGGCAGATTTAGGCATTGATTCCATCAAACGGGTAGAAATTTTAGGAGGGTTGTTAGAACTTTATCCAGACCTACCCAAACCTAACCCAGAAGAATTAGGACAACTGCGAACCCTGGGACAAATTGCTGAGTATATGCAGCATCAAGCTAAGAGTGTAAATCAGTTAGTAACGCAAGAACAGCAGAATGTTAAAGAACAGGAATTTCAACATCAGATTCTTCGCAGTCCGTCCAAAATAAAACCCCTTTCTCAACCTGATATTTTAGATTTCATCATTTCTGCTCATCACATCGTTTTAATTACTGATGATGGTTCACAAACTACGGAAAAATTAGCTAAGACTTTAACAGAAAAAGGTTGCAAAACTGTAGTTTTAAGCTTCCCATCCATACAATCCAATTTACCTGCGGAAGTTCATCAGGTCAGATTAAATGATTGGAGTGAAGAGAGTTTAGAACAAGAGTTAATCCAGATTGCTAATAATTTTGGTTCGGTAGCTACTTTCATTCATCTAAATCCTGTATTCACTAGTAGCAATGAAACAGACAAAGCCATTCTTCGTCATGTTTTTTTAATTGCTAAATATCTCAAACAATCACTGAATCAATCGACAACAAAAGGGCGTAATAGTTTCTTAGCGATCGCACGTTTAGATGGGGAATTTGGACTAGGAAAAACAAATGATTTCAGTCCAATTAGTGCCGGATTATTTGGACTTACCAAGAGTTTAAATCAAGAATGGGAAAACGTATTTTGTCGTTCCCTCGATTTAAGTCCTGATTTAGATGCAGAAACCTCAGTAAAATACATTCTCGCTGAATTGCAAGACCCCAATTTATTAGTTACAGAAGTAGGATATAGCAATAAAGGTAGATTTACTTTAGTTGCAGAACACTCTTTTCCCAGTCCCCAGTCCCCAATTCCCAATCCCCAATCTCAAGTATTTTTAGTCAGTGGTGGTGCAAAAGGAATAACTGCCAAATGTGTGATCAAATTAGCCCAAGCATATCAATGTAAATTCATTCTTTTAGGTCGTTCTAGTACAGAACCAGAACCTGTATGGGCTGAGGGTTATGATCATGAAGCTGACTTAAAACAGCGAATTATGGAAGATTTTCTGGTAAGAGGAGAAAAACCGACACCGATAATGGTGCAGAAAAAATATCAAGTGATTGTTTCTCAGCGAGAAATTCAAAATACATTGCAAGCAATTGAGAAAGCAGGAGGAAAAGCCGAATATCTGAGTATAGATGTCACTGAAAAAACTTTATTAGCAGAAAAAATTGCACCTGTAGTTGAACATTTAGGGGCGATAACTGGCATTATTCACGGTGCTGGTAACTTAGCTGATAAACGGATTGAGAACAAATCTAGTCAGGATTTTGAAGCAGTTTATGGTGCTAAAATTGAGGGGTTAGAAAACTTATTGCACTGTGTACCACCTAGCCAACTGCAATATTTAATATTGTTTTCTTCAGTGGTGGGATTTTATGGAAATGTGGGACAATCGGATTATGCGATCGCTAACGAAATCCTTAATAAATCAGCCCATATTATCAAACACAAGCACCCCAATTGTCATGTAGTTGCTATTAACTGGGGTCCTTGGGATAGTGGTATGGTATCACCAGAATTGAAAAAAGCATTTGCAGATAGAGGAATTGAAACTATACCGATAGAAATCGGGACACAAATGTTAGTCAATGAACTAACAAATACCAATTCAGAAACAGCGCAAGTAGTAATTGGTAGTCCCTTAATTTACATTCCTCCCACCTTAAGCAGTGACTTAAAAACCTATCGCATCAAACGCAAATTAACATTAGCATCTAACCCATTTTTGCACGATCATGTTATTGCAGATCGTCCCGTTCTTCCTGCTACTTGTGGACTGCTATGGATGACTAGCACCTGTGAACAACTCTATCCTGGTTTTAAAATATTTGCTTGTCCCAATTTCAAAGTTCTGAAAGGAATTGTTTTTGATAAAAACTTAGCAAGTGAATACACTCTAGAAATTCAAGAAATTGCTAAAAATGAAAACAAAGAAATAGAATTTGCTGCTAAAATTAGCAGTATCACCCCCGAAGGTAAAATCAGATATCATTTCAGTGTAAATCTGATACTAAAGCGGGAAATTCCCACTCCTCCTAGCTATAAATCACTGAACTTAAACCAGGATGATCAATTTCTTCCTACAAATAAATTACTTTATCAAAATGGAGGAAGTAGCTTATTTCATGGAACTATCTTTCAAGGCGTAAAATCAGTCTTAAATGCCAGTCCTGGTAAACTCACCATCGAATGTAATTTACCACAACCTACCGCACAGCAACAGGGACAATTTTCAGTTCAAACATTCAATCCCTATATAGCAGATGTGCAGATTCATTCTCTCTGGCTTTGGACACAACACTTTCATCAAATAGGTTGTTTACCATCAGAAATTCACAACTTTGAACAATTTGCTAACGTCCCTTTTAATGAGACATTTTACGTTACTTGCGAAGTTAAATCTAAGACGGAATCAAATGTAATTGCGGATATCATTACCCACAACAAACAAGGACAAATCTATAACCGGATGATAGGTGCAAAAGGAACTATTTTACCCAAGCAAATAGCATAGATATCTCACGCAAAGACGCAAAGTAATCAACAATCAAAAATGTAAAAATTAATATTACTCTGCGCCTCTGTGTGATATCTTTTCTCATTGCAAATAATGGAGAATAATCATGAAAGAATTGAACCAAAATCAACTTCCCAAAATGGCAATTATAGGAATGGATTGCTGTGTAAGTGGTTCTCAAGGATTAGATGCCTTAGAACGCATTATTTACCAAGGTAAACAGGATTTTACACCTCTTACTTATGGACACAGACTATCATTACCAATTCCTTCAGCAGAAATTCAACAATTATCACCTCCACAACAATTAATGTTAAAAGTGGCTGATAATACTCTCAAAAATGCTAATCTGCGTCCCGAAACAAAAATTGCAGTTATTATGGTGAGTAAATGCCAAACTCATCACCAAAGTAAATTAGCGAGTTATATTTCCCGACTTTGGGATGCTAGTAGTCCTGCTTTCGCTGAAAATAATTCTGTTTTTTCAGCCTTAAATTTAGCACAAAAACTATTAATTAATCAGCAAGTAGATGCTGTTTTATTAGTAGCAATGGACGTGACTACAGAGAAAAACCATCATCCAGGTGTACAGACTCTTAGTTACGACAAAAATGCAGACGGTACTTTAACAGGAGAAGGTGCAGCAGCTATAGTATTGCAACTGCATGACACAGCTAAACAGGAAAATCATTGCATATATGCAGTAATTGATGCTTTCAGTGTAGTGCAGAATTCTCCACACCAACCAGAAGCAGTCACCCAAGTTTGTCAAACAGCTTTTGAACTGGCAAATATTCAGGCTCAAGATATTAATTATCTAGAAGTTTATGCTAGTGGTATTCCTCAACAAGATGAGGCAGAAATTCAAGGTTTAATCACAGCTTATAGCACAGAAAAATCCAATTTAAGTTGTGCTTTGGGTAGCATCAAAGCTAACATTGGTGACACTCACACAGTATCAGGAATTATTAGCTTAATTAAAACAGCACTTTGTTTATATCATCGCTATATTCCCGCAGTTCCCCAGTGGACTGGCGTAAAAACACCAGAGATTTGGCGTGATAGTCCCTTTTATATAGCCACAGAATCCAAACCTTGGTTTTTAGAACCAGGTGCAAATAAACGAATAGCTGCTATTAATAGCATGGAGGAAAATGGCATTTATGTACATCTGATTTTATCAGAAGAACCCACTCAAATAGAACGCAGCAGCAAATATTTAGAACAAATGCCTTATTATTTATTTGCTATATCTGCCCAAAATCAATCCTCGCTTTTAAATCAAATTATCAGACTTCAAGAAACTCTTCACAATTATCCTTCTTTATCCCAACTTGCTAACCAAACCTTTAAGGAATTTCAGCAAAATCAAAATGTAAATTACACTATCGCAATTTTGGCACGTAATCAACGAGAATTAATCCAAGAAATAGACCGTGCCATTCAAGGTGTTAACATTGCTTTTGATACAGGAAAAGATTGGCACACTCCTGTTGGTAGTTATTTTACAGCCAAACCACAGGGGAAAAAAGGTAAAGTTGCTTTCGTTTATCCTGGTTCTTTTACTTCTTATATTGGACTATGCCGCCATCTTTTTCGACTATTTCCCAAAATATATGACGACCCCATAATTAGTAGCGTTTATGAACGAGTTGCTAACATCGACAAACTCATTTATCCCCGCAGCATCAATAAATTTACCAAAAAACAACTAGAATTCATAGAACAGCAATTAATAGATGACCCAGTAGCAATGCTGGAATCAGAAGTGGGTTTTGCTGGACTCATGACTTCAATTCTCAACAATTATTTCCAAATCAAATCACAATGTGCCTTTGGTTATAGCCTCGGCGAAACCAGTATGATGTTAGCCCAAGGTGTCTGGACTAGCTTTAAAAATACCAGCGACTACTTAAACTCATCTCCTCTATTTAAGACTCAACTCTCTGGACCTAAAAATGCAGTTCGTCAAGCTTGGGGACTACCTTTAGATGGTGATAATCAAGAATTTTGGAGTAACTACATTGTTATGTCTCCAGTTGCCCAAGTTAGGGAAGCAATTAAGCATGAAAACCGTGTTTATATTCCTTTAATTAACACACCAGAAGAAGTTGTAATTGCCGGAGAAAAACAAGCTTGTCAAAGAGTAATTCAAAAACTTAACTGTGATGCTTTTCCTACTTCTATCAATCATGTAATTCATTGTCAACCAATGAAATCAGAGTACAATGAACTCAGGAAAATCAACACTGTACCGATTAAAACTATCCCAGAATCTACTTTTTATTCCGCTGCAAATTACGAAACCATTAAAATTGATAGTCAGACTGTAGGAGAAAATATTGCTAAATCCCTCTGTCAAGAACTTGATTTTCCTCGCCTAATTAACCGCGTCTACAACGACAACATCAGAATATTTATTGAAGTAGGAATTGGTAGCAATTGTTCCCGCTGGATAAGTTCAACTCTCCAAGAAAAAGAACACATAGCTGTATCTATTAATAGAAGAGGAGTAGATGATCATACTTCAATTATTAGAGCATTAGCCAAACTTGTCAGCCATCAAGTTGAATTAGATTTAGCACCCTTGTATTCTATTTCAACAGCAGATATTCAGCCACAAATCCCATTAGAAACTAACAAAGAATTCAAAAATCCGTCTTTAATTCCATTAGAAAATGCTCCTGTTGAAAAACCAAATAAAACCTTAAAATCTAACTCTACTACTGCTTACACCTCAATTTCCCATCATCAAAAATTGAGTGCTAACAATGCACTCATGACTAAAGCTCACACTTTTTTATTGAAATCTCGTCAAGCATCATTACAGCAAATGAATTTCCTAATTCAACAACAAATAAACGTTTACAAGAAAATAGTTGAACAAGGGAAAAGAATTAAATAATGTGTATTTTGGGGTTGGGCATCTTGCCCACCCAAATCAAGCAAATTAGATATGTAGAGGTTTACTAAAGTGTTCAACATAGAAAATAGCCTGAATCAAAACAATAAGAATCAAGACAATAATCTTAAATTGTCTAACTTATTTGTCAACCATCATCAAACTTGGCAAGGTAATATCAATCATGTTTCTTTTGATGCAGAAGAAATTAAATTAAAACTGAAGAATTTAGAAACCCCTTGTTATATAGTTAGAAATGAAGGGAGAATTGGCATCACAGATGCAGGTAGTTTATCTCATGCCAGCAACGGTAAAACAGCCCAAATGGAAATGTTAATGGCTGTTCCACCCTTAGCAATTCAACAATTAGGCGATATAAATTTTCTCACTTGTTACGGCGTAAAATATGCCTATATGACTGGGGCAATGGCTCAAGGAATTGCTTCTGAAGAAATGGTAATTGCACTAGGAAAACAAAGAATTTTAAGCTCCTTTGGTGCAGGAGGTTTATCTCCTTCCCGTGTCGAATCAGCTATTAATAAAATTCAACAAGCTTTAGATCAAAAACCTTACGCGTTTAACTTACTTCATAGTCCCAGTGAACCAGCTATTGAACGCCGTAGCATTAATTTATATCTCAAATATCAAGTCAGAATCATTGAAGCATCTGCATTTTTGGATTTAACTGACAACATTGTTTATTATCGAGCCGCAGGATTAAGTTTAAATTCAGCCAATCAAATCCAAATCAAAAATAAAGTCATCGCCAAAGTTTCCCGCCGCGAAGTTGCTACTAAATTTCTACAACCTGCACCTAAAAAAATTCTCAAACAATTAGTAGAACAAGGTTTAATTAGTGAATTACAAGCCAATCTTGCCAGCAAAATTCCTATGGCTGATGATATTACTGTCGAAGCCGATTCTGGTGGTCATACAGATAATCGTCCTCTGATTTGTTTATTACCTTCCATCATCGAGTTAAGAGATGAAATTCAAAATAAATACAGGTATGAAAACCCCGTCAGAATTGGTGTAGCTGGTGGAATTTCCACTCCCAAATCAGCCTTAGCTGCTTTTATTATGGGTGCGGCTTATGTTGTCACTGGTTCTATTAATCAATCCTGTATTGAAGCCGGAACTTCTCAATATACCAAAGCATTATTAGCTCAAGCTGAAATGGCTGATATGATGATGGCTCCCGCAGCAGATATGTTTGAAATGGGCGTAAAATTGCAAGTTCTCAAACGTGGTACACTCTTTCCTCTCCGCGCTCAAAAATTATATGAACTATACAGAAACTACAACTCAATTGACGAAATTCCCCCAGCGGAAAGAGAGAAATTAGAAAAGCAAATCTTGAAAAAGTCTGTACAAGAAGTTTGGCAAGAAACAGTTAATTATTTATCCCAACGTAACCCCGATAAATTAACCAAAGCAGCAAGCAATAGTAAATTGAAAATGGCTCTAATTTTTCGCTGGTATTTAGGACTGTCTTCTCGGTGGTCTAACACTGGAGAAAAAGGACGAGAAACTGATTATCAAATTTGGTGTGGACCAGCAATGGGTAGTTTTAATGATTGGGTAAAAGGTTCATATTTAGCTGAACCAAAAAATCGTAAAGTTATAGAACTTGCTGACAATATTATGACAGGAGCAGCATTTTTATACCGTATCCAAAATTTAAAAATTCAAGGATTACAAATTCCCGATGAATATAGTCAATTTCTTCCAGAAAGGTGATAAATATGCCAGATAACAGACCATTAGGCAATCTGGAAACAGCAATGGAAATCCTCAATATCCATGCTAAAACCTGGAATTTAGTAACTATTAGTCGCATCAATGGTAACCTCCAAGCAGCAGTTATTAGACAGGCTTTAGATATTATTCAATCTCGTCATCCTCATCTCAATTCTCACATTATTCATTTTAAAAATCGGTTCTATTTTCAAACCGCAGGTACAGAAAAAATACCTTTGCGAACTGTTATTAATTTAGAAGAGGAACAATGGCAAGAAGTTGTCAATCAAGAAATGAATCAGGCAATTGATAGCCATAAATGTTTGATGCGTGTTGTACTAGTTTCTGTCCAAGGTAAACAAAACATTAGTTATCTAATTACAACCTTACACCACGCAATCTCTGATGGCTTATCAAGCATTCAACTTCACTCAGAAATCTTAAAGTATTGCCAAAAAATTATATCTGCTGATGCCATTAAACAGGTTACTAATTTGGAAACATTACCACCTGCTGAAAAATTACTACCTGAATATAAACAAGATTGGAGAGGAAATATCAGCAGCATTTTCTTGTTTTTAAAACTTGGATTCCGAAAACTATATCACCGACCAAAAACATTAGGATTTGAAAAATATGCACCTATTTCTAAACGCAGTTGTCAAATTATTCACAGACAAATTAACTCAGATTTAACAGAAAAATTTGTGCAATCTTGTCAACAGGAAAACACCACAGTTCACGGTGCTATATCTGCCATTTTAATGTTGACAGTAGCCAAGAAAATTACCAAATATAATCAACACAATATCCGAGTTAATTGCCTATCACATCTTGATTTACGCAGACGGCTAAAACCACCAATTAATCAAGAAAATCTAGCCGCTTTAGCTACCTCTATAATAGGATTTCATACCATAAAACAAAACACATCAATTTGGGAATTAGCACGGGAAGTAAAACAAAATTTAGAAATTGGTATCAAACATGGTGAACTTTTTAATATGGTATTAATTGCCAAGCACTTAATCAATTTTTGTTTTCTCTTCCCCCAACAAGTAGCCGCTACAGTTTCTGTATCTAATGTTGGTAAAGTCAACATTCCTGAAAATTATGGTGAATTGGAACTAGCAGAAATCAGTTTTGCAGGTTCTCATTCTATGTATGCAGGAATGTTCGTAATTAATGTCGCCACCTTTCAAGGTCAAATGTTGTTAAATTTTGTATTTTCTCAGCCTTCAATTAGTCGCAATACAATGGAAGACTTGGTAAACCAAGTTGTCTCTTATATCTTGAATATATCGTCCAATTCTTTACAAATTAGAGGTGCATAAATGACTGATAATCTTTCTAATTCACCTGTTAAAAAGGCTGAAAATATAGCAGATATTCAAGCTTGGCTAGTTGCTAATATTTCCTATATCCTGGGAGTTAACCCAGAGGAAATAGATATTCAAGAACCTTTAGATAGCTATGGTTTAGATTCAGCACAAGCCATGATTCTTGCCAGTAAAGCTGAGAAATTTCTGGGATTTAAATTATCTCTAATTCATTTGTGGTATTACCCCACTATTGAAGAACTATCACAACGTTTAGCCGAAGAATTAGAAAATTCAGAATCAGAAATTTTGCAGATATAAGCAATCAATAATTTTTAGATTTAGAAATTTCCAAATTTTCAAGTTTTTCCTCCTCTAAGACTGACACTTCGCCACGAATAAAAACATCATTCAGCGAAGTGTCTTCTTTTTTCTATTCTGTATATTTCGTTAAACACTGGGAGATTTAGTCATGAACGCATCCGAAATTCTAGCGAAACTCACTCAACAAGGTGTAGAATTCTGGGTTGACAATAACAAACTAAATATTCGTTCCCCTAAAGGTGTAATTACACCAGAAATACAGGCAGAAATATCAAGCTATAAGGGAGATATTTTGTCCTTATTACAAGAAATGAATATTGCCAAAAAATGTCCATCTGAACTACTAAGTCAGGGTATAAGTCTGCAAACTATCGGTAGATTAATTGGTGGTTTTATTGGTGAATCACCTACAGAATATCAGCCACCAGTTATTAACCCGAAAATGATGGCTCAAAATCTCTGTATTACATTTAGACCTTTACCTGATGGTTATCATAATCAAACTATTATTAAATTCCGCCAAGAATTAGCCATTAAATTAAAAAACTTTGGTGTTAATGTTATCCCGTGGCAAGAAGCAACAACAGAATTATTTTATGGTATTAAAATCCCTTTCTTCAATGGGAATCATTCCTTCAAAATGAAGGGAGTTAGAGCAGAAATTAACGCAGTAATAGATGTAGAAAGACAAAATTCATGGTTAAGAAAATTAGGAATATACATAGCTGAAAGTTTTTATATATTATCTTTTCTTTGGCTAAAAAAACAACAAATGTCGGTTTTTCAAATTGCAAAATTAAGTAGTTGGGCTGAAGATCATGTAGCTAAATATGTTGAGAATCCCCTAAATACTCAAGTTATTATTCTCAATGAACTAGATAATGAATTTGTAAATCCATTAACCAAATATCAGGAAAAAATTAGTATTGGCATTAATACACTCATTAAAACCTTTTCCGAAATAGTTATTGGTGTATCTAATGATCAAATTTCTATTCTCAATATGAATCTATCGGATTCTATTTTTGATAAAACAGAAATTGATGATTTTATTTCTAAATCACTGATTCCCAAACTTTTCGTTCCCATCGCTCCCCTATTAATGAGTAGATTTAAAATAGAAGAATATAATCCTTCTCTATCTAAATATGCTCATAAATTGGTTAAATTAGGTCGAGAACTAGCCTCAACTGGTTTATTTCCACCAGGCTTTAAACTAGCTGAGGTTATTAAAAGAAAATCCCATAGAGATATCGTCAATGTCATCGTTAATGGTAGAACCGGAGTTTCTTATGGTTTTGTTGCTTATGCAGAACCACCTTGTTATCTAGGCCAACCAGAAATCACTGCTAATGAATGGGAAGACTTAGTACCTGTGGCTGGATTTAGTAGTCATGAAATTCGCCAAAATCAAATAGGTAGACGTTATATTAAAATCATCATTGCTGGAGAGTATGTATTTAAACAAATTCCAGATATTTGGTTACTTAGCTCTCGTTCAGGCTCTAATAAAACAGACTTAAACATTGAGCAAGATATCATTCGGATCGGGCTAAAAAATAATTTACATCTACAATTGCCAAGAGAAAATCATGCACATAAATCAGATATTAAACCATCTTATGATATCTATGTCATGTTGGCAATTAGTCTATCCGCTGCTTTATATACACCAGAATTAATTGAAAATGGTGCGCCAATTGTTCATTTTCACGGCTATCCTGCTTATGATTGGTTTCAAGAAAATGAATATTACGTTGGTGTTGATAATCCTTCCGTACCCTGTGGAACTTATGAATCAGGCGTGTTTAATTTTTTAGGACTTTCTAGCTTAACTAATCAACAAACCCAAAATATTAACTTAGTTAGTTTGATAGAACCAGATCATGGTACAAATTTTATTGCTCGTGATATGGACTATCTCATTGATAGATTAAAAAATGGCTGTGTCGCTGAACAAATTGAACTAGGTGGACAACATTTTGCTTCTCTCAAAGCAAATATAGGTAGTAATACCAATTCATAATTAGTGAATTGAAAAGCACTATCTGGAGAAATGTTCATATCATTTCCTGATGATAGTTGGCATGACGTAACTAGAGATGTAGCTAATTAAGCCCACCTATTGCTAACGCAAAGCGTTCCGCAAGAAAGGTGGGCTTTGTCTGTATAGTTCCTGAATTTTGTTCTGTTCGCGTAGCTTCTTGACTGCACTCAGTAACGCAAGCTCTAAGATAGTGAAATTGACTACATTTGCGCCATACAACAAGAATTATGGCAGGATGTAAATAAGCCCGTGCAACGAGAAGTCCAAAAGCTAGTTTTTACTCTGAGGAACTTCATCGGAGGCAGAAGGCAATTAACAGTGAACGGTGATAACTGATAGCTGATCCATAATTTTGTAGACAATGCAAAATTATGGCAAAGAATATTTATTATCGTCGGAATAGTCGTGTTGGACTGCGAAATAAAGAATATATACTTTAAACCTTGACTATTAAATGACTCCAGACTACTCAGAAACTTACATCAATCATCCAACGTGGGGTTTACTATATAGGATCTGTATGGTTGATGATAACCAGGATCTGTTTACTACACTTTATGCCCAACGCTTATTTTTTTTAGTAACAAATGACGTTAAAGGTATTAAATTTCAGTCTATCGGCCGGACTGAAGCCAGAATGATGCTGGAAAATCGTTTACGTACTTTGCGTCGCAGTGGCAAGTCCCCAGAGTACGATCAGCTTCAGAGTGTTTTCCAACGCACATTCCAATGACTAATTCGATTAGTGAACGTATTGCTAACATTCGCGCCTCACTTCCTCCTTCCGTGCGGTTAATTGCTGTTAGCAAGCAAGTACCAACTGAACTGATGCGGGAAGCATACAGCGCAGGTATTCGTGATTTTGCTGAAAATCGCATCCAAGAAGCTACCAGTAAACAAACTCAGATGCAAGATTTGCCAGGTATCACTTGGCACTTTATTGGCCATCTACAAAGTAACAAAGCTAAAAAAGCTCTGGAATTATTTAATTGGATTCACTCCGTAGATAATCTACACATAGCCCAGCGTTTAGATACCTTAGCGCCACAGATGGGAGTGAGTCCCCAGATTTGCCTACAAGTTAAAATCCTCCCCGATCCTCACAAATCTGGTTGGATGATACCAGAATTATTAACTGACTTAGCGGCACTTGACCAATGTAAAAATTTGCAAATTCAAGGTTTGATGACTATTCCGCCTCGTGGCTTGGATGATGAGGAAATTTTGCATCTTTTTCATCGTACTTACCAACTAGCTCAAGAAATTGCATCCCAAAATTGGCATCGCCTCAAAATGCAGCATTTATCAATGGGTATGTCCGGGGATTATCAGTTGGCAGTCTCAGCAGGTGCAACAATGGTAAGATTAGGAACTATCTTATTTGGGCAACGAGCTTGAGATTGTCATTAGTAATTGGTCATAGGTAATTGGGATATTAACCTTCCCATTACCTTTGGTTAATATCCCAATTACCCAAATGACCTCTAGAAAAAAGTTAATTTCCTTTGGTTCATCTCCATGTCTCGTTGTCAAGCTCTTGACAAATGTAATTACTAAGACAAAATGAAGTAAAAATAACTTTCAATTGCTTCTACCTTGGGATATAATTTTAACTCATTAAATGTTCCAGATAAGGTATAGTCCTTTTTAGAACAGTTCTTTTCTTAAGAAAACCTGTACTATAGGATACAAAAAGCAATTTTATTGCTCAAGGCCGCAGCTACTATACTGGCTACCAAAATTTACAGCCGGATCAATTAAGGTAATTTCCACTGGGAGCGTAGATAATGAACAATATATTTTCCAAACTTAGGGATTTTGTGGGTTTGAATGAGCAGGTAGAATACGAGTATTACGAAGAAGAAGCAGATACTGATGGCTACCAAAATCTGTATCAGCAAGAGAATAATCCTCAACCTGCTCCCCAGGAAACTCCTGCACCTAATCGACGTTGGCGTGAACCCTCCCCTACAATGGGAGATGAAGTAGCAGCTGGATCAAAGCCTATGAGTAATGTGATTGGTATGCCAGGCGCAATTAACGGAATTTCTGAAGTTTTAGTTCTTGAACCCCGCACTTTTGAAGAAATGCCCCAGGCAATTCAAGCATTACGTGAGCGCAAGTCCGTAGTATTGAATTTGACGATTATGGACCCAGATCAGGCTCAACGGGCAGTAGATTTTGTTGCCGGTGGTACTTATGCTCTAGATGGACATCAAGAGCGCATTGGTGAAAGTATCTTTTTGTTTACACCCAGCTGTGTGCAGGTTAGCACTCAAGGCGGTTTTTTACATGAAGTACCCCAACCACCAGCACGTCCCGTTCGTCCCACAGGTACAACTCCAACTTGGGGAACTGAAGTCAACCGCGTGGCACAATAATCAAGTTAAATTAGTCATTTGTCCTTTGTCTTCATGCTTATGATAAATGACTAATGACTATTAACTAATGACTATTAACTAAATGACTATTAAATTTGGTTTGATTGGTGGCGGGGTAATGGGAGAAGCTCTCTTATCCCGCCTTACTGCACAGGGAATTTATCAAGGTTCAGAAGTGATAGTTAGTGAACCCCAAGCGGCTCGCGGGGCTTTCTTACAGCAGCAATATGGGGTATCTGTAACCACGGATAATTGTTTGGTGTTAGCTCAGGCTCAAGCAGCGGTGATGTTGGCTGTTAAGCCCCAAATATTCAGTGCGATCGCTCAAGAATTTGCCGATATTTTACCTACACAAAATCCACCTCTAATTATTTCTATTTTGGCAGGTGTGCCTTTAAAACAGCTAGAAGCTGCATTTCCCCAAACGCCTGTTGTTCGCGCTATGCCTAATACCCCCGCTACAGTGGGCGCAGGAATGACGGCAATTTGTTTGGGTGCTTATACTAACCCTAGTCATCAGCAAACAGCACAACAGATTTTTTCAGCGGTTGGGGAAGTTGTCGAAGTTCCAGAATCTTTAATGGATGCGGTGACAGGCTTATCTGGTAGCGGACCTGCTTATGTGGCTTTGATGATAGAAGCTTTATCTGATGGAGGAGTGGCATCAGGTTTACCCAGAGCAGTGGCTAAACAATTAGCTTTACATACCGTATTGGGAACGGCTAAACTTATAGAAGAAACAAAAATCCATCCCGCAGAACTCAAAGATAGAGTTACTAGTCCTGGAGGAACAACTATAGCCGGAGTCAGTGAGTTAGAAAAGGCGGGATTTCGCTCTGCTTTAATTAGAGCCGTGAAAGCTGCTACTCATCGTTCTCAAGAATTGGGAAAGGGCTAGTACCGCTTCGCGGAAGTCAAAAGTCATGCATTCAAAAGTCAAAAATAATAGGTCGTAAGCTTTTTAGCGATTGAGAATGGTTGGTTTATTTACGCCGTGTTGTACTAGTAACGGTTAATTAAAAGCTGATAATTAATAGCTATTAGTTGACAGATTAATGCTGATGAAAAACTTATGAATTAAACTGGTTATTTGAAGTGTTGTTTTGTAAAACTTAGTTTATTCATTTATGGTGGCAAGACTTGCAGCTGTTTACGGGATGGCTTCAGCACCAACCGTAACACCTGAGAAAACCAATCAAGTTACTCGCAAACCTTATCCTAATTATAAGGTGATTGTGTTAAATGATGATTTCAATACTTTTCAGCACGTGGCTGAGTGTTTAATGAAATATATTCCGGGAATGTCGGGCGATCGCGCCTGGGATCTCACTAACCAAGTACATTATGAAGGACAAGCGATCGTCTGGGTTGGTCCCCAGGAAGCAGCGGAATTATATCACCAACAGTTGCGTCGTGCGGGGTTGACAATGGCTCCCCTGGAAGCAGCTTAATCACCATGAGCAAACCTACTGATGGTAGACTAGTCTGGAATCACTCTACCCACATTTCTGGTCTAATTCCTATTTTAGAACGGTTATGTCAGCATCACGGCGTTCACACCGTTACACCAGCGGTAATTGGCAGAGCGAAAGGTCATTGTCCAAAAATGCAGCTACGTGTATCTGTACCCATTCGCGGGGGTTATAAAGTTATTGCTAGGCAGGGTAAGACGGTGCAAGAGGTTTTTATCCTCACGACTTTGGCACAGGAACAGCTGGAAACAGCGATCGCGATCGCTATGAAAATTGCATGAATATGACAATTAATCAAGGGAGGAGCGTTTGTAGCTCCTTTTTTGATAGTTGATAACTATTCCTCAACTTCATGCACAGCAAATTTATGTAATGGCAAACTGAGAATACAAGAAAAAGTTAACAAATATGACAAAGCTATAGTAATTCTTAACATCATAGTTAAACCTTCCCAGTGTGGTAAAACCATTTTCTCAATTCCAAAAGCGATACAATAAACCAGCCAGTAAGCAAAGCTCATTCTCAACAGTATTTCCTCTGTTGCTTGTGCTTCATCTTTTTGTTTCTTGTTCTCCCGCAGTAACCATAGACCAGCAATGCAAGCTACAAAGGAAACAGCAACAACAAACTCATGACAAAAGATATTTACTAAACACATTTGCCTTTATTCCCATCTGAATGATGTTGATATCGACAATTAGTCTAAAGGCATATTCCTTGCGGTTGCACAAAATAGTTACAAACCGAAATACTGTAAATCAATGACAGTTTACGGCATCAACATTCTTGTTCACAAGCACCAATACTTACCCAAGAACTAGAACCATCTTGCCAATGTTCCTTTTTCCAAATTGGTGCATTATGTTTAAGAGTATCAATTGCATACTGACAAGCGGCAAAAGCCTCACCACGATGAGGACACCCCACAGCAACTAACACACTGATTTCCCCAATTTTTAACCGCCCAATCCGGTGATATATTGCTACTCGATTCACATCAGACCATTTTCTGCGAATACTAGCCGCAATTTGGTAAAATACTTGTAAACCCATCGGCTCATAAGCTTGATATTCTAAAGCTACCACAGCTTTACCATCTGTTTGATTACGAACCATTCCACTCATCACTACTACTGCACCATTAGCTGGATCATCAACTTTGGTATATATTTCCTCAAGAGACAATGGAGCCAAAGTAATGCCAAAACTATCTTCAGCTTTGGGTTTAGGAATCAAAATCAGTGGAGTTTTCATAAGATCTCGCGGTAAGTGGGAAACGAGCGTGTCTTCAGACCTGAGAGGGAAGCGACTCAAGCGGTTTTAACCGCCTTGAATATTTTTTCATTACCGCCTTGGAGTCGGAAAATTCGGGGTACTTTTGTGATGTACTTTCAACGGGACAATTACCGATTCAAATTTTCTAACTCTGTACGCATAATGTGTTGCTCAAAAGAGCCTCCCTTTCGGGGTAATGTTAGCTGATGCCTACGGCACGCTACGCGAACGACCTGTTATAAGAGCTTTTTAGACTTGCAACACTGTTTCAGTGACCTTAAAACTGTTTAATTGCAAATGACAGAGCGGGGAACTAGCTACGCATTCCAAGGTGTCGTGACTCAAATAACGGCTACCCTTCGACTATGCTCAGAGTGGTCTGGTCAGTACGGCTTGCTTGATTACAAAAGAAGGGAACAGGGAACAGGGAACAGGGAACAGGTAAAAAATAAAAAACTTTAGTTCTGAGTTTAAAGCTCAGTCAAAAAAAGGATGTTTTTACAAGATGCGTAGCACGAAAAAAACAGTGTCAAAATTTGCAATCTCATGTTTTTAAACATGAGTTTTTTCTTTCCCTGTTGCCCGTTCCCTGTTCCCTCTGAATCTTGCAAGCCCAGTCCCTTTAGGGCTGGGTTACTGACAACTAAGTTCTCAGTCAGTCCATAGAATACTTAATTAAGATATCAACATATTCTCGCTTATACAAAACTTTATTAACTGCCATACAGTATTTAAATTCATAATATTAACGTAAATTCACAGAGAGAATCGTGATTTACATTACACAGCACATTTGAGAAATGCCATAAAACGAGAGTGATACCTATGTTAAACTACGTATTTACTGTTAGGCATATTGAAATTTACACTAGGATACGTTCTCAATCAATATAAAATAATAGGAAAAATTTGATGATATTCCCCGTGTCTAAAAATGAAGTAGCAAGACTTGAAGCTCTCCATCAATATGAAATTATTGATACTGAACCAGAGCAAGCTTTTGATGATTTAGCCTCATTAGCCGCACTCCTTTGTAATACCCCAATTGCGTTAATCAGTCTCATCGATGCCAACCGTCAATGGTTCAAAGCTAAAGTAGGATTAGATTGTCAGGAAATGCCATTAGATGGTGGTTTTTGTCACGCTTGCCTTCAGGAAGGTGATGTCTTAATTATCCCTGACACCTTGGCAGATCCACGCTTTGCCAAAGTAAATGTAGTTATTTCCGAACCATACATTAGATTTTATGTTGGCGTGCCTTTAGTCGTCTCAGGAGAACAGATTATTGGGACTTTATGTATAGCGGATCAAGTAGCAAGACAAATAAGTTCTCAACAGTTAGCCGGACTCCAATCTATTGCTCGTCTTATTGTGAAACAATTAGAAATTCGCCGCTCTTTACAAGAAATTTCCCGCATAAACTCAGAATATAAACAAGCACAAAAAGCACTCACTCAAAGTGAATCAACCTTACACAGTTTCTTTGAAAGTGCGCCCATGATGATGGGAATAGTAGAGTTAGTTGATAACGACATTTTACATATTTCTGATAATCCCAAAACTGCAAAATTTTTAGGATTAACCCCACAAGCAATGCAAAATCGTCTCGCACAAGAAATGGGCGTAAGTATCACGAATTTAAACCACTGGATCAATTATTATCGTCAAGCTGAACTTACCCAAGCACCTGTGAGATTTGAATATATTCATGAAACACCCCAAGGACAAACTTGTTTATCAGCTACAGTTTCAGCAATTCCCAAAAATTATCCTAGTCGTCAACAATTCGCTTATATAGTAGAAGATATTACTGAACGCAAACAGGCAGAAAATGAATTACGTTGGCAAGAAGCACTTTTGCGCTCTATGAATAGTGTTTCCCCACTAGGATTTTATGTTGTTGATAATCGCACAGATCATATTCTTTATTTTAATAATCGCTTTTGTGAAATTTGGGAAATTGAACATCTCAAAGAGCGCATGGAAAACCGGGAATTAAAAAATCAAGATATTATTCCTGATTGTTTAAAATTGATTTTAGATATTCCTGCTTTTGCTGCATCATGCCAACCGCTACAAGATGAAAATAACAGATGTATTATTGAAGATGAAATTTGCTGCAACAATGGGCGAACTATCCGGCGTTTTTCTACCCAAGTTCTGGATACAGATGATCAATATTTAGGACGTTTATATATTTTTGAAGACATCACAAACCGTAAACAAGTAGAACAAAAAATCCACGAACAAGCTGCATTACTCGATATTGTCACAGATGCTATTATAGTTCAGGATTTAGAACACAAAATTTTATTTTGGAACAAAAGTGCCGAAAAACTTTATGGCTGGCAAGCTGAAGAAGTTATCAACAAAAATACTGGTGCAATTGGGGTTAATGAACCTCGATATCAAGCACAGGAAATTTATCAGACTGTGTTGAAAAAAGGCCTATGGCAAGGAGAATTAAATAAATATACAAAATCTGGTACAGAAATTATTGTTGAAAGTTGCTGGAATTTAGTCAATAATGAGTACAATCAAGCTAAATCTATCCTGATTGTGGAAACTGATATTACTCAGAAAAAACAGTTAGAACAGCAATTTTTACGCGCTCAACGGATGGAGAGTATTGGTACTTTGGCTAGTGGCATTGCCCATGATTTAAATAATGTCTTGTCACCAATTTTGATGTCAGCACATTTTTTAAAAAGTCAAAATCATAACCCGCAAATTGAGGAAATACTATCAATAGTAGAAACCAATGCCAAACGGGGAGCTAATTTAGTTAAGCAAGTTCTATCTTTTACCAGGGGAATTTCAGGCGAATATACAGTAATTCAAATCAAGTATTTGATCTCAGAAATGCAGCAAATTGTTGTGCAAACATTTCCCAAATCAATTAAGTTTTGTGCTGAAATTCAGGAAGATTTATACCCAGTTTATGGTGATATTACTCGACTGGATCAAGTGCTAATGAATTTGTTTCTAAATGCTCGTGATGCTATGCCTAATGGCGGCACTTTGACAATCACTGCGGAGAATATTTGGATTGATGAAACTTTTGTAAAAATGCACCTAGACGCACAAGTTGGTTCTTATATTATTATCAAAGTGATTGATACAGGTGCAGGAATTGAAAGTAGCATATTAAATAGAATCTTTGAACCTTTTTTTACAACTAAAGAATTTGGTAAAGGTACGGGACTTGGTTTATCAACCGTTATCGGTATTATTAAAGGTCATGGTGGTTTCTTAACTGTATCTAGTTCATTAGGTAAAGGTACAGAATTTCATCTATATTTACCAGCCGTATATACAGAAATGCTTGAGTCATTACCAGAAACAGAAATGCCTAATGGTAATGGAGACTGGATTTTATTGGTAGATGATGAAGTTTCTATGCAGAAGATTGCCAAAACTTCATTAGAAAATCATAACTATCAGGTAATTACTGCTAGTGATGGAGAACAAGCTTTAGACTCATATAAAAAAAATCAAGATAAAATTAAAACAGTAATCGTTGATATGATGATGCCAAATCTTGATGGATTTACTACTATTGGTAGATTGCAAAATATAAATCCACACCTCAGAATTATTGCGATTAGCGGACTTGTGACTAGTGAACATTTAAATATTGAAAATAAAGCTGGAAATATAATTTTTCTGCCTAAACCTTTCACATTACAAGAACTGTTAAAAACTCTAGATACATAAAAAAATCAGTAACAGTAATACTAATTACTAATGACTCAGGAATTACCAGCACCAAATGAGCAAACACATCAGTGGGAAACACAAATCAAGATGGCACTACGTCAGAGTGAAGAACGTTTTCAAATAGTTGCTTTGGCTACTAATGATGTATTTAGAGATTGGGATTTGCTCACCAATCAAGTGTGGTGGAATCAATCAGTACAGTCCCTATTTGGTTATACAGCAGAACAAATTAATTTAGATGCGGCTTGGTGGCGTGAACGAATACATCCAGATGATAGACAACGTATTACTGCTGATATACGTTCTGTTATTGATAGTGGACAACAATTTTGGTCTAGTGAATACCGCTTTTTGCGTAGCGATGGTAATTACGCATATATTTTTGATCGAGCTTATGTTGTTCATGACCCGACAAATAAGCCAGTGCGGATGATTGGAGTGATGATGGATATGACTGAGCGCAAACGGGCAGAAGCTGAATTACAACGGCAAAACCTGCGATCGCAATTATTCGCTAATATTACCCTGAAAATTCGTCAATCTTTACAAATTGAGGAAATTCTCCAAACCAGCGTTACAGAAGTACAAAAGCTACTACAAGCAGATCGGGTCTTAATTTTACAGCTACATAGTAATGGTTCTTTTCTAGCAGTGAAAGAAGCGGTCATTCCGGGTTTACCCATTATCTTGGGACAGAAAATTACTAACCATTGCTTTAATGAAGAATACATCCAGAAATACAGTCAAGGGCGAATTAGTGCTGTTAGCGACATCGAAAAAGCACAAATTCAAGCTTGTCATATTGAATTTCTCCAACAATTCGCTGTTAAAGCTAACCTCGTCGTCCCCATTTTTCGCCAAAATCAACTTTGGGGACTGCTAATAGCTCATCAATGCTTACATCCCCGTCAATGGACTAATTGGGAAATTGGACTATTGCGACAACTGGCAGATCAAATTGGCATTGCTTTAGCACAAAGTCTAATTTTAGAACAAGAAACCAAACAGCGGCAAGAACTCACTCGTTCTAATGAAGAACTGCAACAATTTGCCTTTATAGCTTCCCACGATTTACAAGAACCACTACGTAAAATTAAAACATTTGGTGAGCGTCTGCAAATCACTTGTGGAGATTCTTTAAGTGAACAAGGACTTGATTATTTACAACGGATGCAAAATGCTACCTTGAGAATGCAAACCTTAATTGAAGGTTTATTGACACTTTCACGGATAACAACTAGAGGAAAACCTTTTGTAACAGTAAATTTAGCCCAAATTGCCCAAGAAGTATTATCTGATTTAGAAGTACGTATCCAGCAAACTGGAGGAAAAATTGAGGTAGGAGAATTACCTATTATTACCGCAGATCCTCTACAAATGCGTCAATTACTGCAAAATCTCATCGGTAATGCCCTCAAGTTTCATCATCAAAATCAACCACCTATTATCAAAATATATAGTCAAGTTTTAAACAATCATCTTGATGATTTATCCGTGAGTAATCCCGGTTATCAAATCATTATTGAAGATAATGGCATTGGTTTTGCAGAAAAATATCTAGACCGTATTTTCCATGTTTTTCAAAGGCTACATAGTCGCAGTGAATACGAAGGTACGGGCATCGGTTTAGCTATCTGTCGAAAAATTATCGAACGCCATCATGGTAATATTACAGCACAAAGTCAGCCAGGACAAGGAGCAAAATTTATAATTACATTACCAATTACATTACCAATTAATTCTCATTTCTAATTTTTCTTCCCAGAGAGGGATTACTACGCCACCCTAAAATGAGGTTAATTGTAAAAATGTAGTTAGTAATTGATGGCACTTACATCAGTAAATCCTTAATTAATACTCATAAACTAGTAAAAAGGAGAAAATTGAGAGTGAAGGATCGGCAACCAACTGTCACCATCTTAATGGCTGATGACGATGATGATGATAGCCTATTAGTTCATGATGCTTTGGTAGAAAGTCGATTGCCCATCGCACTACACATCGTCAGAGATGGCGAGGAATTGATGGATTATTTATCTCATTGTGGTTTGTATGCTGATGCGAATAAAGCACCCCGCCCATCCTTAATTTTACTAGATTTAAATATGCCGAAAAAACACGGTCTTGAGGTACTAAAAGAAATTAAAAATCACCCGCAACTCCGGCGGATTCCCGTGATAGTTTTCACAGGGTCAAACGCAGAAGAAGATATATATAATACATACAATTTGGGAGCAAATTCATTTATTATCAAACCAGGAAACTTTACATCCTTGGTTGAAGTGATGAAAACTATAGGAAAATATTGGTTAGAAATAGTAGAACTGCCCTTATAAGCTGTGAGAGGCAATCATGAATGATAGACCAATTAAAGTTTTATTAATTGATGATGATGAAGATGATTATATTTTAACTCGTGATTGGTTCAGGGAATTTCAGGTAACTGGCTGTGAATTAGAATGGGTACACAGTTATGAATTAGCTAGAGCAGTCATCGCTCGACACCAACATGATATCTATTTAGTAGATTACAGATTAGGGGCAAATAATGGTTTAGAACTGTTACGGGAAGCCGTTGAAAATGGTTGTAATTATCCCTTTATTCTACTTACTGGACAAGGGGATCGAGAAATAGACATTGAAGCTATGAAAATTGGAGCAGTAGATTATCTAGACAAAAATCAATTAACTGCACCTTTATTAGAACGTTCAATTCGCTATGCCATTGAGCGCAAACAAACAGAACAAAAAATCCGCCAACAAGCCGCTTTACTCGATGTCGCTACCGATGCAATTTTTGTTGGTGATTTAGATGATCAAATTGTATTTTGGAACAAAGCCGCAGAACGTCTGTATGGTTGGAATAAAGAAGAAGCCTTAACAAAAAAAATTCGGAATCTCTGTCCAGAACAAAAATTATATCAATTGTCAGCAGCATTCAAAATTCTCATTAAAAATGGTTCTTGGGAAGGAGAATTAGAACAAATTACCAAATGTGGTCAAGAAATCATTGTTGAGAGTCGTTGGACTTTAGTTCCTGCATTCGGAAACAAGCCCCAATCTATTTTAGTTGTCAACACTGATATTACCCAAAAAAAGCAACTAGAACAGCAATTTTTACGCGCCCAAAGATTAGAGAGTATAGGCACTTTAGCCAGTGGAATTGCTCACGATTTAAATAATGTCCTCGCACCAATTTTGATGACAGCACAAATTTTGGAAACTCAAATCGAAGATGAACGTTCTCGACGACTCATACCTATATTAATTGGCAATGCTAAACGAGGTGCAAATTTAGTTAAACAGGTATTATCTTTTGCTAGAGGCATAGATGGCGATCGCACCCTTTTACAATTAAAACACTTATTAATTGAAATTCAGCAAATTATTAAAGAAACATTTCCTAAAAACATTGAAGTTATCACTCAAATGCCCCAAAATCTTTGGACTGTATCTGGTGATGCTACTCAATTACATCAGGTGTTAATGAATTTATGTGTTAATGCCCGTGATGCTATGCCCAACGGTGGTACTTTGAAAATCACGGCTGAAAATCTATTAGTTGATGATAGTTATGCCCAAATGCACATTGAGGCTGAAGCCAAACCTTATGTGATTATTACTGTCACTGATACAGGAACTGGGATTAAACCAAATATCATAGACCGGATATTTGAACCCTTTTTTACTACTAAAGACTTCGGTCAAGGTACTGGATTAGGTCTTTCCACAGTATTGGGAATTCTCAAAAGTCATGGTGGTTTTATCAACGTTTATAGCGAAGAAAAAAAAGGTAGTCAATTTAAAGTTTATCTACCCGCACAAGATACAACCGCAATCATAGAAGAACAAGAAATATCTTTGCCTCAAGGTAATGGTGAAATGATCTTAGTTGTAGATGATGAATCTGCTCTTTGTGATATTACTAAATTAGTATTAGAAAGCTATAACTATCAAGTAATTACCGCCCGTGATGGCATTGAAGCGATCGCCCTCTATGTCGAACATCGCCATGAAATAGCCCTAGTCTTAACTGATATAGTCATGCCCTCAATGGATGGACTAACCAGCATCCGTACCCTCAAAAAAATTAACCCCAATGTCAAAATTATCGCTGTTAGCGGACTAGCTCCCAATGATAAAGTTAACGCAGCTTATGATATAGGTGCTAAAGCTTTCCTGTGTAAACCTTATACAACCAACCAATTATTACAAACCATTAAAACAGTTAACGTTTAACAGTGGGAAAAGGCAAGAGGCAAGAGGCAAAAGTTCTTAATTTTTAATTATTTCTCCCCATTCCCTCATTTAATTCCCAATTAACTCCACCGCATCCCGTCCATCTTCATCTTGCAAGTAAACTTTAACAATCTCTTCTTGGGCAGTAGGCAGTTTCTTACCCACAAAATCTGGGTGAATAGGTAACTCCCGATGACCCCTATCTACTAACACAGCTAAACGAATTACTTCTGGTCTACCATATTCATTGACTGCATTTAAAGCCGCCCGAATTGTCCTGCCTTTGAAAATAACATCATCTACCAAAACTACCGTTTTACCTGTCAAGTCAAAAGGTATATCAGTTTTAGCAGGAGTTCTTAAACCAATTTGGTCTAAATCATCACGATAGAATGTAATATCTAATGCTCCTACGGATACACTGATACTTTCAAGATTCTCTATTTGACGTGCCAATAAATTAGCTAATGGCACACCTCTAGTATAAATACCCAAAAGTACCAATTGTGACAAATCTCTCGTCCTTTCAATAATTTGAGAAGCAAGACGGGTTAATGTACGACGCAGTTCTTCTGATGAAAGAATTTCAACTACTTTAGTAGACATAATTACTGGGGATTACGAATTGGGGATTGGGGATTGGAGATGTCTAATTACGAATTACGAATTATAAATTAAAAATTAAAAATATTCCTATACCTAACCACAATAAAAAAGAATACCGAGTTAATTGCAAAGCTTTGTAAATCGAAATTGGGGTAATGGGATAAGTAGCATTTCCTAGCAGTGGTTTATGTTTAGCTACTCCACCATACCAATTTGTGCCTCCCATTTGCACACCTAAAATAGCAGCATAGGCGCACTCGCTCCAACCCGAATTAGGACTAGGATCTTGAATAGCATCCCGGCGACAAATTCGCCAGACATCTAAAGGTTTACCTGATAATAGCGCCAAAGTCATCACTGTTAATCGACAAGGAAGCCAAGTTAAACCGTCTTCTAACCTAGCACTAAACCAGCCAATATAAGTATAAGGTGCTTCCCGATAACCCACCATTGAATCTAGGGTACTACTAGCTTTATATGCTAGAGCCAAAGG
This sequence comes from Anabaena sp. UHCC 0451, assembly GCF_034931405.1. NCBI lineage: Bacteria > Bacillati > Cyanobacteriota > Cyanophyceae > Nostocales > Nostocaceae > Anabaena > Anabaena sp. UHCC 0451. The sequence continues at coordinate 114,033 of NZ_JAYGHA010000005.1, read as the reverse complement.
TACTGGTCCAACCAAGGGGAATAATGTACCCAAAATTGCATAGAACAGAGGAGCCATCACCCCATCCGTAGCATTTTCTGTCACCGTTTCTAGAACTGCTCGCAAAATTTCTGGTTCTGAGAGATTTTGGGTATCTCGACCTACGTAATTACTTAAAATCTGTCGTGCTTCCTCTAATTTTCCTGTTGTTAAAGGTTGGATAACATCTACAGCAGCCTTTCGTAAACTATGAAAAGCAAAACAACTGGCTAAAAAAATGCTCTCTACAGCAATTCCTAACCATGGATGTAACCATCTAGCCATTTGAATTATTAGCCAGCCACACAAACCACTACATAAGATCAAGATCAGAGTTAAGACAATTCCAGCTAGACGCTGTGCAAAAAAATTTTGACAATGTGTCAGAAAAAATTTACTCATACCAGAAATGAACCACCCCATCACTCTGACTGGATGCGGCCAACCCCAAGGATCACCAATTAGGTAATCTAACAAAGCAGCAATAATTAATATATAAATGTTATTAGTCATTAGTTATTAGTTATTAGTCATTAGTAAACAGACTGTTCCCTGTTCCCCATTCCCTGATAAGTGACTAAACCACAAAACTTGCTTCTTCCCCTAGAGATGCTTGCCAACTGCGGGCATCATAATAAAGGTCTGCCAGAGTAATACTGTACAAAGCTTCTTTTAGTTTTTGGTTAAGTCTTTGCCAAAGGGAAAATGTTACCCAATCTTCAGCTTGTGCAGGTGTTGGGCTGTTCAGAGGTAAGTGGGTGATATTTTCCCCAACTGCCTCTAAAATTTGTCCTATAGAAATTTGTACAGGCTCTCTTGCTAATTGATAGCCACCAATGCTACCACGAATTGATTTCACCAACCCAGCGCGACGCATTTCTATCAGTAACTTTTCTAAATAAGGAGCAGGAATATCTTGACGTTTGGCGATCGCTCTTACAGATACAGGACCATATTTTGGCTGTAAACTCAAATCTAGCAATGCCTTCACACTATAATGTCCTCTAGTCGTTAGTTTCATCTGTCAGGGAATAGGGAATAGGGAACAGGGAACAGGGAACAGGGACGCTATTAGGGAGAATATTTTTGCTAATGACTAATGACTAATGACTAATGACTAATGACTAATGACTTTAGGATCATCTTCGGTGAGCGCACCACTTTTTTGCGAAACTTTAAAAAACTTAAACAAAGACATATCAATACAACACTAGGTTTTCAGCCTGGAAATTTTCACTTGGTTGAGGAAAAGATTAAAGGTTTTTCCTTTCCCTTACTCCCTGAACCCTTCCCCTTTAACCCACAAGTATTAAAATACAGTCTACCAGTAATTCACAAACTATATATATAGATATCAGCATTCTCAGAATTTTATTTTAGAAAAAATCTTGACAAAATTGGTAATTGTGCAACAATTTTTCCAGTGAGTGTAATATACTTGGCTATGCTGAGATAAAAAAATAAAGGATTCCGTTCCTAATAGCTCAGTATCAGTTAAAATAAAATCGATTCAACCACTTCAAACATTCAATTTCGACCTAAGTTGATGCCTAAACAGAAAAAAATTGACCCCCTTGTTGGTGAAGAACTGCTCAAAAAAGTTAAGGAGCTAGAGAACGAAAGCAAGGAAGATAAAGCTAAACAGTGTGGCTACTATACCATTACCAAAAATGGTATAGAGCGCGTCAACATGATGAAATTCTTAAATGCCCTAATTGATGCTGAGGGCATTGAGTTGGATAGCACACCTAGTGCCAATGGTCGTGGTGGACGCAGTGCCAGCTATAGAATTAGCGTACAGTCTAACAACAACTTGCTCATAGGTTCAGCTTATACAAAACAGATGAATCTCAAACCTGGAGATGAATTTATCATCACTTTAGGTAAAAAGCACATTCGACTCCGCCAAGTAGAGCCAGAAGACAGAGAAGATGAGGCTGAAGAAGTAGAAGCTACAGCTTAATCAAATGTCAATTGTCAGTTGTAGGGGTTTAGCAATGCTAAACCCTGACTTGCAGTTATTGATTTTTGCGTACTAACCAATAACTAATGACCAATGACTATATCTGTTGTTGGGAGGATTGGTAGATAATGCTGTAATGCGTTGCGTGTAGCTGCCAAATTACAAGTTAAAGCAATTTGCTCTTTTTCTAGTAAACCTAAAATGCAGTCAGGGTTGTTTCGGGCTACCACTGGTAGCTGATGCAAACCGCGCAGCGCCATCCGGTCTAAAGCTTCAGATAAAGGTTCATCCTGCCAAGCATAGAGAATGTCAGTTGTACAAATGTCTATAATTGTTTGACTAGAAAAATTAGCCTGAATTTGCCCAGGAGAATTTTGATAATTTTCCCAAACAGAAAGAGTGCGATTAATATCATCCAGAGAAAGAATACCAACTAATTGTTCATTGGCATCAATGACTAAAGCACTGGCTGTGCGATCGCGGATCATTTCCATAGCCGCCTCTAAAACTCCCAAATTTGTCGGCATTTTTTTGGGATAGGAGTGCATAGCATCTGCTACAGAAATTTGCTGCACAATTTCCACCTGATCGTCTTTCAATTCCGCAAGACCAATTTGTTGAAGATTGGAATTAGAATTAAAAGTCGGCTTGATTCGTTCTACCAACCAGACACTTAAACCCACCGCCGCCATCAAAGGTAAAACAATCCGATAGTCACGGGTTAATTCAAACAACATTAAAATAGCTGTTAACGGCGCTCTCACACTACCCGCCAAAACAGCAGCCATACCCACCATGGCATAAGCTGGAGGAGCGGCCATATACTCACCAATACCTGGCGCTATTAAAGCCAAAGTTTTAGCATAGGCAGACCCAAAAGATGCCCCTAAAAACATGGCTGGGGCAAACAAACCACCCACAAAACCACTAGCAGCACTAACTGCCGTCATCAGCACTTTCAACACCATGAGTACAATTAACAAGTTCAAAGAAAATTCCTGATCTTGCAGCATTGCTTGCACAGTTCCATAACCAATACCCAAAATTTGTGGATACTGTAAAGCTACTAGACCAACTATTAAACCACCGATAATTGGTTGAATAGGCTGAGGAATCTTGGCCAAAAATTCAAACCTTTTCAACCGTCCGGCAAAAAACGCTTTCACTAAACGAATGGATTGTGTATAAGTCAGCGCCACTAAACTTGCACCCAAACCCAAGCCCAGATAAAGCGGTAATTCTAACGGACTGCGGACTTGGTAAGCAGGTAAGGCAAAAGCAGGTTGAGTCCCCAAACCAATTTGAGCAATTAAAGCCGCTACTACCGCTGCAAGTAACACTACACTAACCGCAGAAGTAGCAAAAGATGTAGTTCCCATCACTACCTCTAGAGCAAAAAATACCCCGGCAATGGGAGCATTAAAGCCAGCAGCTAGACCAGCAGCAGCACCAGCACCCAAAAGTAACCGCTGTCTCTCTTGAGAAACTTGCAGCACATCCGACAACAACACCCCAAAATTAGTACCAATTTCTACACTAGGACCCTCTGGACCCAAAGATGCACCACTACCTAAAGAAACAGCAGCAGCGATCATTTTGGTAACAGGTCGTAGTTGCTGCTTAACTTCTCTACCTTGAGAGACAGCAATTAAAGATGAAAGCCCAGGTCCAAAATCTTGAGTCCGCCAACGCATTAAGCCTACAATTAGTCCGCCCAGGGTAGGTACACAAGCTAAAGTCCAAGCACCCCAGACTCCTATTTGTCCCATAAAATTCTCCAGCATCAGATCATGAATCAGCTGGATTAAATAGTGAAAAGTGACTACACCCATACCAGTACCACCACCAATGAGGATGGCTAAAAACAGCACTACTGTTTCTGGTGATGGTTGAAAACGATTGATGAGATGAGTTAAATGAGTAGAAGGTATGGGAAAGGCAGCTAGTTGAGTTACCTTCCTCAATTGAGTAGGAGGCAAGAGAGTCATGGAAATCCGGGGTAAATGTCAGAAAAAATTAAATTTTTTAGCTGTTAATTCTCATTGTGAGCCATGATTTAGCAACCAGCCAACTATGCTTGATTTTTTGAATTTGCAAAGTTTTGGTAAACCCGAACAAGACATCAAAATTTTTATGAAGATCAGGGTTTAAATGGGAGAGAATTAGTAGTTAATGGTTATGAGTGAGTGCTGATTTGATTCTCGAGCCGCAAAGTCAAGTCACTATGGACTTTGTAAACATAGCTTAAATCAGCAGTAACAAGAGAGTTATCCTTACTCAAATCTGGCTATACTCATGTTACGGCTATGTAGCTCTGATTAATAGCAAGATCAATGAATGTATGGTGCATTACTGATGTTGAGACGATACTGTCAAGGCTACTAAGTAAGCCAAGTTACTAGTTATAATCGTGAGTGATGGTGATGGAGTGATGGATTCAGTTATCAGTTATTACTTTTTACTTTTACTGTTGACTGAATTCTGATAGCGCAGCTTGGCGTTAGTCATACTCTTGAACTCCTAACTAGTGAATATACCTATTGTTATATAGCGAGTAAATGGATTAAGCGGACGAGCTAAATGAATATACACACTTTTGATAGTAATTATGTTACTTGCCCAATTTGCCAAAAAAACAACAGGACAAAACCTGTTAAAACCTATATTGGCTTATTTACTTGTCCGTATTGTCAAGAAAAACTTGTAGTTTGCAAAAGTGGTCACTATGTGCGAGATCCCTTTGCTTGGAAACAAATGGTAATCTCTTCAGCTTTACGTCGTCAAAGCCGACCTTTAGCTAGAATGATTAGAGATTTGGTGCTTCTGAAACGTCCTTTATTAGCTTTGGCTATGGGAGGTGCAATTTTATTGGCTACTATTGCCATCACCCAAGAAAATACAAACTACAATCATCAATTGTTTCCAGAAATAAAAAAAGGTAATGAACCAGGAAAAGAAAATCTACAGTAATTGAATCAAAAAGTTGAAAATTACACCCTGAAAAAGTTTTAACTTTCAGGGTGTTATGTCTTTTGACAACTTCCTTTTTTCAAATTAAGTAAGTCGGCTTGAAAAAAACGAGGTATGTTACAAAATGTAAAATCCCTTAAAGTCTCTTGCCTCTTGCCTTGCCTCAACGATAAATTTCAACGCCTACCTACTTACAAGCGATGATTGTCTTTTGTAATCAATTGCCAACCTGCTATTTGATCAATTACTTTGATAGATGGGAGTTTAAGAGTTTCTAAGGCAGAAGCATTCACAAGAAAATAGGGTTGCCCATTATACTGCCAATAATATTGCAAATCGCCGAAAGAAGCAGGAGTAATGGTGCGATCGCTATAAAAATCCAAGGATGAACGAGGGTAGGGAAAAGATGTGTAAATTTGCCGAACAGTGGGATTAGCACGGGCTATCATGGCCGCTACAGGTTTGACTGGATAAGCTTCTCCTAATTCCCACACCCAGTAATTAGATTTCATTAACAACAGCAGGGAAAGATAACTTCCCCAAACTAAAATCTTCAAAAACTGCCTATCACCTCGTTCGGTTAAAATAGCTGCTAAGGTCATAGTCAAAGCTGCTGCGGACAAAATCATCTGTAAGTCTGTTGTTCCTGCATGACTCCAACTCAAATAAATAATACCCGCAGAAGCTATCACAGCTAATATCGCAAAACTTGTTACCCAAGCACGGGGATAGGATGAGAATAAACGCAAATTCTCGACCTGTACTAAATAGAAACCAAAAGCCAAAGCAAAGCTAGGATAAATTGGGAATATATACCAAGGTAGTTTAATGCTAACCAGAGAAATCAGCAGTAAATAAATACTACTCCAAACAATGATCAGTTTTGCCCAACTAAGATTCCGATTTTCCCAGGTGAAGCGCACGGTGTGGGGCAAAAATACTAGCCAAGGCCATGTCCACTTGATGATTTCTATGAGATAGTACCAAGGTGGTTGAGGCTGACCATTAACATGAGCAGCAGTCTGATTGAAGGATTGATTACCTAAATCTATTTGGGAGAAAGGATAACCATATCTTAGTAGTTGGGCAGTGTACCAACCAAACACAGGAAGAATACCGATGAATATTCCTATCCACAAATAGTAATTTGTGAGTAATCGTGGTGTATCCCAAAAGAGAAAGACTATAGCAATAGCACCTAATAATATGCCAAGGATACCTTTAGTTAGGCAAATCAACCCAAAACTGATACCAATACCCAGACAATAACGTAAGTCTCGGCGCGATCGCAACACACACAATAACATGACCATCAACAAGCTGACTACCATACCATCTAGCATTGCTAATCGCCCATGACGCACTACTGGTAGCATGGTCAAATAAATTAAAGCACTATAAACAGCAGCCCAACGTTGCCTAAATATCTCTCTGCCAATGCAATACAGTAAAGGTACAGAAACGGCTGTCAGAATTGCACCAGGTAGGCGAGTCGTCCATTCATTCACACCGCCCAGAGAGTAAACCCAAGCAATCAGCCAATGCATAAGGGGTGGCTTGTTATGGTATGGTTCACCTCCCAAAGTAGGGTAAAGCCAGCGCATTGAACCTTCTGGGGAGCGCCAAATTTCTCTAGCAACTTGTGCCACAGTGCCTTCATCCCAATCTCGCAGCGGCAGTCCTCCCAGATTGATGCTAAACAGTAACACTGCTGCCACCAGCAATACTATCAGCCATATCCAATCAATCCATTTGTCAGCTGCGCGATGCTGTTTTTCTAGATGAGTCCAAATATAGCTTCCTTCTTGCATATTCTATGCTAATCATTTTACTCGCTGGTTTAATTCCATAGAGACCAGAGCGAATCTCCAATGTTGCCACACTGCCACAAACTGTTTTCACTAGCAATGGCTAGATCCCAAATTACCGCAGTTTTCCGGGAATAATGATAATTTTTTCAACAAAATTTTTCTTAGTTATTTTTTAAACAATTTAACAAGTATTTTTCAAGTTAAATGATATAAAGATTACAAACCTAAATTGGTCAATTACACTAAAGGAGTCTGTCAATGCGTTTACCTTTTATTTTAGATGTTGCCTTGGGCTTAATTTTTATTTACTTGATTTTAAGTTTGTTAGCATCAGAAATTCAAGAACTAATCGCTACACTTCTACAATGGCGTGCCTCACACTTAAGGAAATCAATTGAAGTTTTTTTATCAGGAAATTCGCAGGAATCGGAAAAACCAGAAGTCATGAAACTGGTGAATGCTATTTATAGCAATCCTTTAATCAAAGGTATCAACCAAGAGGCAAAAGGATTTTTCTCGACTTTACCAAGAAAATTTACTTGGATGGTAGCTAACATGACTAATAAAATAGGCAACAAAATGTCTACAGCATCGCCAAAAACACAGTCTTTTGGTAATGAACATAGCGGACCATCTTATATTGCTGCTGATACTTTTGCTGCAAGTTTGCTAGAAGAACTTAAATTACCAACAATCATTCATAATATAACGGAAGCAAGACTTGAAAAAGTTAAAAATAAACATTTACAAGAGGTAAAAACAATTTTAACTAGATCACTTAAGCAAATACAAAACGGTGAATTACCAAATCATATTACCAAGGATATCAAGGATGATTATGAGAATCTCAGGTCAGATTATACAATCATTGTTAATGATTTTAAAAATCACACATTTGATATAGATATCAGCGTTAGTCGGATGAAGGATAGCTTTGATAGATACATAAATAATTTTCAAGCGAATCTAGAAAATGGAAATGTAATTTTAGTAGAAACTTGTAAGCGGTTAGAATCTTACCGTAACCACATTTTTTCAAGTGTAGAAGAAGCAATTATTATAGAAGGTTTAAAGCCTAATATTAACGAAATTATGACATTAATGTATACAGGTAGTGCTGTACGTGATGGACTTCAAACATCCTTACAAAATGAGGATGATCCAACATATCAAACCATTAAAGAATTAGTTGATAGTTTACCATCTGCAATCAAAACTAATATTGTCAGCATAGCCAAGCAAGCACAATACAAAGCTAGAAATACAGAAGAAGGTCTTCAAATATTACGCAGAGAAATTGAAGCCTGTTTTGATAGTTCTATGCAACGAGCAGGTGGTGTTTACAAACGGAATGCTAAAGGAGTAGCAATTTTAATTGGTATCGCCTTAGCTTTTGGTGCTAATGCTGATACATTTCATATTATTGATCGCTTATCTAAGGATACAGTATTGCGAGAAACAATTATTTATAAAGCGGAACAAACAATAGTTCAACAGTCTAATTCTGGCAATATCAAAGATCTAGATACTAAACAGATTTTAGAGGATCTTAATTTACCAATTGGTTGGACAAAGGATAACTTACAAGAGCAAATATACTGGAATGATCCCAATACAAAAAAACTACCTATTATTGGTTTATTAACTATGTTTGCTGGGTGGATAACAAGTGGTATTGCTATTGCAATGGGAGCGCCTTTTTGGTTTGATTTACTCAGTAAAGTTATGAATGTAAGAAATGCTGGTAAATCACCAAAATCATCTGGAGATTAATTGGGAATTGGGATCACCAATGTAGGGGCGAAGCATTCGGGCGATAATTTATCGGTTTTTTCCCCAGTTTATCTTCCGAATGCTTCGCCCTTACACCGAATGCTTCGCCCTTACGATTAAAAAATGAACACTACTTGTAAATCCCAATCTTTCCCATTACGAATTATATCTATATTGCGAATGAATTCCCGTAAATAAAACCGTCTTTCTACTTCTGATAAATCTAACCAAAACTGAGAAATAGAAACAGCTTCTGCGACAGAACGTAAATTTACAGGAGGGAGAATAGCTAACTTAGCTTGAAGTTGAGAAATTTCTGTGCGGAGTTTGTAGGCTCTTAATTTTGCTGTTTCTGTATCCAATACTCCGGTTTCTATTAACTTGGGTAATTGTTCAAGAATATTTTGTTGATTGCTAATTTTATCATTTAAGCTATTTTTAATAGTATCTAGTTGGGGAAAATTCATTCCTGCTACGGCTAAAGGTAAATCTCGACAAACAATTTCAATTGTCTTTTCCAAAATTTCTGAGTAAGGAATAGCACGACATTTAGGACTTTGGGGACAATTTGTATTGCGTAAATACAAATACTCCTGTTCTTGATAACGCTGATTAACACGAGTGACTATCATCCGCGACTGACACTGTTCACAAACAACCAAACCAGCTAAAGAATGAGGCGCACTAGCGGTACGAGAAGGTAAACGGCTATTCCTGCGTAAAAGTCGGTCAACTTGCGCTGCTTCTTCCCTAGAAATAATACCTGTATGAGTATCAGAAATAATTTCCCCATTTTGATAAGCGGTATCACCACGATAAACGGGATTTGTTAACCAACGTCTTCCTGTGGTGACAGAGATTTTTTTAGCGTATTTTTTGGCTATATAACGAACTGAACCACGTAAAGAACCATAAAGTAAAAAGTTGTCAAAAAAATCTTTGACTATCGGCGATGTACTGCGATCAATAGTATATTTTCCTTTACCTCTGCGATAGCCGTAGGGGACTTTACCTGGTGGTGGTGAGGCTTCGAGACGATTTCGGGCGTGTCCTTGACGGATGCTGCGACTGCGTTGTTGACGTTGAATTTCTTGGAGTAAGTTTAGGAGTTCGACACGGAATTTAGAGACTTCAGAGGTATATTTTTGTTCTGTAGCAATGACTATTACGCCCATAACTTCTAGTTGGTTCAGGCGATCGCTCACTTGTGCTAATGTATCCCCCAATTCTTCTAAACGCCGAATCAGCAGATAATTTGCAGGTTCTGTTTCACAGTCATTTAGTAATTGTTGTAGTTGAGATCGCTCTCCCAAATCCTGATAAATTTGATCTACTTCCCAACCCCAACTAGCTTGATCAGGAGACGTTTCCAAAAGTGGATCACTATAACTGTAAGCAATAATTTTCATGAGTTTTCATTTAACGTACTGGCGAAAATCACACTTAACTCTTTAATTACCAATTTATGATTATTACTTCTCTCAACGACTTACCCCAAACCTCTGTTTCCCACAACCCAGAGATCAAGAAAAAGGTAATGTTGCGCTTTGGCGATTTACCTCATCTTACCAACTTTTCCCAAGCTTATTTTGCATCTGGACAAATCTCACCCGCACATTCTCATCAAGATATGTGCGAAGTCTTCTTTGTCGAATCCGGTGCGGGAATAATTCGCATTGACGAACAAGAATACCCCCTGCTACCAGGAAACTGCTACGCCATAGAAGTAGGAGAAGTTCACGAAATAGTTAATACAGGCGCAGATGTACTGATTATTACCTACTTTGGTTTGCGGGTTTAATAAGTTATTAGTTGACAGTTAAACGCCTATTCATAAGTTATAGAAAATCTTCATCATAGGACTCATCTATAGATGAAGATTTAATCTTATAGTTAGCATCAAAATCATCTATTTCATGCCTTGTGAATGTGATTAACTTAACTCATAGCTACGGAAATCATAATCTAGACATAATCATCATCATTAGTTTCAATATATATATTAGAAAGTTGACTTAAAATTAAGACCAACTTATAAAGTTTTACTTATATATCCAATCTAATATTTATTTAATAATTGCCTTTCCATGTTGATCAATTTCTATAAAAAACCTGTACACTAAGTTTCACTAGGTCAGAGATGCACCCCCATCTCACTTAGTGAGCCAAAGTAATGAAACTTTGTTCCCATAGCCGAGTTAGCCATTTTCCGTCAGAAAATGTGAACTTTGCATGACTACATATATTTTAGTTCAGATGGAAAAATCAATTTCATCTGGCTTTAATTTTCATGGCTAAAAAATAGATTTACAAATCCAGGAGATGTATTTATGTCTGAATTTTATCATCAAGACACCGTAAATTGACTGGACAGACCAATGACCGTAAGACCTGTCCACAGGTTCTTGTGCAGCATCTGTGCTGTAGTAGTCAAGCGCATCACTCTTTTTTAAAGTTCATTTAGTTCATTTATTTTAATACTCCTCATTAGAGGAGACACAAGGAGGTATTAATGGATTTTTTGTCCGTTTTCTTGCAGGACTTTGTTAAGCAGTTGCAGTCCCCAACACTGGCATTTTTGATTGGTGGGATGATCATTGCTGCCCTTGGTAGTGAATTGGTAATTCCAGAGTCAATTTGTACGATCATCGTCTTCATGCTGCTCACAAAAATCGGTCTGACCGGTGGAATTGCGATCCGTAATTCCAACCTAGCGGACATGATTTTACCCGCATTGTTTGCTGTAGTCACAGGTATTGCGGTTGTATTCATTGCCCGCTATACATTGGCCAAGCTGCCGAAGGTCAGAACCGTGGATGCAATTGCAACTGGGGGTTTGTTTGGTGCGGTGAGTGGTTCTACCATGGCCGCCGGTCTGACCGTACTGGAAGAACAAAAAATTCCATTTGAAGCATGGACTGGCGCACTCTATCCCTTTATGGATATCCCCGCGCTTGTAACTGCGATTGTGATAGCCAACATTTATCTCAACAAGAAGAAGCTTAAAGAAGCAGGCGAATCTGCCATGCAGGAGTCTTTCAGCAAGCAGCCTGTTGCAGCTGGTGATTATCCTAGCACCAGGCAGGAGTATCTCAGCCAACAGAAAGATCCTGCGGATAATCGGGTCAAGATATGGCCGATCATCGAGGAAAGCCTCCGGGGTCCTGCCTTATCGGCAATGTTGTTAGGACTGGCTCTTGGACTTTTCACCCAGCCGGAAAGTGTCTATAAAAACTTTTACGATCCCGCCTTTCGTGGCTTGCTTTCGATCTTGATGCTGGTCATGGGTATGGAAGCTTGGTCAAGAGTGGGTGAACTGCGTAAGGTGGCTCAATGGTATGTTGTCTATAGTGTGATAGCACCGTTTATACATGGGTTGCTCGCCTTCGGTCTCGGTCTGATTGCCCACTACACAATGAACTTCAGCATGGGCGGTGTCGTGGTACTGGCTGTCATCGCTTCCTCTAGTTCAGACATCTCCGGTCCTCCTACATTGCGAGCAGGTATCCCTTCGGCTAATCCATCGGCATATATAGGCGCGTCTACAGCAATTGGTACGCCAATTGCGATTGGTGTGTGTATACCATTCTTTATCGGTCTTGCTCAGGCGATCGGCGGCTAATCCCAAACAGGTCGCGGTCTGTTGGCACTCCCTTGAACCGGCAGACTAACCAACTCAGTATATAATATCAATTTACGTAAGTAAGGAGGTAACTAATATGTCTAAGCGTGCCAATAAGCTCGTCATCGTTACAGAAAAGGTTCTGATGAAAAAGGTCGCCAAGATCATTGATGAATGTGGGGCGACCGGTTATACGGTGGTGGATACTGGCGGTAAAGGCAGTCGTAACGTGCGCTCTACGGGTAAACCCAGCACTGCCGACACCGACTCGAATGTAAAGTTCGAGGTACTCACCGAAAATCGGGAGATGGCCGAAGATATTGCAGATAAGGTCGCAATCAAGTTTTTCACCGATTATGCGGGTATTATCTATATCTGTGAAGCAGAGGTACTGTACGGAAGACATTTCTGTGGACCAGAAGGCTGTTGAGTCGAAACGACGCAGACCTAAAAGGCCGGGGCATGACCCCGGCTTTTTGCTGGTCGTTACTCAAAACGTTAGTCGATTTAGATTATGTACTTAGTATCATCAGTCTTGACAATTAGACTAGAAGGCTCAACAAGTTTTAAAATACCCGTAAATACAGGAAAAGTGGTAAATTTACCGCAGACGTGGGAAGACACCATATCAGGGATAGTATTATTTAAATATTGCATTCAAAAATTAAGATTTTGAGTGCTAAAGGCTGTATGCTATTTTTATTCAAATTCCTTCTAGAGTAGGTTCTGGTTTTTTGTTACTAGGCTCAACTCTGTTACGTTTATTGTTGCGTACTTACGTTAATAAACAAAGATTAAGCGCAACTAAGTAACAGTATATCCCAGTAATTTAAAAATCTGTTTATCTAGTTTCACCCGACATAACACTTAATTTTCAACTGACTAAAATGCAAATTCCCAACAATGATGACATTTTTTTAAAAAATCATTTTGCTCCCATCTCATAGATAGCTAAAATATATCTAGCCATTGCAAGTTTTATGGCAATTTTAGCAACCATACAATACACACTAACAATCAGATAGAACTCAGCCCTTTAACGTGAGAGAAAAGGTAGCTTAGATATTCCCAATTTTTCAAAAAATGGGAATTATAAAAGCCACCAAATAATTATCACTGTAAATCAATATAACATGATTAAATTTTTCCTCACTATTTGAGTTTCTAACGGATAAGTTTAGATGTTTTTATATGGCTAAAATTGTGAATTTAATTAGACAGAAAAAACCTGTCTAAACCGTACAATTTTGTCGTCATTGAGCATCCACTAATGGAAATAACCAATACTATTCATTTCCGCAATTTACGCGGCGATATTTTCGGTGGTGTTACAGCTGCCATTGTCTCTCTACCTTTAGCTTTAGCCTTCGGTGTGGCTTCCGGTGCAGGTCCAGTTGCCGGTCTTTATGGTGCTGTTTGTGTCGGCTTTTTTGCCGCGTTATTTGGTGGTACACCAACTCTAATATCTGAACCTACTGGTCCCATGACAGTAGTCATTACTGGTATTATCAGTTCTTTCATAGCAAAAGACCCAGAAAACGGTTTAGCTATGGCTTTTACCGTAGTCATGTTAGCAGGGATATTTCAAATTATCTTTGGTATCTTTAAGCTAGGAAAATATATCACCCTCATGCCCTACAGTGTAATTTCTGGCTTTATGTCAGGAATTGGGGTGATTTTAATTATTTTGCAAACAGCACCTTTCCTGGGACAGCCAACTCCCAAAGGTGGAGTTTTAGGAATAGTCAAAAACTTACCTGATCTCTTAGCAAATATCAACCCCATCGCTTTGATTTTGGGTGTGATGACGGTAGCAATTATTTACTTAACGCCATCGAAAGTTAAGCGCATTGTCCCACCTCAGTTAATTGCATTAGTAGGGGTGACAGTGGTTTCTTTGGTATTTTTCGGTGATGCTGATATCAAACGCATTGGTGTAATTGAAACTGGTTTACCAAAGATTCAACTGCCAACTTTCACATTATCAAACATCACTCTCATGTTAGTTGATGGGATAATGTTGGGGATGTTGGGATGTATTGATACCCTATTAACTGCTGTAGTTGCTGATAGCTTAACCCGCACTGAACATAAATCTGATAAAGAATTAATTGGCCAAGGTATCGCTAACGTAGTATCTGGTTTGTGTGGTGGTTTACCTGGTGCTGGGGCAACAATGGGAACTGTTGTTAATATCCAAACTGGGGCGCAAACTGCGGTATCTGGCCTCACTCGTGCTTTGATATTATTGGTTGTGGTTTTGGGTGCTGCTGGTGTAACTCAGAGTATTCCAATGGCTGTGTTAGCTGGTATTGCGCTCAAAGTGGGGATTGATATTCTGGATTGGAGTTTCTTAAAACGCTCTCACAAGGTATCTCTCAAGGGTTCAATCATCATGTATGGTGTTTTGTTCCTGACTGTGTTTGTAGATTTAATTGTTGCTGTGGGTGTGGGTATATTTATCGCCAACATCTTAACCATTGAACGTCTTTCTAGTATGCAGTCTGAGACAGTTAAGGCAATTAGTGATGCGGATGATGCGATTGATTTAACTCCAGAAGAAAAGAGTTTGTTGGATGCAGCCAATGGTCGAGTTTTGCTATTCTACTTAAGTGGAGCAATGATCTTTGGTGTTTCTAAGGCGATTTCTCGTGAACATAACGCCATCAAAGATTGCGATGTTATTGTCCTTGATTTGAGTGATGTACCGATGATGGGCGTTACCGCTTCTTTAACTATTGAAAGCGCCATCAGAGAAGCTTGTGAAAAAGGTCGTCAAGTGATCATTGTTGGTGCAACGGGCAAGATTAAGAAACGCCTGGAAAGTTTAGGAGTATTAAGCCTATTACCACCTCATCACTTGATGGTAGATCGTAAGGAAGCACTGACACAAGCCGTAGCTTTAGTTAACAGTTTGGCTGAACAGATGAATACCCCTATTTCTTAACTAGGAATATTCATATTTGTTGTGAACAAAAAGATACCCGACTTCTCAAAGAGGTTGGGTATTTGAGTATCAGCGATTTTCGGCGTTGCTGAATACAAGTATGAATTTATTTGTTTCACGCAGAGGCGTAGAGAGCTAAGAGTTTGATAAATAGATTTTTTGGTTTTCATACCTCAATTCAGCAACACCCGATTTTCCACAATTAGATATAGCCACCTTATCAAGTTTTAAATGTAAAATTTAAACAAGGTCGAAAGACATGGAGAATCCTTCAATAAAAACTACAAAAGGTACGCCCCATGAACCTCCGCGCACTGCTGTTAGTAAATCGTCATTCCCGCCAAGGACAACAAAGTTTATTAGAGGCTATTAATTGTCTAGAAAGGCTTGGGTTTCATTTAATTCAAGAGTCTACAGAAAATCCAGAACATTTGGCTGATGTCATCCGGCGCTACCAAACAGAAATTGATGTGGTAATTATTGGTGGTGGTGATGGTACTCTTAATGCCGCTGTAGATGCGATAGTCGATACTCAATTACCTTTAGGTATTTTGCCTTTGGGAACTGCTAATGATTTAGCAAGGACTTTGGGTATTCCCAATACTTTACCGGAAGCTTGTCAGATTATTGCAGCTGGAGATTTACGACGCATTGATTTGGGCTGGGTAAATGGTAAATATTTTTTTAACGTTGCTAGTCTGGGTTTGAGTGTAAATATTACTCAAAAATTAACCAGAGAAGTAAAACGCCGTTGGGGAATATTTGCTTATGCTGCTACTGCATTACAAGTAATTTGGAAATCTCGTCCTTTTAGTGCAGAAATTCGGATTAAAGACCAATCATTTCGCGTTAAAACTGTGCAAATTGCTGTAGGCAATGGACGCTATTATGGTGGTGGCATGGCTGTATTTCACGATGCTACAATCGATGATCAACGGCTGGATCTTTATAGTATAGAAATTAAGCATTGGTGGCAAATCATACCCTTACTTCCATCTATGCGCCAAGGCAGACATATACATTGGCAGGGCGTTCGCGCTATCCAAGGACAGGAAATTGAAGTTTATACTCGTAAGCCTCATCCTATTAATACAGATGGAGAAATAACTACTTGTACTCCGGCTGTGTTTCGGGTGATACCCAGGGCTATAAGTGTTTTGGTACCACCAGTATAATGTTGAGTAGTGGCAATTCTGGAAAATCCCATGAAAATACATTTGAGATTTTCTCAAGAGATTAAATCTTTACTGCAACGTTTAGCAACACAGCCACTAACTCTCGGTGATGTTCTGGCGGAAACTTCAGAAAGGGGTTTTAGTTTGGTGATTGCTTTATTGGTGTTACCATTTTTGTTACCCATGCCACCAGGGTTAACAGGTCCTTTTGGGGCTGCTTGTTTGCTATTGTCTTTGCAGATGCTTTTAGGAAGACGATCGCCCTGGCTACCCAAACGAATCGCTGCTTATCAATTTCCGCGCTCTTTTGCTCAGGTGATCTTACCAAAACTACGTCGAGTGACCAGACTATTGGAAAAAATTACTCGTCCTCGCTTGACAAAACTAGCTTCTCATGCTCTGACTTGGCGATGCAATGGGTTTTGCATCTCGTGGCTGACAATATTACTAATTTTACCAGTTCCCTTTACCAATCCTATCCCCACCGTCGGCATTTTACTTTTTGCCGTTGCTAATCTTGAATCTGACGGTTTGCTGATATGTATTTGCTATGTAATTACGGTTTTAATTACTTTATTATTTGGGTTGATTGGTTATGCAGTGTGGTTAGCCCCCAGTTGGCTCTAATTGTTCAGAATTTAGAGAAATCTAAAATCTTTCCCCAAAAAATATACCATTCTTATACGGCATCTGCTATAATTAAGTACCCAGGCTGAAAAGCTGAAGAAGATGAATCAGTCAAGATAATTGACCTATCTGTAATGATTCGTCGTCATTCTCAATCAATAAAGGTTCTACTTGTTGGAGAACTTTTTTGCTCACAAAAATACATAACTAAGCAATTAAACATTGCTGAAATAAAACCCCCAGCTACAAGCCAGGGGAAATGATTTAATTAAGGTGCATCTACTATTTTCTTATCCGTCTGGTTTCTGGGTAGATCCGGAAGGTTTCGGTTATGCCAATATTTTTTGTATATAATCGAAAAATGTTTTTAATGAAACCCCCAGTTCCACCTGAGGGCAGTTAATCAATTAAGGTTTATATGTTTCCGCCTGTGTGTCTACTAAATCAGGAAGAATTATTGAAAAGCGATCGCTCGTTGGGGAAATTATCTCTCAGCAATTAGCGATCCAGTAGAGACGTTCAGGTTGAACGTCTCCAATTTTACAAATATTATTGCCAACAAACTGGCTAATTTTCCAGTTCTTGCTTCTTTAGCCGATTAGAGACAAAAATTCCATGTCTAGGACTAAAAAACAAGGCTAAGATAAATAAGCCTGATACTACTAACACAATTGCTGGACCAGAAGGTAAATTATAAAAGTAGCTCAGATACATTCCGCTAATACTAGAAATTACCCCAATTACCGCTCCTAAAATCATCACTTCATGTAGGCGTTTTACTAATAAAAATGCAGTTGCTCCGGGAGTAATTAACAGTGATAATACTAAAATCACGCCTACAGCTTTCATGCTGGCCACAATTGTTAAAGAAATCAATAACATTAAGCCAAAGTTTAAGCGATTAACTGGCAAACCTGCGGCTTGTGCGCCTAATGGATCAAAAGTGTAAAATAATAGTTCTTTGTATAATAAAAAAACTACTATTAAAACTATAGCAGCAATGATTGCCGTGTCCCGCACTTCATCAACAGTTACACCCAAGATGTTACCAAACAAAAAGTGATTAAGGTCGATTTTATTACTTTTTTGAATTACTGTGATTAGGGTGATACCAAGGGCAAAAAATGCTGAGAACACTATCCCCATTGCTGCATCTTCTTTGATGGGGGAACGGGTTTTAATAAATGTTATGGCGACGGTACTCAAGATACCGGCAATAAACGCCCCAACAAAAATATTAGCACCAATCATAAAGGCGATCGCTAGTCCTGGTAATACAGAATGACTGATAGCATCACCTAGTAATGCTAGGCGTTGTACCATTAAGTAACTTCCAACTACGGCGCATAATAAGCCTACTAATATGGCGATAATTAAGGAACGCTGCATAAAGCCATATTGCAAGGGTTCTATTAGTTGATTAAGCATAAGCTGGGGACTGGGGACTGGGGACTGGGGACTGGGGAATGGGGAATGGGGAATGGGGACTGGGGATTGGGAAGAAAATTCTTGATTAATTCCCTGTTTCCTTATTTTCCAATAACTAATAACTAATAACTAATGACTAATGACTAATGACTAATGACTAATGACTAAGCTGCGAAATACATGACTTTTCCACCATAAGCATGATGTAGGTTTTCTTCTGTGAGAACTTGTTGGCGAGAACCTGTGGCGATTAATTCACAATTGAGTAAAATTAAATCATCAAAATGGGTGATTGATTGGCCTAAGTCGTGGTTAACGACTAAGACGATTTTGTTAGCTGTGGCTAGTTCATGGAAGACTTCAAAAATGATTGTTTGGGTTTTTTGATCTATTCCTACAAAGGGTTCGTCAAAACAAAAAATGTCTGCTTGGTGGGTTAATGCACGGGCTAAAAATACTCTTTGTTGTTGTCCTCCAGAAAGTTCACCAATGGGGCGATCGCAATATTCTCTCATTCCCACCCGTTCTAAGGCTGCTTTTGCTACTTGTCGGCTAACTGTGGAGAAACTACGCAACCACCCTGTTTTTTTAACCCGCCCCATCATCACCACATCCCAAACTGTAGCTGGGTAGTTCCAGTCAATTTGGCTTCTTTGTGGTACGTAGGCAACTTTTTCTAGTTGCTGCATTAAAGGTTTGTTTTCGTACAAGACATTACCACTACTCAGGGGAACTAATCCCAAAATGGCTTTCATTAGCGTACTTTTACCAGCACCATTGGGTCCAAAAATTCCCGTTAGTTTTCCTGGTTTAATTATGCAGTTAACATCCCGTAAAGCTTCTTGTGTGCGGTAGTTTACCCCTAAATGGGAAATATTAATGGTTGCTGGGAAATTCATATCAATAGATTTTCTTGCTTGTGCAGGTATCTCTTGTTCTTGTCTACGTAATAAGCTGAATTTTTGGTAAAAAGAAATGTTTTGCATAACCGTAGTTAAAATATTCACTCTTTGAGCTTACTATAAAAATGAGAAAAATATGAAAAAATCTATAATGAGGAGTAATCACTTAGATAAATGAAGAAAACCAAAATTTCTCAGTTGTGTTTGGGCATATTTGTACCTTTGGCCTTATTGGGTTGTAGTCCTTCAGAGTCTCAGTCTCCGGGAGGTGGGAAGCCGCAGGTTGTAGCAACTAGCACTATTATTGCTGATTTGGCTGAGGAGGTGGGTGGAGAGGAAATAAATTTAACTGGAATTCTCCAACCTGGTGCAGATCCTCACGTTTATGAACCTGTACCCGCAGATAGTCGGGTGTTGGAAAAAGCCGATTTAATTTTGTATAACGGTTATAATTTAGAACCAGGAATTATTAAGTTAATGAATGCTGCTGGAGGAAAAGCGCGTAAGTTAGCGGTGGGGGAAGTTGTTATATCTTTAAAGTTAGAAAAAAGTAAAGGAGAAATTGTCCCAGATCCTCATGTTTGGGGAAGTGCAGAAAATGCTATTTCTATGGTAAATGCAATTAGAGATTCATTAATTGATTTATCACCAGCAGACAAAGAAAAATTTACGGAAAATGCTGCAAAATTGACCAAAGAATTAGAGCAATTAAATATTTGGATTAAACAACAAATTCAAACTATTCCTCCAGAGAAACGCAAACTTATCACCACCCATGATGCTTTTCAATATTATGCTAACACTTATGGAATGGAAATTGTGGGGACTTTAATTGGGATTAGTACCGAAGAACAACCCAGCGCCCAAACAGTAAAACAGTTAGTTGATACAATTAAAAAAATAGGTGTTCCTGCAATTTTTGCTGAAACTACAATTAATCCAGCTTTAATTCAAACTGTCGCCCAAGAAGCAGGGGTAAAACTCTCACCAAATCCACTTTATTCTGATTCTATTGGCGCAAAGGGAAGTGATGGAGACACTTATATTAAAATGATGACAGCTAACACCCGCAGTATTGTTGAAGCTTTGGGGGGAAAATATACACCTTTTTTACCTCAGCAGTAAATTCCATTCTCAGCTAATTGAACCAGAAAACAAAAAACCTGAATCCTGTTAACATTAATCCTACAAAATTCAGGAGTTCAGAGAAAAATTCCCGTAAGTATTCAGCTATAGCAATCTTTCATATCCAGATCCCTGACTTCACCCGATCAATTTATCATTTATGGACACAATGAATAAAAGAAGTCGGGGATCTTATCGGTTGACCTGAATTCTTACAAATTCGCCAATCCCCAGTCCTGTAAATGCTAAAATCAGTGACTTGATTCCTTAAAGAGAATAATTATGGCATCCATTCGCGAGTTACACACACAGCTAGTAAAAAAAGAACGTTCTGCTGTTGAAATTACCCAAGAAGCTTTAGACCGCATTCAAGCCTTAGAGCCGAAACTGCATAGTTTCTTAAGTGTAACAACACAACAGGCTCTAGAACAGGCTCGTGCTGTGGATGCAAAAATCGCTGCTGGGGAAGAAATCGGCATCTTAGCAGGGATTCCCATTGGTATCAAAGATAATATGTGTACCAAGGGTATTCGCACCACCTGCGCTTCGAGGATTTTAGAAAATTTTATCCCCCCTTATGAATCAACGGTAACGCAAAAACTGGCTGATGCTGGGGGTGTGATGGTTGGGAAAACCAACTTAGACGAGTTTGCAATGGGTAGTTCCACAGAAAATTCGGCTTATCAAGTTACTGCTAACCCTTGGGATATTTCACGAGTTCCTGGTGGTTCTTCTGGTGGTTCTGCGGCGGCGGTAGCGGCACAAGAATGCGTTGTATCGCTAGGTTCGGATACGGGGGGTTCAATTCGTCAACCGGCTTCTTTTTGCGGTGTGGTGGGGATGAAACCGACTTATGGGTTAGTTTCCCGTTATGGGTTAGTAGCTTATGCGTCATCTTTGGATCAAATTGGACCATTTGGACGCAGTGTAGAAGATGCAGCAATTTTATTAAATGCGATCGCAGGTTATGATCCTCAAGACTCCACCAGCTTAAAAGTAGAAATTCCTGATTACACTGCTAATTTAACACCAGATTTAAAAGGTAAAAAACTCAAAGTTGGTGTAATTAAAGAAACTTTTGGTGAAGGATTAGATCCAGAAGTAGAAGCAGCTGTCAATCAAGCGATCGCCCAACTAGAAGCACTAGGTGCAGAAATTCATTATATTTCCTGTCCCCGCTTCCGTTATGGCGTACCTAGTTACTATATCATCGCTCCATCAGAAGCTTCTGCTAATTTAGCGCGTTACGATGGTGTTAAATATGGTTTACGTTCTCCAGATGCAGATAATCTGCTTTCTATGTATACCCGCACCCGTGCCAGCGGATTTGGTACAGAAGTCAAACGCCGGATTATGATTGGTACTTATGCCTTAAGTGCAGGTTATTATGATGCCTATTACTTAAAAGCGCAAAAAGTCCGCACATTGATTAAAGAAGACTTTGAAAAAGCTTTTGCACAAGTTGATGTTTTAGTATCTCCCACTGCACCAACTACAGCATTTCGAGCCGGTGAAAAAATTACCGATCCCTTGAGTATGTATTTAAATGACTTGATGACAATTCCCGTCAATCTTGCAGGTTTACCTGGTATTAGTGTACCTTGTGGTTTTGATAGCAAAGGTCTACCAATTGGATTACAGTTAATTGGTAAAGTATTAGGAGAAGACCAACTTTTTCAAGTAGCTTATGCTTATGAGCAATCAACTACTTGGCATTTGCAAAAAGCGAAAATAGTTTAATACATCAGTTGTCAGTTGATGTTTCTTTTTCACTGACTAATGTAGAGATGTTCCGCTGGAACTTCTCTACTGACTCTCATAAGTAATTTCCTTAACTTGACCTTCATTTCCTAATAGTTTTGATTCTTGTTCATTTACAGACACTAATACTGCACCTGCATTACCAGAACGAATAGTCAAATACTTTTTTGCTGTCCATTTCTTGCGTTTTCCCGTGGTTAAAGTCCCCTCAAATTCAGTTTTACCATCAGCTTTTATTTGTAGCCATGAGTTACCTGTAAGTTCTAAGGAAACTACAACATCTATTTCAGGTTTGGTAGTTGGAGATGGGGCATTTTTTTGGGGAACGTTCAAGATGGTGTTTTGTCTGGTGGTCGGTGACTTATCTGTAATTTTAGATGAAGTAGATGTTTTAGTTGGCGATAGTGCAGTTTGTTGGGGACTGCTTAATATTGAGTTTTGTTTATTAGCTAGTGACTTACCTGTAAATTCAGATTTAATCACATAAAAAAGTCCAACAGAAGCAATTATTAGCAAGAAAATATAAGGTACAAAAAGCGGTATATATAAACTTAATTGCTTGTTTGAATTATGATTTTCTAGAGGTACAATATGAACTTCAAAACTGTCTGCTAAAGCAGCACCATCTAGTCCTAATTTATCTGCGTAGCGGCGGATAAATCCTTGTACAAAAATAGGCTCAGGTAACTCTTCAAATCGCCATTCTTCTAAAGCTTGTAAAAACGCTAGTCGAATATGTGTCTGCATCGCGATTTGTTCTAAGCTGATAGATTTTTCTTGTCTGATCTGTCGTAAATTTGCGGTTATGTCTTTTAACCGTTCCTCTTGAAATTCATTTAAAACAGTCAATTCCCTCACCTCACGAGTAAATACTGAAAGTTTTGTATAAAATTAGTTTAGATTGACAAGGTAAGAAAGACCTTTATCTAATCTATCCTAAATTAGGACTTCCAGGATCAAAACCCAGTTTAGTATTGGGTTCTGGTGTACAAAGTTAATGATACTTACTTAGTATTAGTATATTTCTTCCTAGTTACAAAGCCACAAAACTGGATATACATATATTTTAAAAAAATAAATAACTTGTTACATCTACTATAAGGACTATTTAGGCATTTTTTAAGTAAAATTAGTTACAAGGTTTTCTTCTCACTTGAATAGTTTATTTTTATTTCTAGAGAGAAAAAGATTAGTAATAATTATGAGTTTTTGCTTTTAACAGTCGAAAATGATACCTGAAACTCCGGATGTCTCAATTAATCATAGAAGAAATTACACAGATAAAATCACTTTTTCCTCTAGCACCCGGAGAGACTGAAATCATGACTATGGCATCTGCGTACTTGTTCAACATTCCTGGTAATCCTACTATTCAAATTAGTAAAGATGAATTGCGATCGCTACTCAGAGAGATAGAATCTGAACTGCATCGTAGTAAAGTTTATCGCCTTGCGGTAGCTAACGTACAGAAGTTAGTTGGCTCATCCGATGAACAAGCCACAAATTTATTTAAAGCCGTTGGTAGAGAAGCTATTAGTTTAGCGTTTAAGCAATTTGCTAAAAAACAAGACACTGTTACAAATATCCATCTAAAGGCAGATGACATTGAACTGACAAATGTAAATTTAGAACAATCTAGTAATTTACCACTGAACTTACAAAGTCTGGCATCAAATCCACAACCAGGATTAGTAGATGCGACTCCCAGCAATTTGCCATTAACATTTAAATCTGAACCTAAATCTGAACCTAAATCTGATTTAGCAGCAGATGTAATAGCAAATAAAACTATAGAAGAACAAGAAACAAAAACAAAAACACCAATACAATGGGTGTGGCAAAATCAAAAACTTTCTCAACGTGAACGATCAGCCCAATTAGCAGCAGAACAGCGATTAGAAAGTCTGCGTCAAATTGGAGAACAACTCAAACAAGCAAGGGAAGCGCAAGGTTTAACGCTGCAAAAACTAAATATTTACACTCATATATCAACTCATCAAATGGAAGCAGTGGAAAATGCTAATTTAGATATATTGCCTGAAGATATCTTGATTCGTGGTTTTATCCGCGTGATGGCTAATTCTTTAGGACTAAATGGCACAATTTTAGCTAATTCCTTACCTGTACTCAATCAATCTAAATCTGTTTTACCGTCTTGGTATCAAGCCAAAACTCCTCCTGGACAATTAAATTTAGAAATTGGTCCCATACATTTATATATAGGCTACACAGCCCTTATAGCTGGTGCTGTGGGAGGATTATCCTTGATTTCTCAGCAAGCGAATAATCAAGCAGTGCAGAATTCTCATGTGATTATTCCCACATCTTCATCATTATGTGAATCAACTCAGAAGACGGAAACGAAGATGAAATCAGGGATCAAGTCTCATACTATTGGTGTTTGTATCGGATCTGATATTTCCCCACCAGAAGCATTGTAATTGACAATGAATGAACTTTAACAGCAATCTTCATGTTCAGATCCCTGACTCGTTTAAAAATTCGGGGATCTGATTTATGGTATGGTTAAGTCTAAGCTGGGCGATCGCAAATAATTTAAATTTAAAATAAATTTAAAATAAATTTAAAATTGCTATATATTCTATATTCACAAAGAGTTTGCTTTAAACAAACGGCTTAACTAAAACCTCCATTTTTATGAATAGCGATACCCAACTTAGCCTTTTTAACGAATCAAACTTTAACCAAAAAGATTTGATTCCCACAGACACGAAAATTCCTATTCCGTCCGGTACTTATGCAAATATGGCTGACTTAGCAGCGCACTGTAACAACTGCTATCGTTGTGGCCTGAGTGAAAATCGCACTCATGCTGTAGTTGGACGGGGGAACCTCCAAGCTAAAATCATGATTATTGGGGAAGCACCTGGACAACAAGAAGACGAAACAGGTTTACCATTTGTAGGTAAGTCTGGGCAATTATTAGAAAAAATCTTGGCATCTGTAAATTTGAGTACCACTGATGATATATACATCGGTAATATTAACAAATGCCGTCCACCAGAAAACCGCACACCTACACCCGATGAAATGGCGGCTTGTAAACCTTATTTATTAGAACAAATTCGCTTAGTTGACCCCAAAATCATTTTATTAACAGGTGCAACCGCTGTTAAAGGTATTACTGGCAATAAACTAGGAATTACGAAAATTCGCGGACAGTGGATAGAGTGGGAAGAACGGTTATGTATGCCTATTTTTCACCCTTCATATTTGTTGCGTAACCCTTCTAAAGAAAAAGGTTCACCAAAATGGTTGATGTGGCAAGATATACAAGCTGTTAGGGCTAAGTATGATGAGATAAGAGGTGACAGGTGAGAGGAATTTAGATCCCCGACTTCTTTTTTGATCTTATAAATAAATTATGAATTGATATCAGAAGTCGGGGATCTTGATGTTCACTGACCAATTACCACCCCTAACAGATATAATAAATATTCAAAAAGACATGATAGACATTCTCATTCTTTCCAATGGACCAGGGGAAGTTACAACTTGGGTGCGTCCAGTCGTCAAAGCATTAAGAGAACAATTAGGAAATGATATTTTTCAGGTGAGAATTTCTGTGATTTTATCACCTTGTCCTCATGCTAGTGGTAAAGAAGCAAGTATAGCTAGTTCCTATCCTGAAGTAGATAGAGTCCAAGCACCTGAGCATTTTTGGCAGTTTTTATTAACAGGAAAAACAGCCGAAAATTGGGACTGGAGAAATAAAGGTGTAGTTGTATTTCTGGGAGGAGATCAAATTTTTCCCGTGATTATTGGTAAAAAATTAGGATATAAAACCGTAGTTTATGCAGAATGGGAAGCACGTTGGCATAATTTTATAGACTGTTTTGGAGTCATGAAAGCGCAAGTTATAAAAAATGTCTCACCCAAATATATTCATAAGTTTACCGTTGTTGGTGATTTAATGTTAGAAGCAGCAGCACAAGATGATATAAAATCCAAAATCCAAAATCCAAAATCTAAAATTGAGTTAATTGGGATGTTACCAGGTTCAAAAGCAGCAAAGTTAACTCAAGGTGTACCTTTAACTTTAGCTATTGCCGAATATATTCATACTAAAAAACCAGAAATTAAATTTTTTATTCCTGTTGCACCTACTTTAGATTTAGCAACTTTAGCCAGTTTTGCTAATCCTGAAAATAACGAATTTACCAAAGCTTTTAGTTTTCAAGGTGCATCTTTAATAGATAATGTTCTCAAAACTTCTACAGGTTTAACGGTGGAATTACGACAAGAAAACCCCGCTTATCATTTATTATCTCAATGTTCCCTGTGTTTAACTACTGTTGGTGCAAATACCGCAGAATTAGGCGCTTTAGGTGTACCTATGTTAGTCCTATTACCAACTCAACAATTAGATGCAATGCGTTCTTGGGATGGTTTACCAGGACTATTAGCAAATTTACCGGGTGTGGGTTCAACTTTTGCTAAATTAATTAATTGGTGGGCTTTTAAAAATAAAGGTTTATTAGCATGGCCAAATATTTGGGCGCAAGCGGAAATTGTACCGGAATTGGTGGGTAAATTGCAACCGCAAGCAGTGGGAGAAATGGTTTTAGATTTGTTAGAAAATCCAGAAAAATTAGCAGTAATGAAAGATAAATTACGCAGTGCTAGGGGTGAAGGTGGTGCTGCACAAAAGTTAGCAGGTTTGGTGAGGGAAATTATTGTAAATTGAAGAAACGAACCGCAGAGACGCAGAGGACGCAGAGGAGAACAATAGAAGTTTGTTTTAAATAAAGGATTTTCAGAAATGGTGAGAAAATCAGATGACAAAATCAAAATATTGGCAGGTTGAGGAACGGTTTTTAGAATTACGGTCAAAATGGCTAACATTAATTGGTGAAAAGTTAGAGGATGATCATGGTAATATATTGGAATACTGGCGGGTAGAAAAGGCTGATTCAGTTGTTATTTTACCTATTCACAATAATTATATGATTCTGCCACCACCTAGCTATCGTCCGGGAGTGGGAGAATTAACTTTAGACTTTCCCGGTGGTCGTGTCCGTGATGGTGACTCTTTAGAATTTGCTGTTGCAAATATTCTGTTACGGGAATTAGGAGTGAGTGAAAATAATATTACCAATATTCCAGTTGCGTAAGTCTTTAATTTATTGATGTGGGGAAGATTTGGGAAATATTTCTGCTAACCAAGTAAATACAATAATACCTAAAACATCAGCAGTAAAATCCATAATATCAGCACTGCGATAAGGTACAAAAGATTGAATTATTTCGTCAAATATACAAAATATAAAAACTATTAATGGTGCAAGTGGTAGAGGAAGATTGAATATTTGCAACTTACGTTTTTTTAATGCTTGATGACTGAGATAAGCTGCAATTCCTAGTAGAAGAAAGTGCATAACTGTATCATAGTGGGCAAATATTGCTAGTTCTGTGGGTATAATTCTCAGGTAAGCGGAGATAAAGATAGAAAGTAAAATTCCCAAATAAACCCAAAATGCAAAAACCCAACGTTGATGAGTTGTCATTTGTATAATTTTTACGGGTGTTTTTGCTAACTACAGGAATATCAAGAAGTATTCCGCAATTTGGTAAGTTTGAGATTTTTTAGATCCCCGACTTTTTAAAGAAGTCGGGGATCTTTAAGCGTGTAAATTTGCTTGTTCTTGTAACCAAGAGTCCACCGGTTGTCCGTCTTTGCGTTTGAGTTCTATTTCTATTGCTATCACTTCTTTAGAACCGGGAGGTGCGGGTTTTTGATGGAAGATGATGTCATACTCTAGGGGGTTTTGATTATGTTCTCTTAACCAATCTTGAACTTTTGTTAAAGCAAAAAATGATTGTCCTTGGGCAAACATTTGGGTAATTTGCATTTGTAGGGTGTAAGGGTTGATGCGTCCCATTTTTAGTGACTCCTTTGGTAGTTAACATTATTATAGTCTCACGCAGAGGCGCTCCAGGCGCAGAGAGGAATTCTGCTAATAAAATTTTGCAGGGGATAGAGGCTAGATTTAAGCTATCGTTCTCATCTGTAAATTCAGAAAATATCCATACGTGAGATTATATTCATATTCACTGTAACTTTACATTTTAAGTAGACAAAATCCCTATTTGATCTCAACTTAACTTGACTAAATATCTTGTAAAAGCCTTGAATAGAAAGGGTTAACAAGCTTTATTTGGAGTTAATTATTCAAATTTTTACTTAATCCGCGTATTTGAAGATATGAATAAGATACTAGTAACAGGGTAGAAATCCAGTTTAGGTATGAAATAATCAACTAATGCCAAGGATATTATTTACGTCTTCGTACTGAATTAACGAGTATTAAAAATATGAAACTGTCAGCCATAGCCGCCCTTGTATTACCTGCTTCTGTAGCTATCACAACTCTTGGTGCTACTCCCTCACTAGCCGGAACACCAACCTGGGTAACAACAGAGGGTATCACCCGGGATGAGTTAAACTATACTGTATCCAATATGCAATCAACAGATTGGGTATACGCAACTCAAGCGATCACCGCTCCTTTTGGTACTGGTATTACAGATAATAGAAGAAAAACCTTGAGCTATGCAACGGGTGCGCCCCAATTTGCTTATGACTCAAGCAATAACCCCTACTTTTTAAGTTTGGGTGTTGGTGGAACAGCCTTTTTTGATTTTGGAACACAGTTCTTACCTGAGATTACTTTGTGGGAAACTACAGATGGTAATAAAAGCAGACAATCAGATTACAATGAACAGGTAGACGTTTATGTGGCAGTTGATCAAGGATCTCTATCAGGAAATGCGCTGACTACGCGTCTAGAAGATAACACAATTTGGACACTCATCGGCGACGTTAAGAATATTACAGATGGTGCCTACAATAATAGGTACGGTGCTACGATTAAGTCTAAAGATAGTAGTATCGCCAACTCACTTTACAGATATGTCAAACTAGTTGATAAGTCCCAAAATACAGGTGGTAGAGACGGTTTTGATGTCAATGCGATCGCTGTTAAGGGTGTATCTCAATCTGTTCCCGAACCTACTTCTATACTAGGTTTATTAGCATTTGGTGCTTTTGGTGTGAGTTCAACTCTCAAAGGTAAACAAAAAAACGCTCAATGATGCTTTTTTCTTAATAAGTTTGCGGAGGGGCAGGTTTTTGGGACTGCCCCATTAACTGCTATTTTAGAGATGCTTGTAATTCACTTTTCGCGGTTTCTAATGCTTCTGGTAGTTTACTTGCATCCCTTCCCCCAGCTTGTGCGAGATTGGGTTTTCCACCACCACCACCACCACAAATCTTAGCTACATTACCAACAAATTTCCCAGCTTGTACACCTTTCTTATTCACTTCAGAACTAAAAGCAGCAACGATACTTACCTTTCCCTCTTCAGGAATAGAACCTAAAACCACCGCACCATTACCGATTTTTTGCAGTAATCTTTCCGCAGCAGATTTTAATGATTCTGCGTCAACATCTTCCATTTGGGCGACAATAATTTGATGTTCTCCTACTGTTTCCGCAGTTTGTAATAAACTGTCAGATTTAACTATTGCTAACTGTGATTTTAGGGTTTGAATTTCTTTTTCGTTGTTGCGGAGTTCGGTTTGTAAAGTTGTGATTCTGTCGGGTATTTCTTCGGGTTTGACTTTAAAGCGATCGCTCAAATCTTTAACCACTTTATCACGCACATTCAAATAATCCAATACCGCAGCACCAGACACCGCTTCTATTCTTCTGACACCAGAAGAAACTCCCGCTTCGGAAATTATTTTGAAAACGCCAATTTCCGCAGTATTATTAACATGAGTTCCCCCGCATAATTCCATCGAAACCCCAGGGAAATCAATCACGCGCACTTCATCACCGTATTTTTCTCCAAACATCGCAACCGCACCTCTAGCTTTCGCTTCTGCTAAAGGTAATACTTCAATTTTTGCAGAATGCGCTTCAGAAATCCAACTATTTACTAATTCTTCAATTTGGATAACTTCTTCAGTTGTTAAAGCGCGAGGACAGTTAAAATCAAACCGCAATCTATCAAAAGAAACTAAAGAACCCGCTTGAGAAATTCCCTCATCAACAACTTTCTTTAAAGCAGCTTGTAATAAATGAGTTGCTGTATGATTAGTTTGAGAACGACGACGACAACCCCGATCTATTTGTGCGGTAATTTCATCACCAATTCTAATTGTTCCCCGTTCAATGCGTCCAAAATGAATAAAGAAATCAGATTCTTTTTTCACATCTTCAATTCTGACTAAAACACCATCACCAGAAATATATCCTTTATCACCAATTTGTCCCCCAGATTCAGCATAAAAAGGAGTTTTATTTAAAACAATTTGCACTTCTGTTCCTGCTTCTGCTGCTTCTTCAGAAACACCAGCAACTAATAAAACTTCTATTTTTGCAGTTGTTGTTAATTGGGTATAACCAATGAATTGTGTAGAGTGAATATGTTCTGCAAGTTTATCTAAAGAACCTTGTACAGTTAAATCAATGGTTTCGTGTGCAGCTTTTGCACGTTCTACTTGTTTTTGCATTTCTGCATTGAAACCATCAACATCAACAGTAATATTATTTTCTTCAGCAACTTCTTGGGTCAATTCTAATGGGAAACCATAGGTATCATAGAGAGTAAAAGCACTTTCACCACTAATAGAAGTTTGTCCTTGGTGTTTTACCTCTTGGATAATTTCAGCTAACAGCTTTTCTCCTCTATCGAGAGTTTTCAAGAAGTTACTTTCTTCCCGTTGCAATTCGGCTTTAATTGCAGCTTCTCTTTGTCGTAAATTTGGGTAAATTGATTCCGAAAGAGAAATTGCGGTTTCTGCAACTTGGTTAATAAATTCCCCGGAAATTCCGATTAATCTGCCATGTCTAACAACGCGACGAATCAAACGCCGTAAAACGTAACCTCTACCCACATTAGAAGCGCGAATTTCATCAGCAATCATGTGAACCACAGAACGGACATGATCACCAATTACTTTTAAAGAAACTTTTGTATTTTCATCACTTTCGTAATAATCAATTTTGGCAATTTTTGCCGCAGTTTCAATAATCGGGAAAATCAAATCTGTTTCATAATTATTCGGCTTCTTTTGCAGGATTTGCGCCATTCTTTCCAAACCCATTCCCGTGTCAATATTCTTATTTTGTAACGGGGTTAAATTACCGGACGCATCCCGATTGTATTGCATAAATACCAAGTTATAAAACTCGATAAATCGGGTATCATCTTCTAAATCAATATTATCTTCACCGCGTTCTGGGTGGAAATCATAATAAATTTCCGAACAAGGACCACAAGGACCAGTAGCGCCAGAAACCCAGAAATTATCATCTGCACCCATGCGTTTGATGCGTTTTTCCGTTACACCAATGGTATCGCGCCAGATGGTAAAAGCTTCATCGTCGTCTTCAAACACACTGACAACGAGATTCTGGGGGGAGAAACCAAAGACTTGAGTGGATAATTCCCAACCCCAAGCGATCGCTTGTGGTTTAAAATAATCACCAAAGCTAAAATTCCCCAACATCTCAAAAAATGTATGATGGCGTTGAGTCCGTCCCACATTTTCGATATCATTGGTACGGATACACTTTTGCGAAGTCGTAGCGCGTTTAAATTCTGGTGTCCGTTGTCCCAGAAATATCGGCTTAAATGGTAACATCCCCGCTATAGTTAGCAGTACGGTGGGATCTTCCGGTACGAGGGAAGCACTGGGAAGCGGTTGGTGTCCCCGTTGGGTGTAGAAGTCAAGGAATAAAGCGCGAATATCGTTACCGCTAAGAAACTGAGGAATTGAAGACATGAGTGTTTAAGAAATCAAATTTAATTAATTTAGGAAAATCTGCACAAAGCATCATTACTATTTATAACTTATGGGAGGAAATATGAAATATAGTTAGCTTTCAGTATCTTTCGTCAGAGTTTCCCATTGCTGATTGGTATCAAATTAACATTAACTCATATACCTTAATAATATTTCTGTTGAAAAATGCCGAAAAAAATCAGAGAATTAAAAAGTTTACTCAAAAAAGCCGGCTTTATTTACCGTTCAGCAAAAGGAAGTCATACCCGTTGGTATCATCCTTTATTACCAGAAGATCCTATTACCATATCTGGCAAAGATGGAGATGATGCTAAACTATATATAGAAAAAGAAGTTAACGAAAAATTAGCTAAATTAAAATCAATTCAAGAGGAGGAATCAGAAGAATGAATTTACCTTATACTATCATTATTCAATGGAGTAGTGAAGATAAATGTTATTTAGTTCATTTACCTGAATTTCCTACTCAAAAATATCATACTCATGGTGATACTTATGAAGAAGCTGTTAAAAATGCTCAAGAAGTGATAGAAATGTTAATTGCTGAATATCAAGAATATGGAAAGCCTTTACCTTTAGCTAAATCTTTAGAACAATTGATTAATGTGGCTTAATTGATTTATAATCAGGTGATTAATAGTGTACTATATTATCTCAAATTAATTAACTGAATTAAACTCGTAAAAGTTGGTGATATTTTCTGTAAAGATAGAGTGATCGAAGTCGAATTTTCAACAAACTCGTGAACCTTTTCTCTAGAGATAGAGTTATCAAGATCAAATTTTAGAGCATTAGTAGAAATAGCTACATTTATTCGCAGTTTGCCTCTATTTTCTTCATATTTCCCATCATAAAGTGATTTAATCTCCTCAGCAAGAAAATTTGATTGATTAGATTTTAGATCCATGTAAAAAATGATTATCCCTGATTCTAGTATTATCTGTGTTGATATAAATGGTGTAATTTTTCTTATATTATGACCAGCCATATATTCGATTTCTCTAAATGGTCGCGCTAACTCATCAAGGAAAACTGGCTGAGATTCTGTTTTTTCAAGGCTATAGATACGAACTGCAATTGATAGGCCATTACCATAAACAATTGTTCCCCATGAAGCAAGACATGAAGTAATTAATCGCCATATATTGTCTTGTACTTTATAATAATTTGCACCTGTATCAGCATTTAAGACAGCAGGACTATATATTTTTTTAAGCAAATTACTAGCATCTGACCAAATACGTTGATCTGAGTATTGATTATATTGCTTTTGCCCTGCTATTTTTAAAAATGTCTCTACTCCTTCAGACCACTCATCTTTGATATCTAAATCATCTACTTTATCCAGAACTAACTGAATCAAAGATTGAAACTGTTTAATTTGTTTCCTTGTCCGAGGAGCTTTTGCATAATTTTCTCCCCAAGTAGAGATAAAATCAACCGTTTGTTCAGAAATAAGAGGATTTTCTTCAGAAAGACTAACCATCAAAAAGGAGTCTAGTGCAGGACTTAATACTGCAAAAATAGGTAATTCCCAATTTTTAACACAAGAAATAAGACCAATAATACTAATCCTTAATGGACTATCAGAATTTATATGATGTCTAGATAATATTGCAGCGATAAATAACCAAATTACATCATTATTGACTTCTTTTATATCTGTTTTAAGAAGTTCACGTCCCAAAACGCCCACACCTATTTCTACAATTTGCTGTGATCCTAGTACAAGCAAGGTAGCAAAATCTCTAACAGTTGCATCTACTTTTTTAAAGTTAACAGATATTTTGGCAACTTCTTCTCTCGCTCCGTCGCTATCGTCGGAGTCTAAAAATTGCTGTACTTTAGTGAGAGTAGTTGTCATTCTATGATAATCCCTCTTCATCAGTAACAGGTTTGTCTTCTGCCCAAGAACAGGTGTAGCCTCCTTTCTTTGTTATATCATCTCCTTGAGCTTGTACTGCTCCACGATATGGTGCTTGGGAACTGGACATATCAAACCCTAAAACCTGGTTAATTTACTGTCCCAAATTTTACCACAAATATATATATGACAATTTTTCCGATAATTTGTGGGATAATTCATGTGAATAAACTTTCTTGTTTTCATGTCCGCAAAAGAATCTGATCTAAAAATCCAGGCTAAAGTTATATTAGATGCGATCGCTTTCACTCCCTTTGAGCAATGTCAATCCTTAAACCGCAAGTTTGATAACATTCCTGCTGTTCCGGGAATTTACGCAATTAGACACAAGACAGACGGATTACTTTACATTGGTAAAACAAAAAATCTGCGTAGTCGCTTCAGTGGTGGTCATAAAGCTTTTTTATGGGCATGGCTTGATAAGTATGGTGATGAAGATGTGCGTATTGCAGTACAAGCAATTTCCTACTGGGAAAATCCTGGGTTATTATTAGAATTAGAAGCCATTATTTTGAGAGCTACTGAACCTCCTTATAACGTTCAAATACCAAGCGAGTAATAAAATTATGCAAGTAGAAATATTAGAAAAACTTTCTCCTGCTGATGCAGCTATCATTTTAGAACGTTTACCAGAAAGAATTAGAACAGCTTTAATTAACCATGCAAAAGAAATTGAATATCCTATTGAAGCTGTTTTAGAAATGGCGATCGCTAGTTTTTTGGATACAGAAGCTTTAGGTTTTGCAGACTGTAAACCAGGGAGAGGACAATAAAAATTATTATGTCTAAGATCCCCGACTTCTATCATAAATTTATAAGTTATTAACATGATATTAAAAGAAGTCGGGGATCTTCTCACTCTATTATGCAATCATTTTTTTACACTCTTTAACATCTACCCCCTTTCTCATCGCATCTACTAAACTTTGATATTTATCCCAATTTTCCTGAATCAAATTTTTAGCTTGCAGTAAATGAAATCTCTGTTTCTGCTCAAAAACCTTCTCTTCAAAACCTAAAGCTGCTAAGAATTGATTTAATTTAGCTTTATCATCACCACCACCTTCAGCAGACTTAAAAACTAACATTTCCGCCGCAATTCCCGCCATCCAAATATTACAATAACGGTCGGTCATGGAAACAGTAATCTTGCCTTTTTCCAACTGTTTGGCAATTTCGCTATCTTCCAAAATTACCCCACCTTGCCCTGGTTGTCCTAGTTTCCAAGCTTCCCACGCGCTGAGAGTATAACCAGTAACAGGAATTCCTAACAAGTGAGCAACTAAAAAATGTCCTGCTTCATGGTGTATAATCCGTTCTTTATATTCTGGAGAAAACCGCGCTAACCAATCTAAAACTATTGTTCCTCCCTTTCCTTGAAAACTGAAATTATCTACAGTGGCGATACCTAGAAATCCCATAATAGTTAAAGCTGGGATAGTTGGGGAAAGATTAATTAATGGTCCCAACAAAGTGGAAAGTGTCATTAAGAAAATGGAGATAGCAATGAGATTAATAGCGGTTTGACTCATGGGATTTTTTTAAGAAGTTGTTTATTTTTTTTTGATTCAAATTTTATGATAATCAAATTATACCACATTTTCTCAATAAAATTATAAAAATAAAAACAGGTATTTTAAAATTTAACCGAGTTTAATTATTGAAGTTTTATCTAATTCAATTACAACAATAGACAAACGATAGAACAGAATCAATTATCAAAATATAGATAGTTTAAAGGAATATGTTTTAGTTTACTAAGACCAAATTAAAGGAGAAAATTAGCGACGAGATGATCAAGGAAATTGGTTAACAGAAGTTTTGGGTAAAGATAATAAATTGCGTTTAAATTCAGTTAATTTAACTGTGACAATGGCAGATATTTATGAAAATGTCATAGCGGAATTAAAAATTAAAAATTAAAAAAGAGCGATAAAAACTCAATTTTAGGCTAAATTCGGTTATGTTTAAGAAAAAAAGAGGCTAATTAAATGCAGCCAACTACCACCCCAGAAATAGATTTGCAGCCATCACTATTGGATAAAGCCCTCAATCACTTTCAGGCTTGGGCAATAGAGAATCATCAAAACCTAGTCAGCCGTACTTTTCTACCCATAATCAGTTTGGTGGAGGGAATAATTGCTAACAACCCAGCTTACCTTGATGCTAAACGGCAAGGATTGGGGTTAACTTTTTGTTGTGCGGGGCAAATAGTTTTAGGAGACTTTAAAAGCCTAGAAACTGCTCTGACTTCACCTCAAGCTCGTGATTGGAGATTAGGAACTTCTATACTCAGTTCTAGTCATGGACCAGGAGTTGATAAAGGAGGTCGTAATGTTTTTTTAATTACGCTCTCAGATGCAGATGCCGGAGGGGGAAATCATGATTTTTTCCGTCAGTGCGTTGATGATTATTTCTTCAATGAAGGGATGTTTATTCGTCAACATGATCAAGTGGCACAAAGGTTAGTGAATCAGTTAGCCACCGATTATGTAGATAGGATTAACAATAACGCTTTGGAAGAATTTTTCAAAAACGATCAACGGGATTGGAAAGGCTTTTTAGTTAGATATCTTCACTATATTATTTTGGGAATTAATCCTGATGATCAAGAAACAATCAGTATCCTGACAAATTTGCATTACACCAAAAAAGGAACATTCTATTATTTAGCAGGTAGCAGTATTTTAGAGAAGTTAAATATATGGGGATTTAGTCAAATTCCTGAACTGGTAGAGCAAGTAGCCACGATTTATGAAAATTCTCCAGTCCTGGCTAATTTCCAAGAGAATGACCCCAAATATAACAAAATGACGCGCCGTGAGCTTGCAAAACTGATGGTGTCTTTGATGAGTATTGCGGGATTGCAAGGTCCACTTCATTTAGGGAGAACAGCAATGGGTTATCAATCCCTTCCTGCTTACAAAGGTCGTCAAACCAGTGCAATTGATGTTAAGAGCTATTGGGATAAGCTCGATCTCGATAATCGCCCTAGCATCCAGCTTTTTTTATTAGAATGCGCTCGTCTTTTTTTGCCTGTCAGTGCTTCTCACCGAGTGGCTACAGAACCATTTACGGTAACAGTAGCTGGCAAAACCAGAACTTTTCCCACCGGCACTAAAATTTTGATTCCTATGCTTTTGGGAATGCTGAATGAGGATTTTTGGGGAGCGACCACCTATGAATTTAATGCCCAACGGGAGAATCTTTGCCCTTTTCACATGGGTTTTAATTCCGTTGGCGATCGCCATGCTGGACGCATTTGTCCGGGAAAAGACTTAGCTCTAGAGATGTTAACTGATGTTATTATTACCGTTGGGAAAGCTCGCCGCGCTTACCTGAGCCAAGTTGTTAATGCCTAAGTCACAGTCTATATAGGAAATATCATGAAGCCGTTTCTACCTCAAAACGATCCAAACCCACCAAAACGCCAAGCTTCCCTACAGAAAGGACGCAAAGAGTATGAATTTAGGTATGATTTTTTGCCTCCTCTGGCAATGTTGAAAAATGTACCTTCCGCAGAGAATTTTTCTACCAAATATATTGCTGAACGGACATTACAAGCAGCAGAACTTCCTTTAAATATGATGGCTGTGAAAACCCATGCTCTTTGGGACCCTTTAGATGAATTGCAAGACTATGAAGACTTTTTTCCAGTTTTGCGTAAACCTGATGTGATGAAAACTTATGAAACTGATGATTCCTTTGCTGAACAAAGACTCTGCGGAGTGAATCCTTTAGTTTTGCGCCAAATTAAGCAGATGCCAGCTAACTTTGCATTTACTATCGAAGAATTGCAAACTAAATTTGGTAATTCTATCAACTTAATAGAAAAGCTGGCTACCGGAAATTTATATGTAGCTGATTATAGACCATTAGCATTTGTTCAAGGAGGCACTTATGCCAAAGGTAAAAAGTATTTACCAGCACCTCTAGCATTTTTTTGTTGGCGTAGTTCTGGTTTTAATGATCGTGGTCAACTCGTACCTATAGCCATCCAAATCAATCCAAATTCAGGGAAAGCAAGCCCACTAATTACACCTTTTGATAACCCTTTAGTCTGGTTTTATGCTAAGTCCTGTGTGCAGATTGCTGATGGTAATGATCATGAAATGAAAAGCCATTTATGCTGGACTCACTTTGTAATGGAACCCTTTGCTGTTGTTACTCCTCGTCAACTAGCTGAAAATCATCCTCTGAGAATATTACTAAAACCCCATTTCCGGTTTATGTTGGCTAACAATGATTTGGCTCGTCAACGTCTGGTTAGTAGGGGCGGTGCTGTTGATGAATTGTTAGCTGGAACTCTGCAAGAGTCGCTGCAAATTGTTGTCGATGCTTATAAAGATTGGAGTTTAGATCAATTTGCTCTACCAACAGAAATAAAGAATCGCGGTATGGATGATGTGGAAAGATTACCACACTATCCCTATCGGGACGATGGGATGTTATTGTGGAATGCGATTAACAAGTTTGTGTTTAACTATTTGGAGCTTTATTATAAGACTCCCGAAGACTTGAAAAAAGATGTGGAACTGCAAGCTTGGGCGCGGGAATTAGTTGCTCAAGATGGTGGAAGAGTCAAGGGTATGAGCGATCGCATTGATACCTTAGAACAATTAGTGAAGATTGTTACTACTATCATCTACATTTGTGGACCCCAACATTCTGCTGTTAATTTCCCCCAATATGAATATATGGGTTTTGTTCCTAATATGCCTTTGGCCGCTTATCAACCAATTATAGAAAATGGCATGATTAAGGAACGCAAAGCCCTAATAGATTTTCTACCACCGGCGAAGCCAACAAGTACCCAATTGTCAACTTTATTCATCCTCTCAGACTATCGTTATGACAGACTGGGATATTATGAAGAGGAGGAATTTAAAGATCCAAATGCTGACAATGTTGTTAATCAATTCCAACAAGAATTGAATATAGTGCAAAGAAAAATTGAGTTGAACAATAAGGGACGTTTAGTAAATTACGAATATCTGCAACCCAGACTTGTTCTCAACAGCATCAGCATTTAAAAAACCTAAGTTTCATACTTCTCACTGTGTAGAATTTGATCTCGTTTGATCTCGTTCCTAGCCTCTGGCTAGGAATGCTATCCTTGAGGCTCTGCCTCACATAAGTAGGTAGGCGTTGAAAATTGTCGTTATGGCAAGGCAAGAGACTTTCAGAGATTTTACATTTTGTTACATACCTTGGTTTTTTCGAGCTGACTTACTTCAGGAATAAGGCAGAGCCTTCAATATTCATTCCCATGCTCTGCATGGGAATGAGACAATTTTTGTTCCCAGTGAGCGATAAATCTCTCACTTTTCATACGTTGTTCTCATAATTTTACCGCTACCCACTGCGTGACTTGAGACATTCCTTTCCAACCTAAAAATTTACCAATTGGTTCTGCACGTTGAATCGAAATCCTAGTGAAATTTCCCCCCACTTTTTCATACCATTCAAATAACGTTTTTTCCCCTGCCAACGTCACAACATTAGCCACCATTCTTCCCCCAGGAAGCAAAGCATTCCAACATATATCAAATAATCCTGTTGTAGTGACACCACCACCGATAAATATAGCGTCAGGTGTGGGTAAGTCTTGGATAATTTCTGGCGCTTTACCGGCGATAATTTGTAAGTTTGGTGTACCTAAAGCGGCAGCATTATCAGCTATATAATTTAGTCTATTAGCATTTTGTTCAATTGCGATCGCTCGACATCTAATATTACTTCGCATCCATTCTATAGAAATAGAACCACAACCCGCACCAATATCCCAAAGTAGCTCCCCCGGTAAAGGTGCTAAAGTTGATAATGTCACTGCTCTTACTTCCCGTTTTGTTAATTGTCCATCATGGTGAAAAGCATTGTCAGGTAAACCGGGAAATCTTGATAAACCAACTATTCCCACATCTGCAATACATTCTACTGCAATAGTATTTAAATCAGCAATTTCTGTTTCCTGCCAACTATCTGCAACACCTGTTAAAGTCCGTTCTTGAATACCTCCCATTCTTTCTAAAACGGTTATTTTACTATCACCATAACTGCGTTTTGTCAAGATTTCAGCGACTATTTTGGGTGTATTTTTTCCTTCACTTAAAATTAATAATTTCGCACCGGGATCAATGTAAGATTGTAGTAAGGAAACCGGACGACCGCATAAACTCAAAGTTTCTACTTCTATGAAATTCCAACCTAACCGAGAACAAGCTAAACTAAAAGCTGAGGATGCAGGAATAATAGTAATTTCCGAAATGGGAATATGTTTAATAATAGTTGTACCGACACCATAACACATTGGATCGCCACTAGCTAAAATGCAAATTGACTCACCGCGACGATTGATAATTTCTTGAATAGAATTATTAAAAGGAGATTTCCAAGTAATTTTTTCCCTAATATCTTCTGGGGGTAACATTGCTAAATGACGTTCACCACCAATAATGATTTTAGCTTGGTTCAGAACAGAAACAGCTATTTTACTTAATCCCTCAATTCCATCTTCACCGATACCAATTATTGATAACCATTTTTTCATAATTCGTAATTATTAAAGGGAATAGGGAATAGGGAATAGGGAGATGGGGAGATGGGGAGATGGGGAGATGGGGAGATGGGGAGATGGGGAGGTAAACAACCCAATCCCTAATCCCCAGTCCCCAATCCCCAGTCCCCAGTCACCTCTTAAGCGACAAATTCCTCCATTTCCACAATGCCCTTAGAGCCATCAATGCGGACTTGTTGACCATCTTGTAGGAGATAGGTCGCTCCACGTACATCCATAACTGCGGGAATGCCATACTCACGAGCGACAATAGCCCCATGAGAAAGTTTACCACCTGCTTCGGCTATGACTCCGCCGGCTCTGACTAAGATGGTAGCCCAACCGGAATCGGTATAAGGTACAACCAGAATTGTCTGCTTATTAATTTCGCCTACTTCTTGTAGATTTCGCACCACTTTAACTTGTCCTGAGACTTGTCCTTGACTGGCGGGAATACCTAGTAGGATATGGTCAGAGGTATCAATGGGTGCGGTGATGGGATGGGGGGGATTATTGCCATAAACTAGAGGAGGAATTTGAGTAATTTGGCCATCTGCGATCAATTGCGATCGCCGATTTTGCAATAATTGAGCAAGTTTACTTCTCAATTCTGGATCAGCATCTGCGGCTAAACGTCGCACTTCACCCAATCTTAAAAAGAAGATATCCCCAGTTTGCTGTAATAAACCAGTCTTTAGCCAAATCTTTTCTAAAGCTAAAAATGTCCAGCGTAATTCGGCTAATAAGCGGGAATAAATCTCTGTTACTCGTCCTTTGAGATCCACGCGACTTTGGACAAAACCTTGCTGACGTTTTTTAGAGTCATCCGTATTTTTCGGTTCATTTCCTTGGATCAACTGGATAAACAATTGTTGAACGAGTTGAGGTTGTTCTTTCCATCTGGGTACGGAAATATCAGTTCCTACTTCACTTAA
The DNA here is from genome assembly GCF_034931405.1 of Anabaena sp. UHCC 0451. Lineage (NCBI taxonomy): Bacteria > Bacillati > Cyanobacteriota > Cyanophyceae > Nostocales > Nostocaceae > Anabaena > Anabaena sp. UHCC 0451. Next base: position 72,658 of record NZ_JAYGHA010000005.1, on the reverse strand, counting down.
ATAACCGTAATCTTCCATGATTTCGGCAAAATCATCCAAAATTCTTTGACCTTCTGGAGTTTCTGACAACTGCTCAAATATTCTCTCAGGGTCTGGTTCTGGTAATATTTCTTTAGCATCTGTGGCTAAAAGTTGGAGCGATCGCAAGGATGAAACTTCTGGAGTAATACTATAATCAATTTGCTCTTCTTTCACCCCAGAAACCGCTTGACGGATAGCAGCACTCAATGGAGATAAAATGCTGTAGTAAGTACCTTGGTTGAGTAAATCGAGAATTAAATCAACTCTGGTTAACAACTCCGGTGCTGATAATTCTTCAATCAGTTCATTTGCTAATTTTGTCAAACCCGGAATAAACCGCCGCCGATAATCTTGTTTAAATTCCTTTTCTAAGCTGATTTCCCGCTGTAATAATTTCGTTAGTCCTGGTAAATTTTCCCAAGTCGAAGCTAGAGGGGGTTTACTCATTTTTGCGCCTCTAGTTAAAAAATCCAAACTTTCTGGCGGTAAACCCATTTCTATAAAGACTTCCCCTAAAAAGGAAGCATTAAAATAGGCTCTAGAGTAGTGCAGCGTTGCCATTTTGGTAAAGTCTAACTCACGGGTTTTTTCGCCTAAAACTATGGTAAACAGTTCGCCCCACATCCCACAGGTTAAAGGTAAATTAATCGACCAAGTTAAGGGATGAATGACACCAGGAATGACTTCAGCGGCGATTTTCCTGGTCCAAATAGGTAATAAAGTGGTAATTGGTCGGGTTTGCAACACCCAGAGAGTTTGTCCATCGTAACTCCACTCTACGTCTTGGGGAACGCCATGATAACGGTATTCTAGTCGTCGGGCTAGGTATGCTACTTGTTTAATTAATGGTTGGGGAATTTTCCCTTCTCCCTCAAATTGAATGCTAGATAACTTTTCTTCACCAACCACAAACACCCGATATTGTTCTGGTGTAACTTTTCCCGAAACCACCTGTGATGGACTTCCCGATACAGCTTCAATGATTACCGCATCACCTTGTTGGGAAATAGGATCACGGCTAAAGGCGACACCAGAAAATACACTCTGTACCTGGGCTTGAATTAATACTGCCATCGCTGCATCCTTAGCACCGAGATCGCGGCGATATTGAACAGCACCAGGACAATTATAGGAGGCTTGGACTTGAGCGATCGCTATTTCTAATTCTTGTTTACTGGTGACATTCAAAATTGTTTCATATTGTCCAGCCGCAGAAGCTTGTTCTGAGTCTTCCCCAATCGCCGAAGAACGGACTACCAAGGGTGAAAGTGATGATGGTTGGAGAAAATCAATTAACAGGGCTGGATCATCATAAGGCGCTAGAATCCATCCTTTTGGCACTGGATAACCCCAACGTTTAACTTGGGATAAGGTAGCTGCCTTAGCTCCAAATACCTCTGGTTCTAGTTCATCATCTAAAGTGATAATCGCTGGCTCACCACTGCTTAAATATTCCATCATCGGTTGCGTTTGCGCGTCAGCTTCTGCTGCCGGCAGATCCATATCATCGGGGATTTGCGTATAAATCCATCCTAGTAAACCTGCTAACGCAAATGCAGCGACAATTCTGGGAAAATCATTAAAATGCAGAATCGCCACCAAGACGGGAAATAAGATCAAAACCCCGAATTTAATTGTCCGTCTGGAACGCAGAACAATAAAACCGATGGCGGCTATTAAACTGACAAATGCTGCAATCAGGGGATCGTGGAACAAAAATCCCCAAACTACGTTTGTCGTTCCTGCACCTCTACCAAAAGTATACCTGCCTGTCACCAGGGAAATTAACGCAATTAATTCCCAAAATGAACCTTCTGGAAAGAAAAAACGGGCGATGGATACCGCTGCAATTCCTTTCAAAGCTTCTGACATCACTGCCAGAATACCCACCAGTTTACCACCGTGATAGAAGGCGGCGGAGACGCTAATATTTCCTGTCCCGATTTGTGATAACCGCTGACGCTTGATAGCGTAGGTGATCCAACTAATTAGCGGCATTGCCCCTAAGAGTGGACAGGTAATTAAAATAACTAATAAACCCCAAAGCTGAAACATTTATTGTTTATTATGAATTTTAGATTTATATTGCATCTAAAATCGCAAATAGCAAATCTAATTTTTAATTATTTTTTTTGACAGTCTAATTGATGGCTTAATGGACACTGGACAGCTAGGTCAATCCTTGTTGCCAGTGTCCTCTGCGCTTATCAGTGATTTTAGCCTATAGCATAGGCAGATTGCAACGCCCAGATAATGAGTGCTGCGATTGAACCCAAAACTAACACGGTGGAGATTGTGACGACTTTTGGTGAATCTGCACCTTCAAATTTCATAATTCCGCGATTTAAGTCGGACATACTTTTGTAAGCCTCCTTTGTTACATGACTATCCTGTTCGCTTTGATTGTAGTCCTTACTAGGGGCTAATAATGTTAAAAGAATGAAGAATTTAGAATTTAGAATGTAGAATTAAGTTTTGCAACGGGGATTTTACCCCGACACAAAACCCGCTGCTTGTAGAAGCAGGGGGACTTTCACCCCATATTTTGGGAATAGGTGATTGGTAATTGGTGATTGGGTTATCAACTTCCCTTTCCTCCTCTACTTCCCCATTTCCCCCCTGTTCCCTGCGAATTATGAATTACGAATTATTTTAGTCTAATTAAACACGTATGTTGAAAGGTATTGCAGGTGAAAGTAGTGTTGATGGTGATTTTGGTAGTATTTGTGGGGTTATTTGCAGTGATAGAGTTGGGATTGCGATCGCTGTTTGGTTTTGGTAATCCCTTGGTTTATATTGGTGATGAACAAATTGGTTATTTATTAGCACCCAATCAACACACCCGCAGAATGGGAAATCGCATTGAAATTAATGAGTATTCTATGCGAAGTGCGCCATTACAAAAGTTACCTCAACCTTCAACACTGCGAATTTTGCTGTTAGGTGATTCTATTGCTAACGGTGGTTGGTGGACAGATCAACAAAATACCATCTCTAGTTTGATGATGACTTCCTTGGCAGTTAAGAGTAATTACCAACAGGTAGAAGTGCTAAATGCTTCAGCTAACTCCTGGGGACCAAGAAATGAATTAGCTTATTTGCAGCGGTTTGGCAGTTTTCAAGCTCAAGTCATGGTGTTATTAATTAATACAGATGATTTATTTGCTACTGCTCCTACATCCTTACCAGTGGGACGCGATCGCAATTACCCAGATCGTAAACCGCCTTTAGCAATTATAGAAGTTTTAAATCGGTACTTATTTAAACAAAAACCCATACCTGAACTAGAAGCAGTTCAAAAAGAAGCGGGTGATCGCGTAGATATTAATTTAAAAGCGATTGGTAAAATTCACAGTTTTGCCCAAGAAAATAACAGTAAGTTTATACTTGCCATGACTCCTTTATTGAGAGAAATTGGCGAACCAGGACCCCGTGATTATGAAATTGTAGCCCGTAAACGTCTCAGTGATTTTGCTCAATCACAGCAAATTACCTACATTGATTTTCTCCCAGAATTAAACACAATGAAAAATCCCAAAAGCTTATATCAAGATAATATTCATTTTAACCTTAAAGGTAATCAATTAGTGAGTGAAGTGATCGAGCGATCTCTATTATAAATTAGTGCCAGATCCCCGACTTCTTCAAGAAGTCGGGGATCTATCCTTATCTTTTAACTTTTATTTCATTTTTAATGTTTAATTGTTCTAACTTTCTTTAATCCAAATAGCCAAACCCCCACCTCTACCACGGGCGGCAATAAAATCTTCCGTTGCTAAAAAGAAGGCAAAAAATGGTAATTTAGCTATAGACTGGCTGTAAAAATCCTCAGATTTAACCTTACCAGAACGAATCGGCTGATGATAAACAACACGACCAAATAAACTAATTTCCATTTGAGTAAAATCAAAAGCTAAGAGATTTTTCTTTCCTGGATATTGTGCTGGTCCGGTGAGTTTCAACAACAGCGAACCTAATTTTGCTTGATTAGTAATTTCGCTATTAGCACTAAAAGAAATATAAGCTGCGGCCAATTTTGGCACATAGAAACCCTTACCCAAAATAATTCCCCCCCGCTTTCTCACTTTTTTAGTACCAGTAGCAAAACAAAGCCGCCATTTACCGATGAGAGAATCAAAAGGATAATTTAGGTGTTGCTGCTTGGCAGTTTTTTCGGCTTGTAACAACGCATTCACTACTAACTCCGCAGTAGGAAGTTTATTTCCCTGTCGATAAGCGATCGCTGTTTGAGTTAAGATACTGAGAAAATCAGGAATATTGGTAGATATCAAATTAGCCGTCATCTGAATATTTCTTGTTTCTGCTTTCACTAAGTAGATTTTAACCTTAATCAAGAAAATTTCTGAATTTTTTGGAAAAATAGGGGATTTGATAATGTATTAAGTTAAGTATCTTTCTATGAAGAAAACATTGAAAATCTCAAAATATTGAGGACAATAGAATTACCCAAATGTCTTTTGTGTAGTTTGAGGAGTGTTGAACTTACCTATAGACATAAAAGAGGTAAAATTATGGATGCTAAAAGATTCCTGAGCCAATATACATCAGGAAAACGGAATTTTAAGGGAGCAAATCTGCATCAAGCAAAGTTAACAAAAGCTGACTTAAGAGGTGTCAATTTATCTGAAGCTGACTTGAGTGGTGCTGATTTAAGTGAAGCCAACTTGAGTAAATGTAATTTGAGTCGTGCAAATTTGACTAATGCTGACCTAAATGGCGCAAATTTGCAAGGTGCGAACTTGAGTGAAGTCAATTTAATTGGTGCTGATTTAATGAGGGTGAATTTCCAGGAAACTAACCTCAGTCATGCAGATTTGCGTGGCGCAAATTTAAAGTTTGCTAATTTAATGGATGCAAATCTCAGTGAAGCGGATACAAGTGGTGCTGATTTCAGTAGTGCGAATCTTCAAAAAGCAAATTTGATTGGTAGCAATATCGAGGAATCAGAACTAAATGATGCAGATTTAACTAATGCAATTACCACTCCACCGGAGACAAGCAAGGAAGTTCTACTCATAGGCTTATCCCATACATGGATAACTTGGGCTGGGAGTTGTTAATATTATTAGACATCTCCAGAAAAGAATCTAGTACCGCTTCGCGGAAGTCAAAAGTCAAAAGTCAAAAGTCAAAAGTCAAAAGTAATATGGAATCAGCTTTTGAACGATTGAGAATAGTCCCTTAACTTACGCCGCAGTGTACTAGAGACGCTCCATGGAACGTCTCTACAAGGGTTCTAGGAAACGCACATTTAATTTTCACTCCTAATACCAATTCTGTATAAAGATGCGCCAAATTTAGAAAGGAACGAACCACAGAGACACAGAGAACACAGAGGAGGAAAAGACAAGGTTACAAAATTCAGCGCAGCCTCATAAAGAAATGGTATAACTCCTATGTCTATTAGACATCTCCGAAAATGAATGTAGGGACAATTCATGAATTGTCCCTACAAGGGTTTCAAACCACGCATATTTAATTACGGCTTACTGTTCGCGGAGCGTGCCGTCAGGCATATAAACCGAAAACCTATATATATTAAGAGTTGCAGAGTTAAAAAAGTGAATTAGGTGCAAGGAATAAGCATTGAAGCCATTAAAAACCTATCACTTTCTGAAATTTGAGACTATTCTTATCTCCTTCTAATTCTTCCTCCTGACTCCTAGCCTTCACGAAAAGACTTTTTCAGCAAGCCCTAAATAGTTAGCTACTTCTTCCAGAGTTTGAATCAAATCTTCTAACGTATAAATATTATCATTATCGCTTTGGGTGCTGATTTGACTTCCAGGCTGAGAAACTTGCGGAAAATTTTGGTTAAAAATACAATTAATCAACGGCATGGATATTTTCTATGTGTGGCTTAATATAATTAATATTCGCTGATTTTTAGGAATTGGAAAGTGACTAAGATAAGGTACATCTGTGATATGCGTTCAGTTTATGGCTGATATTATTAGGTGATAGTCAGTGATTTTATCTATATTGTTAAGTGATTAATATCATTGTATAAATGTGATCAAGATCACTACTTTTACTAAAAATAGAAGAATCCTTGATTGATAACTTGTTTGGTGTGCTAGAGCAATATTTAGGGAACAATAAAAGAGTATTAATACACTCAAGTTCTGGGTTGAATTATGGAATCGGCAAATCCTTCACTTGAACAAGTCCAAACAGCTAATGCAGAACTAGAAGCAAAAGTCACCAAACGGACTCTAGAACTGCAAGCAGCCAATCAGCGTTTACAACAAGAATTAGTCCGCACTAAACAAGCCGAAGCCGCTCTTAGAGAAAGAGAGGCAACTGTGCGGAGCTTTTATGATTCTGCACCAATGATGATGGGTGTGGTGGAATTACTAGATGATGACATCTTGCATTTATCTGATAACTCTGCAACTGCTCGGTTTTTCGGCACGACCCCAGAAGCAATGCACAATCAACTTGCCAGTCAAATGGGGATACTTCCAGAGGATATTCATACTTGGATAACTCACTATCGAGAAAGTCAACGCACAAGTCAACCAGTACGGTTTGAGTATCAGCACATTGGAGATGGAAATGTAACATGGTTATCTGTTACCGTTTCTTATATTGGCATTTCTGATAGCAATTGCCCTCGTTTTTCCTATCTTGTTGAGAATATCAGCGATCGCAAAGCCGCAGAAACTGAAAAAATTTACCTGTCAAATCTACTAGAAGCCAGTCTGAATGAAATTTATGTCTTTGACGCGGAAACATTCAGATTTAAATACGCTAATCAAGGAGGACTGCAAAATTTAGGCTACTCTCTCCCACAGATGCAGCAGATGACACCTCTGGATATTAAGCCAGAAATGACAGCAGCTAAATTTCAATCTTTAATTGCTCCGTTATTAACTGGCCAAACAAAAATTATTCACTTTCAGTCCCTTCATTGTCGTGCTGATGGCAGTTGCTATCCTGCGGAAGTTCACTTGCAACTAATGGAACAATGGGGAGAAAGAGTATTTTTAGCTGTGATTATGGATATCACGGCTCGCAAACACGCCGAAAAAGAACTGACGCTGAAAAATTTGGCGCTAGAGGAAGCAAAACGGCAAGCCGAAACTGCTAACCAAGCCAAAAGCGAATTTCTGGCTAATATGAGTCACGAAATTCGCACCCCGATGAATGCTATTTTGGGTTTTGCCGATTTATTGCAATCCGAGGTGAAAGAACCTCTAATCGCCTCTTATGTTCAAGCCATTGCCTCTAGTGGTAGAACTCTACTGGCATTGATTAATGATATTCTTGATCTATCTAAAATTGAAGCAGGTAAGTTAGAACTTTACTATGAACCTGTTGATTTACGAGAACTAATCAAAGAAGTATTACAAATATTTAGCCCCAATGCAACCGATAAAAATTTAATCCTGCAATCAGTTATTGAAGATAAAGTACCTCAAGTTATTGATATTGATGAAGTTCGGTTACGGCAAATCCTTTTCAATGTTATTGGTAATGCTTTAAAATTCACAGAAAAAGGATACATTCAAATATGTATCCGCGCTCAAACCTATTCTACAAATACAGAAGAAAAAATTTGGCTGGAAATTGCCGTTGAAGATACAGGTATTGGTATTGCTCGTGAACAACAACAAAGCATTTTTGAAGCATTTTTCCAAAGTTCAGCACAAACTAATCGTAAATATAGTGGTACAGGTTTAGGATTGGCAATTACTAAACGATTGATGAATATGATGGGGGGAATAATCGCACTCCAAAGTGAATTGGGAAAAGGCAGTATTTTTACTTTGGTTTTTCCAGCAGTTTCACCTGCCATTGGGTTGAAAGAAATAGTTGTGGAATCCTCTCAAGATGATGATTTAAACCAGTTTACCCCTAGCACGATATTAGTTGTAGATGATGTGGCATCAAATCGGGAATTAATCAAGGGATATTTTCATAAAACTCATCATCTAATTCTACTGGCAAAAGATGGACAACAGGCGATTAATTTAGCTCAATTACACCTCCCAGATTTGATTTTACTGGATCTGAGAATGCCCCGCATGGATGGAAAAGAAACAGCACAACATCTTAAACAGGATCAAAAAACCAAAAATATTCCTATCATCATTCTCACTGCTTCGTCTCAAGCTCAAGAAAAATATGAACTTGAACAAATCTGTGAGGGATTCTTATCTAAACCTATTAGCTGTATCCAACTTGTTCAAGAATTTAAGAAATATTTACTAACTGTGATTAATGTTGAAATGAGGCAGCAATTAGATAGGTCTGACACCAATAGTGAAAAACCACAATTATTAAATAATCCCATTAATTTATCAGAATTATTAATCAAGTTACAGCAGGAAGAAGAAATTGTATGGGATAGTTTACGTAAAACACTAAAAATGCGTGAGCTAAAGCAATTTATTCAGCGTCTAAAGCTATGGGGACACGAGTATCAGTGTCAGTTATTGGTTAATTATGCTGATTCTTTGCAAACTAAGTTAAATGCTTTTGATATGGAACAGTTACCTTTAATAATTGAGCAGTTTCCATCTGTAAAACAAGCAATAGCTACTCTAATACCTATTTAATAAATATACAGCAGATTGCAGATAAATGAGTTACAAAATTTACGAAGAAAGCTATCTATCAAGAGAATTTGAACTCTGTTCTTCCCCAGTCTCTCCACTAGGGGAAAACCCAAGACTGTGCTGTTCTCTATTCCCTATTCCCTGTTCCCTGCTGTCATTAGCAATTACTCGGTTGCGTCCTTGGTTCTTCGCTTGATAAACTGCTTGATCCGCTCTTTGAATGATAACATCAATGGTTTTATCTCCCAAGTTATAACTGGCCACACCAATACTGACTGTAATTGAAACTTTTTTATCTTCCATAGAAATGGATTTATTACTAATCTGTTCTCGAATGCGTTCAGCAACCACTACAGCTTCGTCTATATCTGTTTCTGGTAATAATACTATAAATTCTTCACCGCCAAATCTACCAAAACAATCTACTTGACGCAAATGATCGAGGACGGTTGTTGTCATGAAAATAATTGCTTCATCTCCGATATTATGTCCATAGGTATCGTTAACTTTTTTAAAATGGTCAATATCTATTAAGAGTACAGAAAATGCAAAATTATATCGCTGACTCCGCTTGATTTCTTGCTCGGCTATTATTAAAAGATAACGGCGATTCCAAATTCCAGTTAATGGATCGGTATTAGCTAATCTTTCCAATTCTTGGACTAATTCCTTCTGTTCTTCTAGTAATTTTTTTAATTTCTGCCGCGAATATTTTAATTCTAAATGCATTCTCACACGAGCTAGAAGTTCCGCTGTATGAAATGGTTTAGTGACATAATCAACTGCACCTTTTTCAAAGGCTTTCAGTAAATGTTCTTGCTCTTGACTCGCGGACAGAAAAATAATAGGAATATCTGCTAATTCTGGATTAGCTTGGATTTTTTCACATACCTCTAAGCCATTTATATCTGGCATCATCAAGTCCAATAATATTAAATCTGGACGAGCAGATTGGACTCGTTCTAAGGCTTGATATCCATTGGAAACTAAGGTGATTTCATAGCCTACTTTGTCTAAGATGTTAGCAACAACTTGCAAATTTAATTTAACATCATCGACGACTAAAATCAAGCAATCTTCAGGTTTAAATACTGACATACAGGAATTTTAAATCAATTTAGTAATCAAATATTTATATCATGTCCGTTTGTGAGCTTTGCTGCTCGATAGATATACACCTGTATATAAGTGCTTTTAGGGCTGGCAACTGCTAAGGGATAGCTTGCAATGGAAAAAAGCAATTAACAACAAAAAGCAACTAATCTTTACTAATTAGTGGAACTTATTATATTATTGCCAGCTTCCCAGCCTACCCATTACCTATAATTTATGAACAAGCTGAACTTCTTTTCTGATTATCTCATTGCGAGTTTCCATCTAGCTATACCTCTAGCTTATGCTGCGTTGGGAGGCTTATATTCTGAACGTTCAGGAGTATTAAATATTGCTTTAGAAGGAATGTTACTTACTGGTGCTTTTACTGCTGCTGTGACAAGTTTTTACTCTGGTAATCCTTGGCTGGGTATTTTAGCCAGCTTAATTGTTGGCGGACTGGTAGGAATGTTGCACGCTTTCTTATGTGTGAATTTGGGCGTTAATCAGTTAGTTTCTGGGTTAGCAATTAATCTTGTCGCATCGGGAATGACATCATTTTTGGCGCGGTTAGTATTTTCAGGTAATAGTACCCAAAGATTACCAGAAATTAAACCGTTCATTATTCCCGGTTTAGCTAACATTCCCGTGATTGGCAATCTTTTATTTCAGCAAGATATTTTATTTTATTTACTATTTTTACTTATTGCATTAACTAATTATATATTGTTTTACACCAGCTTTGGCTTAACCTTACGGGCTGTAGGAGAGTATCCCCAAGCGGCGGATACAGCAGGAGTCTCAGTAGTATCAGTGCGTTACTTGGCTGTAATTATTAGTGGCTGTCTGGCGAGTTTAGGGGGCGCGAATCTCAGCTTAATACAGGTAAGATTTTTTGCGGAGGGGATGAGTGCTGGTAAAGGATTTATTGCCATTGCCGCTTTAATATTGGGTAGATGGCATCCACAAGGTACTGCTTTAGCTTGTTTGTTATTTGGTGCAACGGAAGCTTTGCAACTGAGAATACAAGCCTTGGGCGCAAATATTCCCTATCAATTTTTATTGATGTTACCTTATGCGATTGCTATTTTGGCATTAGTAGGACAGGAAGCAAGAGTCAGGAGACTGGGGACTGGGGATTAGGGACTGGGGACTGGGGACTGGGGACTGGGGAGAAAATTCTTTACCTACTCTCTATTCCCAATTATTTGTATATCAAGCTACTAAGCCAACAGTGTTGACAGTAGCTAACAGTACAACAGTACCTGCAAATCATAGATTAATGTCGATACAGTACAGCCGTAAACTTTTTCAACATAAACACCCTAGACTAGTTATAATTTCCTGTAAGTTGAAAAAAACCTTAAGATTAGCGTAACAATTACATTAAGATAAATATTACGCTTCTATTAAACTGACTGGCTAATATCCAAATTAGGAGGATTATATATGGCGCTTGTACCAATGCGGTTGCTTTTGGATCACGCTGCTGAAAACGGTTACGGCATTCCCGCTTTTAACGTTAACAACTTAGAACAAATTCAAGCAATTATGAAAGCGGCGGCTGACACAGATAGCCCCGTAATTCTACAAGCTTCTCGCGGCGCTCGTAATTATGCCGGTGAAAACTTCTTGCGCCACCTGATTTTGGCTGCGGTAGAAACCTATCCTCAAATTCCCATTGTCATGCACCAAGATCATGGTAATGCTCCTTCTACCTGCTATTCAGCAATTAAGAACAATTTCACTAGTGTGATGATGGATGGTTCTTTGGAAGCTGATGCTAAGACCCCAGCCAGTTTTGAATATAACGTCAAAGTTACTAGTGAAGTTGTCAACGTCGCTCACTCCTTGGGTGTCAGCGTTGAAGGTGAACTAGGTTGCTTAGGTTCTCTGGAAACCGGTGCTGGTGAAGCTGAAGATGGTCACGGTTTTGAAGGTACACTAGACCATTCTCAACTGTTAACCGACCCCGATGAAGCTGTTAACTTCGTAGAAGCAACTCAAGTAGATGCTTTGGCTGTTGCTATCGGTACTAGCCACGGTGCTTACAAGTTTACCCGTAAGCCTACTGGTGAAATTTTGGCTATCAGCCGCATTGAAGAAATTCACCGCCGTTTACCTAACACCCACTTGGTAATGCACGGTTCTTCTTCTGTACCCGAAGATTTGATTGCACTGATTAACCAATTTGGTGGTGCTATTCCTGAAACTTACGGTGTACCTGTAGAAGAAATTCAAAAAGGTATCAAGAGTGGTGTTCGTAAGGTAAATATCGACACTGATAACCGTTTGGCTATTACTGCGGCTGTCCGTGAAGCTTTGGCTTCTAATCCCAAGGAATTTGATCCTCGTCACTTCCTCAAGCCTTCTATTAAGTATATGCAAAAGGTTTGTGCTGACCGTTATGTACAGTTTGGTACTGCTGGTAACGCAAGCAAGATTAAGCAAGTTTCTTTAGAAGATTTTGCTGCTAAGTATGCTAAAGGTGAATTGGTAATGAGAGCGGCTGCTAAAGTTTAATTTAGCAGGATGACAATTGGGTATCGCTAGGCTATACTCTAGATTAAAAAACCGGGTAGCGTTAAAGTTCCCCGGTTTTTCGTTTTGATGCCACATTCGGCACTGCAATGATTTGAACCTCAATGTTTAAGTCAATTGTGTGACAAGTTGATTTTCTGCGAGGGTATTATTTGTTAACAAATCCTCAATGGTAATGCGTAAAAAGCCTTGGGCATCAACTTGAAACAGAACTTTAATGCGATCGCTTCCTGGAAAACCTGGGGGGCTGAGTTTAGCAATTTTCTTACCATTTTCTGTATCATTTAGGGGTCTAACTGTGGTAGCAAAACTTTCCAATTGACGCGTAATGAGGCGATCGCCATCAAAATAAACTTCTGTACCTCCAGTTTGAGCGCCCAATTCTCCGATAATTAACTCAATACTGGGTTGATTTTCCCTAGACGCACCCAAAACTAATTCTACTGGTTGACTCATGGGATAAGCTTGACCAGTTTTAATAATTGGTTGCCAACTGTGGCGTTGATGACGACGATCCCAATAACGCACACCATAGCTATGGTAAAGATAGTCCTTGATTTCTAAGCCTTGTGTGATTTGCAACGCACCTTGAGCGATCGCTTCAAAAGGACGTTCACAGCGGATTTTTTCAGGTTCAAAATATTGGCTTACCCATGTCTGCACTGCGGGTAACTGCACAGATCCGCCCACTAATAAAACTGCATTAATATCATCCAATTCTATGGCTTGACGACGGGCTTGCTGCAATAAAGTCATCATCGCATCATGTAACTTATCAAAAAATCCATTTTCTTTGAGAATATTTTCTAAAGTCTGACGGTTAAGATCCAATTCATAACTTTCAAAAGTTTCATCATTAAAATAAACTTCACTGGCTTGATTTTGGGTAGATAACTGAATTTTTACCCGTTCTGCTAATCGAGCAATCACAGCATTTACCGGCAATCCTTGAGTTTTAGCGAAATAATCAACTATCCAATTATCAATATCTGTACCACCTAAATTTTGCCCTGCTTTTGCCAATACACGTGCTGTTTTTACCTTTTGTTTTGAGTCTTCAGCTAGGGATTTATCACCCCACTTCAACAAAAATCCCACAGGTTTAGGATTAGCTTGGGCATTTTGATCTAAAGTCACTAGGGACAAATCAAGAGTCCCACCACCAAAGTCAATTACTAACAGATTTTCTTGTGCTGCTAAACCATAACCTAAAGCTGCGGCCGTGGGTTCATCTAACATCCGCACTTCTTTTACAGGTAGGGCTTGACAAACTCTGCCTAACCAGTAGCGATAAGCTTCAAAACTGTCTACAGGTACAGTTAACACCAAAGAATCTAAACCCCCTTCCATTGGTGCTAATTCTTTGATTATCCTAGTTAAAAACCATTTGCCGACTTTTTCAAAAGTGATCATTTCCCCATCTAGTTCGGGTAAAAAACCCTGAATATTCGCGCCTATTCCCCGTTTAAAACTACGGAAAAATCTGGTATCACCTTTGAGATCCAGACCGCGATCGCGCACTTGCTGCCCAACTAAGATTTTACCCTGACTCGCCTCTTCTACATAGACTAAGCTGGGAATCATGGGGGGATTGAGACTTTGTTGAATGGATAAACCGGGCAAAGTCAGGGTTTCTGACTGCTGGGTAACGGGGTTCCAGCGAGTAATGACTGTGTTGCTAGTACCAAAATCAATCGCGATTCCTACGGAGCGCTTTGCTATCGCCATATCTTAATTTATTATTTCGCACCAGGATGAAAATACGTAAGTAAAGTTAATATATCCTACTTATTTGTATTTTTGATTATAGCTTTGGCAGTGGCGATCGCTCTCATGAGTTTTTCCTGAAGACGCTACATCACCAAAGAACCATACACTCATTAGTATAATCTCTTTCCATAACAACCTATCATGTATATAATCTTTGCTTTTTTGCTCTGAATATTATTGGTTAATACTGAGATTTTATATTTATGGCATTTTGGCAGATTATTACAGTGTTGCATTGCTATTCTGGATGCGCGAATGTCTTTGTGCGATAATTCCGACTTGCAGAATCCCTTGGTATATCACCAAGGGTCTTTTTTTTTGATTATTTTCCTCAGTCAATTAAGGTAATTCTACAGAAATTGAATTTCCAGAAATTTAATCTACCGCAGAAAATGGTAACAATTTATCATTTATGAACACAATAAACAAAAGAAGTCGGGGATCTGATCGCCTCACCTGAATTCTTACAAAAATACTTCATTTGACATATTAACAATTAGCAAAAATCCTTTCCTTCTGATAGAGTAAATAGGTTGATCAGCAAGATAAGCTGATATCAAGACTAGTCCACATTCCAATGTCTTGGATTCTATCCTCCGGTGATTGACCTTCACTGGAGGTAATTTTTTCAAAAAAAATAGCGCCAGACAAAGCGGATTAAAACCTGGCGCTGAAATTCCATCAGTTGTGTACGTGTTATAAACAAAGGCACAGCCATATCACAGACTATTCTTGAGAATGATAAATACAATAGGTGTTCCGTCCTTGGTCTTTAGCCTGATAAAGTGCCTTATCTGCTGCGGCAATCATGATTTCTCGTGAAGTTTCATTAGTAGGAATCATACTGACAAGACCAATACTCAAAGTAACTTGATTACTGACATCAGAACATTGGTGAGGAATCGCCATACTGGCTATTTCTTGTTGAATTTGTTGAGTAATATAAATTGCTCCATCTAAATCGGTATTAGGTAACAAGATAGCAAACTCTTCACCACCATAACGAGCTACTAAATCCGCAGGACGTTTGCAACTTTCTGCTATTGCTTTGGCTATTCGCCGCAGACATTCATCACCCGCTTGATGACCATAATAATCATTGTATAATTTAAAATAATCGATATCGCTTAGTAGCAGTGTCAAGGGTGATTCTTCCCTTTTCAGTCTTAGCCACTCACGAGAAAGTGATTTATCAAAACAGCGGCGGTTGGCAATTCCTGTTAATCCATCTATATTTGCCAACCTTAATAACTCTTTATTTGCTTGTTTCAGAGCTTCTTCCGTTTTTTTGCGTCCAATAAAGCCACTTAATTCTAGAGCAACTGCACTTACCAACTCTACTAATTCTGGATTGTATAGTAAGGATGATCGCTGAAATAAACACATAATCACAAGCACCCTTCCTTCTATAGTAATTGGTACAGCAAATACAGTCTTTAATCCTGTATCCTGGACAAGTTTAATCCGTGAAAATACATTTTCCTGCACTTGGGAAATATCTTCAATCCATTCTGTTTCTTGAGTTGACCAAACTCGTCCTATAAGTTTAAATCCATAGGGAAAACTGTACGCTAAACTTGCTTGATGAAACCTTGTTAATTCTTGATCATAACAATTATAATAAGCGTGACCTAGTTGTAATCCCGTATTATCTGGTTTAGTAATCCAAGCCTCGCCATAGTCCCAATTAATCGTCCGGCAAACTTCCCGGAGAACAGCTTCTATAGCATGATCTAAATTAGGGGCTTGACTAACTAAATTAATCGTTGTCAGTAACAATTTTAGTTTGGATTCAATTTGTTTGCGATACTGAATTTCTTTAATTAAGTTCTGATTATGCTCATAAAGTTCCTGGCGCTGTCTGACAATAGTAAGTTGATGTTTAATTCTCGCTAATACATCTTCAGCTTGAAAAGGTTTAGTAATGTAGTCAACACCGCCCACTTCAAATCCTTTTACCCTGTCAGCAGTAGTATCCAAGGCACTTAAGAAAATGACGGGAATATCACGAGTGGCATCATTTTGTTTTAGCACTGCACAAATGGTGTAGCCATCAATTTTTGGCATCTTGATATCTAGCAGAATTAAATCAGGAATTTCAACTTTAACTGTATTTAATGCAACTTCTGCGCTGATTGCTTTTCTGACCTTGTACCCTTCCTGCCCAAGAATTGCAGATAGTACACGTAAGTTGTCAGGATGATCATCAACCACTAGTAAATTAGCTTTGTATTCTGATGCTATTTTTTTCACTTATCTGTTATCAGTTATCGGTTATCAGCTATCAATTAAGTGCCAGTAACATTAATTGAAAAATAGTTTTTCCATAATTTTGCTCATAAATTTGATTCATAAACTCTGATAAATTGCATCTGACCTGATATCAAGTTATTAATAACATTATCTTGAATTGAGATAATGATCCTCTATTATTATAGAAAAATGCCACCAATAAAATTACTATGCTTTCTTGAGAAAGACATGATACAGCCAAGTACTGGGATAGTTTAATTAGAATTTTGACTAATTTATACCTTCAATACCCTGCCAGTTGCCAGAGAATTTTTAACGCTTGTGGAGAAATGACCGTCTCTCCTCTCTATAAGGCACAGGGAGCGTCAATCCCTATTCCCAAGCCCTAATAGATATGATAATTGTTCAGCAAGCCCTATATAATGCCATACTTGTCAGTTAAGGGAAATCAAAAACCTTTGCCTACGTAAACTTAGTTCCCTGTTCCCTGTTCCCTGCCTCAACGAAAAATATGGCTTCGCCACGCTACGCGGACATGAATCAAATCGGATCACTATATAATATTGAGATATGATGAAGCAATTAACATCCCAAAACTGGATTTTTATTCAACAAAAATTAACGCCTTATTTATTTTTATTGCCAGCTTTAATTATATTAAGTTTAACTGTGTTCTGGCCGGCTCTGCAAGCATTTTACCTTAGTTTTACGAGTTATCAAGATATTGGGGAAGCACCTAAATTAGTGGGATTTGATAACTTTCTGCGTTTGTGGAAAGATGCTGTTTTTTGGAAAACTTTAGAAAATACCTTTCTTTATCTTGTTGGTGTTGTCCCAATTTTGGTAATTGCACCCCTAATTTTAGCGATTTTAGTCAATCAAAAATTGCGAGGAATGAATTGGTTTAGAACTGCATATTATACACCTGTAGTAATTTCCATGATAGTTGCAGGAATTGCTTGGAAATGGCTGTATGCAGAGAATGGTTTATTAAATCAATTTTTCAAAACTTTGGGGCTATTTCCCGAAGGTATTCCTTGGTTAACTAGTCCAGCTAAAATATTAGGAATTATCCCAATTTCCTTAGCCAGCGTTATGGCTGTAACTATTTGGAAAGGTCTAGGATATTATATGGTAATTTATTTAGCGGGATTGCAATCTATTCCGGCTGATATTTACGAAGCTGCTGCAATTGATGGTTCAGATGGTATTCGTAAACATTTAGATATTACCATTCCTTTAATGCAGCCTTATTTAGCTTTGGTAGCGGTAATTTCGGCAATTTCTGCTACTAAAGTTTTTGAAGAGGTTTATATTATGACTGGAGGTGGTCCCCTGAATAGTTCCAAGACAATTGTTTATTATTTGTATGAACAGGCATTTAATAATTTAGAAATTAGCTATGCTTGTACAATTGGTTTGGTGTTATTTTTAATAATTTTGGGTTTATCAGTTTTGCGATTAGTTATAAATCAGCAAGATGGTAGTAATTTGGGTTGATTATTCTCGTATATCTCGAACTTTCTACCATCCGCTGCCGTTCTTTTTCCCGTTCTCCAAATGGACGGTAAATTAACAGGTTAATCACTGTCGAAATTTGCGATCGCTCTCTTGAATAGAGATATCATTAATCCCACATTCCGCACTTCAAAAAGTAACATAAGTAAACTACATTCAGAGTAAATTAAAACTTATGGTTTTAATAATCAAGTATCAATAAAGCATATAAATAGGGCTTGCTGAAAAAGTTGTCTGTGAGGGTAGGGAACAGGGAACAGGGAACAGGGAACAGTTTCAGCCATCTGGATATACTTAATTTCCTATATCCGACAAGGAAAAATGCAACTGTTTTGAGACTCAATTTGCCAAACCCTTGCACTTTTTTGTTCTAAAAATTCGCAAAACCCTTATTAATAAACGGTTTTAGTTTTATTCAGCAAACCCTAAATATTTCCGAAATATTCATCAGCAACAGCCAACATATTGATGTTTATATTTGTGTCCTCAGATGGGATTTTGTCAATAAAGCATTATATCAACATTCCCTAAAAAGTGCAGTCATAGAAATGGGATTGCGAGAATCTGCTAGATTGGTTTTAACACCCCAAGAAATTCAACATTGTTGGGGTGAAGGTGCAGGTTCTCAAGGATGGGAAACAATCAGAAAATACCTAATTTATGACCTAGAAGATACCAAATTAATTGCTGATAAATTAGTTCCTTCCTATTACTATGAATCGCTGATAGTACCAGGTATGAACTTACAACAACTATCGCTGACTGGTAATGGTACTAAATGGCAGCGAGTTTTAGAAAGACAATATCCAGGTTACAAACCAACTGCTGATCCGAAGTTGAAATTTGAGGGAGGACTGGTAATTTCTGTACCAGGTTTACACAAACACATTGCCAAAATTGATGTTTCCAGTCTGTATCCCAGCATTATGCTTAAATATGGGATTTGCTCCCGCAAAGATACGCGACGAGTGGGGTTAAGTATTCTCGATTATCTCACCAGGGAACGACTCAGACTCAAAGAATTAGGAAAAGCTGGAGATTTAGCTGCTAAACAAGCTGAAGCTGCTCTCAAAGTGTTAATCAACTCGTTGTTTGGCTTTTATGGGACTTCTGGTGTTGGTTTTAACGATATGGAAGCTGCTGCACTGGTTACAGCCTATGGTAGACGGATTCTGCGATTCATGATTGATGTGATTGAAAAAGCGGGAGGTATCCAGGTTGAAAGTGATACTGATGGTGTGTTCTTCTCCCACTCTGAACCTCTGCTGATATTTGAAAAGCTGCAAAATGCTTTACCTACTGGTATCAAAATTGAGTTGGAAATTCTTGCTCAAGCGATGTTTGTTCCCTCTAGAGGAGCTAAGAATTATATTCTCTGGCATGAAGATGGTAAAATTACTACTAAGGGTTCATGGCGGAAACGCGATCGTTCTCGTCTAGAAAAGGAGTTTCCTTTGAACTACTTGACACAATATCTTCTGTCAAAGGCTAAGGCAGAACAATATTACCAGGAATTAACCAAGGTTATTCGTTCTGGTGACTTTCCTGTGGAACAGTTACAGGTTACTCGGAAAATTAAGAAGGGTGAAAAGGCTCTTTTGGTTCTGGGTAATACTGGGGATGTTGTGACGTTTTATCAAGGGATTACGGGATTGACTAATTCTGAAGCCTATTCTGGTGGGTATTATTTGGAGTTGATGGCTAAAAAACGAGATGAGTTACTTTCGGTTGTTGAGCCTTAAGGTGATGTGGGAAAGCAGTTGAGTCTGTTTTGAGTGGGGGATTGTACTGATAATGAAGGCGATCGTCTACGGTAATGGGGCGATCGCCTATAATTTTTAGGTACTCATATTATCTATAATTATTATCAACCTGTCACATTTTGGTGTTATCTGCGGCTATCTCCCATTTCAAGGATTTGTAAACACATCAACTGTGTGTCCAGCGATTTGTTCTGTAAAAATACGTTTTGAACATTCGGAACGCAAATTCTTCCAAAGAATGGCTTCTTGATAGTTTTCAATTTCTGTTGGAATATAATCCAGTAGTGTTTTAGAACAAACTATTATTAAACGTTTTTTAGCTCTTGAAAATGCAACATTTGAGCGATTGAGACTAAGAATAAATTCCACATTTTTGCTAATTGCTGATGGATTACTTGCTGTTGCAGAAACAATTACATTATCACGTTCACCACCCTGAACTTTTTCGACAGTATCAATTACATCTACAACCTTTCCATAAGTTGCTAATTCTGTTTTTAGTAGTGATCTTTGAGCGCGATGTGGTGTAAGAATTGCAGTAGAACTATCAGGAAGTTCTCCTCCAGTTTCAAGAATCTGTTTGATTATTTCTACTTCAATTTGATTACTACGTTTTGATTCACGTTCAGAATGCAAAACAAGATAAAGTCCTTTTGTTCCTTGTAAAAGCTGTTCCCAATTTCCGGCAATCTCTTTTCCTTCTGGATTTTTATCTTTTTCTCTCCCTTTTAGTTGAATATCATCTTTTTGATAAAGAGGATCAATCAGTTTACGAACTTCATAAGGTAAACGAAAAGAATTATCTAAAGATGAACGTAAAATTGCTTCATCAGTTACTAAAACTTCTGAGTTTTCTTTTAGATTTTGAATTGCTTGGTAGGCACTAACATAAGGTTGGTAAAATACAACAGGAGGACGATCTTCTTTTTCCCAGTCATGGGTAACAATAGGAGCAAGTTGGCGTGGATCTCCTGCTAACATAATCTCACCATCATTTCTGACTAATGTAGCTAAAGCCAAAAAGTGAGGGAATACCATCATACTTGCTTCATCAACAATTAGAGTAGTTGTTTGAAAACCTTGAGGATAAGATTCAGAAAAACTTGCAGCCGCTTGCAGTGTATTTAACATTTTTAAAATTGCACCTGTTGTTCCACCAATAACTGCTATATGGTTATAATAAGTTCTTTTTTTAACTGTTTTTTTACCTCGTAAATCCTTAATTTTATTAAAGCAAGATTCTGCGGAAAAATCAGTTATACTTCCACCTGTTGTCTTAATTTCTTTAGAATACACTTTACCTAACTGAATTGATGGAACAGAAAATCCAGACTTTGCAGCGTGTTGTTGCAATACTGGTAAAAGATTATCTAATCGTAAAAGTAAATTGTCTACAGCCGTATGAGTATGAGCCGTAATAATAACAATATCACCAGCAGAACGACGCGCTAGAATCCTAATAAAAGTAGCGATCGCAGTTGTTTCTGTTTTACCAGTTCCTGGTGGACCTTGCAACAGTTGAATTCTTGTATTTAGTCCATTGATAACTGCTTCTTTTTGCTTATCGTCTAATATTTTATTGTTTGGTAGTGATAAAGTCTGAAGTAGATTTTCATATTGTTCTAGGTCATTCGGTAAAATAGGAGTTTGTGCTGGAATTTGTATATTTTCTTGTTGATTTTGCGGAGCTAACCATTGACAAACATGATTTCCTTGACTATTTTGTAGTTTTTGATCAACTCTTCCAGCTACAAAATCTGAAGGACTTTCATCTAAAGTTGCGTTTTGGAAAACTTGTGTTGTTATGCCTTGATAAGACTTACTGTAAAGTTGATAACGTTGTGACTGACCAGGGATAACAGAAAGCTCTATCTGCTTATTATCCCAGTTAATTTCTTTCACAACACAGGTGCTTCCACCGTACAAAAGTTGATTGATTGTTTGACCTTTATGTGGATCATCAGAACTAGGACTAAGCCGCACAAATGAATCTTGAGCAATTGTGCAGTTAGCTTGCAAGACTTCAGAAGTGATGTTATATCCATCAAAACTAATTTCTGCTGTTAGTTTGTTGTTACCCTGGAATACTACATTTTTGACAGGTATTGTTCGCCCCAAAGAAATACGATATATAGGTGGTATTAAATGACTTGCAATCCAATCTGTTACTTTAACGTGCTGATCTAAACGTAAAAAATCTATAGCTGCTTGAGCCGCACCATCTATACCTAAGTTGAATTTAGATAAATCAGCAATAACTAAAGATTCTTTAGTTATATCTGAATTTTTAAACCTAATTCCTTCTTCAATCCACCTAATAGCATGAGTACGAGCGCGAAAATACTCTTCTAAGTAATTAGGTTTATTTGCTTCGTTGTAGGTTTTAATTAAGTTTTGTACTTTTAGTGCAAGGTTTGGATCATTAGGGCTAGGAAGTTTATCCCACAAGGCACGCCAATAAGCTGCACTCAACGAATTAAAATATCTGAGCCTAACTTCAAACGGATGTTTATGGGTACTTTCAGAATTTGGTGTTGCCCATTGATGATTACTATCATCTATTTCTAAATTAGTTTTAAAGTCAAAAACATCTTGAGAAAAAGCCTGATCTAAATTAATCTGTTGTCCATTAATGTCCCGTTTCCAGTGATAACGTCTCCCAAACCATTTGAGGGAGGTTACAACTGCTAAATCTCTTCCTGTCCATCCTAAAGCATAACGACGATCTACTTCATCATAAAGACAAGAATAAATTAATTGTTCTAAACTTTCACGACAACCCAGTAATTCTCGCAAATTACTTAGAAGTTGAGAATCAACACGAGAACACCCTTCAACCAGTTGAGTCATTTCCTGGCGTGACCAAACATAAAAATGAATTGGTGCTTTTTCTGTTCTAGCTACTTTTGCAATTCTACCAACTAATTTTCTTAAAAAACCCTGTATTAACTGTCTTTCAGAACCAGTATCTATTTTATAGTCTCCTGTCCATGCAGATGTTTGAGATTCAATTAAATCTTCACCTTCCAGTTCTTTTTCTTTATAAATAGGGTTATTATTTTCATCATGTCCTTCTTCTATATATTCTTTAAGGTTTGTGTGAGGTTGCCATTTTCCGTCTTCATTTTGTATAAATTTCGGATCTAATTTTCCTTTACTTTTCGTGACATGAGCAGCTAACGCGCCTATTCTATTTTCAACATAATCATATTCAACAGAAAGATAAATACGGATCAGACGTTCTTCATTAATTGTATGTTGTGGAAGTTGACTTTGACCCCCTGAATAATTTGGTAATGCTTGTACATCATAAGTATCTGGATCAGAATCTCCATCAGGAAGGGTATGTCTACGAGTTTCTGCCTTTAATTTAAGAAGTTCTAAATTTTCTGTAAAACTTATATCTTGTTGAATTTGAATAGCTTGATTTCCTGTTAAATCAATGTTAGCTAAATCATCAATATTATTAATATTTACTTTATGTAAAGACTTCACAATTGATGAATCTAGTCCTAATAATTCTAAACGACGTTCTCTAGCACTTTCAGCCAAACAATGAACACTCAATGTACAATCACTACATTTTTGATCTAACTCATAATCTAAGTCAGCTAAGTTAGCTTGTACAATCCGGTATAATGAACCATCAGAAGCTAATAAACGGTTGATGTCGGATTCTATAATATCCAGGTTTAGAGCTTTAGATTGAAGAATATCTTGGCTTTTATTAGTATTTTCATCAATTCTAACAACAACACATTCAATATTTTCAGGTTTCAGTTCTACTTGATTAATAGTGACTGGATTATCTTTTATCAACTGACGTACAATCATTCGATATACAGCAACTTGTACTTGATGATAAGTTCTATCTTTTCGAGATGCTTTGCACTCCACTAATCGCAATTTAGGTTCATTTTTTTCCCATAAAATAATTGCAAAATCTATTGTTCCACTAATATTAAACTCACCCAGATTTCCTTTTATGGATATTTCTCGTCCATAAGCTTTTTGTCCAACTGGCAATTTATTTAACTCTTCAACAAAGTTATTCCAATTAGTTGGTTGCACTGAATCTGAATTTTTATCACCTTGAGTTAAGGCACGTAACCCCATTTTTTCAAGTGAATCTTTCCATTCTTTTTCTCTTCTGTGACCTTCTGCTTCTAAAACTAGATCTAAAGAAGTTGCTTGAATCAAGTTGTAGATAAACTTGTATTCTTTAGCGATTTCGGAATTATTCAACTTCAGTTTGAAACGGCGATCACATGATTTATAACGAATATATTCGGCAATATCGGTTACTTTAATTGATGGTTTTTCTGTTGACATAATAATACCAATTGTTTTTATAGTGTTTGTAGTCCAGAGTTAGTTTTGATGCCAGCAGTTTTCACAACAGCCCAGAAATAAGTTTTTATTAGCTACTGCTTAGTCATATTATTATACCTTGTTACTTTTATTTTTACTATTTAAGACCTGCCAAAAGTCTGCCCTTTTTCGATGCAGGGCAAATTTTGAACTCCTATCATAGTATATTTAGAGCTAACGCTCATGTACGACAATTGTATTGCCGTACTACAATGCCAACATACCTATACTTTGGTGAAAACGAATTCTTTCTAACTCGCGCCATCAAACAACTAAAAACCCACACTCTAGATCAACAATGGGCAGACTTCAACTATACAGAATACCCCCCAGAATCTAAAGAAACCATTCCTCAAGCATTATCCGATATCATGACACCACCAGTTGGGAGTGGAGGACGATTAGTACATTTGCCCAACAGCACATTACTGGGAGTTGGTTCAAAAGAAATTTTGTTGCAGTTGGAGTCCATTCTCCCCAAAATTCCCTCAACAAATACCCTCCTTATCACCAACACTCACAAACCTGACGCGAGAAATAAATCAGTCAAACTCCTACTGGAATACGCACAGGTAAAAGAATTTCCTCTCATTCCCCAATGGCAAACCCAAGCATTAATACAGCAAACTCGTACTTTAGCTGACGAAATAGGTGTAACACTCACCACCGATGCCTACAAAGTATTAATTGATTACACAGGCAATCATACACGACTGATATTCACCGAACTAGAAAAGCTCAAAACCTATGCTTTGGGTAAAACAGTCAATGAAGATATGGTGAAAGAATTAGTCTCAGAAAGTGCTGCTAATAGTTTACAACTAGCCAACGCCATTCGCTTGGGTAACATTGCTCAAGCATTAGAATTTGTTGAACGCTTAATTAACTTTAACGAACCAGCTTTAAAGATTACCGCTACCCTGACTACTACCTTTCGCACTTGGCTAACAGTCAAACAGATGATCATCACCGGGTGTCAAGACGACAATACAATAGCCCAACTCGCAGACGTGAAAAATCCCAAACGCTTGTATTACATACGCCAAGAGGTTGCTAATTGTTGTGTAAACAAGCTGAAAAATAGTTTGAAAATGCTCTTGGAACTAGAGCTAATGCTGAAATCTGGTGTAGATGAAAAACTCGCTTTGCAAACTCAAATTATCAAACTTTGCTCGTAGGTATTACTTCTTGCAAATGCAATAGACACCTCGGAAATTTAACCTAAAATGCTCCGGTTGTTGGAGGGACATTAAATTTCTGGAGATGTCTAATCAACAATTTCCAAAACTCAAAAAATGAAGCAACTCGATCTACTTCATCTCACAACAGACCTTTCTGTTTGTGAACCTTCTCAAAGTATAGATTCCGAATCTACACAGCCAATTGCAGAAAACTGAAGGTATTCAAACATAGTAATACGACTTCAGTAAATACTGTAAGAGTTTATTTATGAAGATTACGTGAATTTATCCTACGTTCCCCCGGATTTTCCATAGGAAAAAATATATATGAATTTTGCAAAAAATGATCAGTTTTAATGATAGGATGTCGGATAAAAATCTCCATATTCGGCTATTGTAATTAATTATGGGTAATCGAGTTTTAGAAGGTTATACGGAGAAAAAATCTATTAAGTAGACTTTTATTACCATAATAATTGGCAAAAATACAGAGAAAATTATGGCTAAACCAATGATTCTGACTGTGGATGATGATCCGCAAGTATTACAAGCGATCGCTCGTGATCTCAGAAAAGAATATGGCGATCGCTTCCGTATTTTACGCGCAGAGTCAGGCGCACAGGCACTAGAAGCCATCAAAGAATTAAAATTACGTAACGAGACAGTCGCCTTATTCCTAGCGGATCAAAGAATGCCGCAAATGACTGGTATAGAATTTCTCCAAGAAGCAATCACCATCTTTCCCGAAGCCAAACGCGCATTACTCACGGCTTACGCTGATACGGATGCAGCGATCGCCGCCATCAATAAAACCAATATCAATTACTATTTAACCAAACCTTGGGACCCACCAGAAGAAAAATTATACCCCATCCTCAACGATTTACTAGATGACTGGTTAGCCTCCTATCATCCACCCTTTGCAGGTATTCGCGTCATCGGTAATAGATGGTCCCCTGACTCCCATAACATCAAAGATTTCCTCGCCCGTAACCAAGTACCCTATCAGTGGTTAGACATTGAACGCGACAAAGAAGCACAAGAACTACTCAACTACAGCGGTGAAAACAAACTCAGCCTCCCCCTCGTTATTCTGGGAGACGGATCACGTTTAGTTAAACCTAGTAACATCCAAGTCGCCGAAAAAATAGGACTGCAAACCCAAGCCAAACAACCATTTTATGACCTAGTTATTGTTGGTGGCGGACCTGCCGGTTTAGCCGCCGCAGTTTATGGTGCATCAGAAGGGCTAAAAACTGTGATGATCGAACGAGAAGCCCCCGGAGGACAAGCCGGTACAAGCTCCCGAATTGAGAACTATCTAGGCTTTCCTGTCGGTCTTAGCGGTGCAGATTTAGCCAGACGCGGAGTTACCCAAGCCAAACGCTTTGGTGTAGAAATTCTCACCCCCCAAGAGGTTGTAGGAATTCGCATCGATGGTTTCTATCGTTACGCCATCCTTAAAGACGGTTCAGAAATTGCTTGTCATGCCTTAATGTTGGCAATGGGGGTATCCTGGCGACGGTTAAACGTCCCCGGCATTGAAAAACTCACAGGTCGCGGTGTATACTACGGCGCAGCCATGACCGAAGCAATGGAATGTAGCAACGAACAAGTCTACATTATTGGGGGTGCAAACTCCGCCGGACAAGCTGCCATGCACTTTAGTAAATTTGCCAAACAAGTGCATATGTTAGTCCGTGCAGACAATCTGGGTAAGGGAATGTCACAGTATCTAGTTGATCAGATTAGTGCAACAGAAAACATCATTGTTCAACTCAATTCCAGTGTAGTGGAAGCCAAAGGGGAAGATAGTTTAGAAGCTTTAACTATTCTCAATAGTGTCACCGGTGAACAGGAAACTGTTGCAGCTAACTCCCTGTTTATTTTCATCGGTGCAGTTCCTCATACTGACTGGTTAGAAGGAATTGTAGAACGAGATGAACGGGGTTTTATTCTCACTGGTCCAGATTTGTTAAAAGATAGTAAACGTCCCAAAGGATGGTATGCAGATAGAGATCCTTATTTATTAGAAACTAGCGTACCCGGTATTTTTGCAGTTGGTGATGTTCATCATGGTTCTATAAAACGGGTGGCTTCAGGCGTTGGAGAAGGTTCTATTTGTGTGAGTTTTATTCATCAATATCTGGCTAAGGTTTTATAGGATTATTCAAACGCAGATGGACGCAGATAAACGCAGATAAAATACAGATGAATTGTTCTTTTTTTAGATGTTTATTGTTGTTGGGGATGTCTAATTGCAATGTTGGATATAGAAGTTTTACGTCAAGTGGAATTGTTTGCCAGTTTAAATGACGAACAATTACGTTGGTTGTGTGAACAAGGAAAAGAAGTTTGGCTTCAAGCTGGTGAGATTCATCGGGCTTTTGGTGATCCCGCTGATCAAGTTTTTATTTTGATTGACGGTGAAGTGCAAATTACTCAACAAATAGGTAATGAAAAAATTGTTTTGGTAAATTATGGATCGAAAACTTTATTTGGTGAGTTGCTACTTTTAACCGGAGAAAGCAAATTACCAGGTACTGGTACAGCTGTGCAACCATGTCATATTTTGGAATTGGAAAAAGATATCTTTTGGCAAATGTTGGCTACAATGCCTAGCGTCACTACTTCTATTCTACAAACAACGGCACAGCGGTTACAGGAATTACAATCTATGTCCCAGCAACGGGAAAAATTAGCAGCTTTGGGAACAATGTCCGCTGGACTTTCTCACGAAATGAATAACCCAATGGCTGCGGTAAGACGCGGTGTTGGGGAACTACAAAAGCTGTTTCAAAATTTACCATCTTTGGTGATTCAACTTAGTCAACAGCAACTGAACAAAGAACAAATTGGATACTTGGCTTCTTTGCAAAAAGATGTAATTGCACGTCAACAAAAATCTGCTCAAATTGCTCCTTTGACTCGATGCGATCAAGAAGATGAATTAATCGATTGGTTAGAAGATCATGGTGTTAAGAATGGTTGGAAATTAGCTCCTACTTTGGTGAGTGTGGGACTCAATGGTGAAGACATTGACAAAATTATCCAGCAAGTACCAAATCAGTCTTTAGGAGATATTTTATCTTGGCTAGAAGCCACTTTAACAGGGCTGGGGTTGCTTTCTGAGCTAGAAGCAGGTTCAGCCCGTGTCTCGGAGCTTGTAAAGGCACTTCAGGATTATTCCTACATGGATCGCGCCCCTCTGCAAGAGGTGAATGTTCATGATGGATTAGAAAGTACCCTGAAAATGATGCAACACAAATTCAAAGATAGTGTAATCATCACTAAAGAATACGGTAATTTACCTAGAATTAGTGCCTATGGTAGTGAGTTAAATCAAGTATGGACTCATCTGATTGAGAATGCTTTAGATGCGATTTGTCATCAAGGTCAAATTTCTATTCGGACTAAATGCGAAAATGAACAAGTTTTGATAGAAATTATTGATAATGGAAACGGTATATCACCAGAAATTCAATCCCGCATTTTTGAACCTTTCTTTACTACTAAAAGTGTGGGACAAGGTAAAGGATTAGGTTTGGATTTCGTTTACCGAACTGTGGTTGGTAAACATAAAGGTGATATCAGATTTACCTCTTGTTCCGGTAATACTTGTTTTCAAGTTCGTCTTCCCGTTGAGATTAAAGAATAATTCAAATTGTATGACTTTAAGTGTGATAGGGAAAAATTCAAAATTCAAAAACTCCTAACTAGCAATTTACGTTAGATGAGCAGTTTTCAAAATGTACTTGATTTTTGATAGTAAATCGCATAACCTAGACGGTCAGTTATCTTCATTTTAGGAATTTTAGGAAATTTATGAATAAGAAGCTCATACTTAATCTGTTTGCCACGTCTTCCATTTTTACCTCATTAATGTCTACACTAGGGATAATCAATCCGGCTCATGCTAGTGTTAATCTTAACCAGCAATTAATACACACCAATGATAATAGTACCTGTATTACTAATCCCCACGGCCTTAAAGATTTTGTGTGTATTCGCGATTCTGAGAGAGATCCAAAAGCTGCTCCTGCACCAAAGTCGATGGTACTCGCAGCACAGCCATCTGACAGCACAGTCACAGAACTGGATTTTACGGAAGAAGAAAGCGAGGCTGCAATTAGAATATTTAAATGTGACTGTCCATTTTGTATCAATTCTTTGCGACAATTACGTGGTAGTGGCAACCTAGTGTACTGAGCTTTACAAGGACTAGCAATGGTGAATACCATCTCACTTTGTATTGCTTACTTGTTAAGAGTCAAAATTTTGGTGACTTTGACTAATGCTAATACAATTACTTACCCTGTTAATTGAAAGCAATTAAATTATGTAGAGACGTTATATATAACGTCTCAAAAATTTTTAATATCAATAAAATTTTAGAGAATCATCATCAATATGTAGAATCGTTCCGCTTTTTTGAATGAGGTTTTTATGCTGCAAGAATCCAATAATTCTCCTACTCTTTTTCCTAAGTTATCAAATGAAGTTTTACAGCATCTACAAAAATATGGAACTGAGATTAATTTGAATGTAGGTGATTATTTATTTAAAGAAGGAGATAGGAGTTATGATTTTCACGTTGTTTTAGAGGGAGAAATTAGGATAACAAAGGAAATAGGAGGACAAGAAAAAATACTTGCTCAACATCAACGCGGTGAGTTTATTGGTGAGCTTTCTATTCTCACAGAAGCTGATTCTATTGCTAGTGGATATGCAACTTTAGCGAGTCGGGTACTCAAATTAGAACTCAAAACTTTTAAACAAATTATTGCTACTTTTCCACCTTTAGCTGATATAGTTATCTCCACTTTTGCAGCAAGAACAAAAACGGTTGAACAACAATTACAACAACAGGAAAAACTCGCATCTTTGGGTAAATTATCTGCTGGAATTGCCCATGAATTGAAAAATCCAGCCGCAGCAGGAGCAAGGGTAGCAGAAGAATTACAAACTCGTTTTCAGGAAGCACAAATTTTAGCTTTACGACTAAATCAATATTCATTTACTCCAGCACAATTAGATTTTTTAGCTGATTTCCAAAGTCAAGCACAAGCTAATATTTCTACTACTAAAATTAATTTACTTCAACAAAACGATCTGGAAGATGAAATTACAGACTGGTTAGAAGAACATAAAATAAATCAAGGTTGGGAAATTACTTCAATCTTAGTTGATGCTGGTTTAGATAGTCAAAAACTAGAATTTCTCACTTCTCAAATTCCTGATGATGCTATTAATGATGTCATTCATTGGTTAGCTGCTAATTTAATAACTACAACTCTAATTAAAGAAATTGAACAAAGTAATATTCGCATTTCTGAATTAGTCAAATCTGTTAAATCTTATGCTCACACAAATCAATTTCAAGTTCATCAAGTTGATGTTCATGAAGGAATTGAAAATACTCTGACTATGCTTCGTCATAAATTAAAAGGTGGGATTGAGATAATACGAGAATATGAACAGAATTTACCTGTTATTCAAACATCTGGTAGTGAATTAAATCAGGTATGGACAAATTTAATTGATAATGCTGTGGATGCTTTAGAAGGAAAGGGAAATATTTATATCCGTACTTCTCGAAATGATCAATATTTAATTGTAGAAATTGCTGATAATGGACTGGGTATACCCCCAGAAATTCAAAATCGGATTTTTGAACCATTTTTCACTACCAAAGGAGTGGGTAAAGGTAGCGGTTTGGGTTTAGATATTATTAATGATATTATCGTTGATAAACATCATGGGCAAATCAAACTTAAATCTGAACCAGGAAATACAAGTTTTCAGATTTTTCTACCCATTGGGGTTGTACTAGGTTAAGTTTCAACATGAGATAAATAGCTCTGATTTTTAGATATAATTAGAATTTACTCAACTGGCATATTGGTAGGGTGCGTCAGACGGCATAAATCCTGTAAATAAACGTATTTTTGATATCTGACGCACCCTACAACAAATTTTTGGTATGACACTTGCGTAAGTCCTAATAATACAGGAATCCTATTTGATTGTTGGAAAAAACCTAGTTTGTAGGATGTAAATTACTAATCATGAAATTCTTAACTTCAGCTATCACTATCTTGGGTATTAGTTCTACTTTATTAGTGTCTCATCAGAGTATTGCCAAATCATCTAAAACGGAAGAATTCAGTTATCAGTTATCCGTGTTAAAACCGTCTTTCAAATTCAACAACTGCACGACTATCATCAGTTAAATTGGTGGAAGCACGGACACGAAACTCATCATTAATTCTGTAATTAATACCCCATTGGAAGGGGTCACTAGCTGTTAAAATTTTGATGCTAGAAAAAGAAAATCGGCTAGAAATATCAACACCGGCTTCTAATGCTAATTCTAAACTAGAGCTACTTTTACCGGCTTCAGGTTTATCAGAAAGAATAGTAGGAAATATCCGCAGTTCACTTAAACCAAAAACATCACCAATCTGGTTAAATGCAGATTGAAAATTATTGAAAACAGCCGAACCGGCAATGTTAATTAAACCCAATGTACTATCACCACGTCCTTGGGTGTCTACAAAACCACCTCCTAACAAAGTCACAATTTCTGTTTGTGAACGTGTGGGACTACTTTTCAATTCTAAATTCTCATTTAGTTGACTAGCAGGACCTTTAACTATGGCTTCCACACGCACACTTTCTAATGCTGATAAACCTGTAGAAATTTGTCTACTCAAATCACTAGTTTGGATGCCATCTAATACCTTAGCAAAGAGTTTAATATCTAATTCAGGATCACGTGGTTGCGAAGTTCTAAAAGTTGCAGTATGTTGATAGTTACGAGCTAAATTGAATTGAGTAGTAAATAAATTCACACCCCCTTTAGTTAATCTGATAGTTCCTATGGGTAAAGGATCACTTAAAGAACCACTGACAGTTAAATCACCAGATGCTAGAAAGTTGAAAACAGGTGGCCGCGCTATTTGCACGTTTTTTCCTAGCTTAATTAGTAAGTTATTTAATCTTGTGATTCCAGTTTCTACATCACTGGTTTTGTTTTGTTTATTAGCTGCTAGAATTGATAAATCAGAACGGTTTTTAGATAAAGTAGCGTTATCAGATTCTGTGAGTAAAACTTGACCATTAGATAATTCTATATTACCGCCAATTGTAGGTTGTAGGACAGAACCAGTAATTTCTAAATTACCACTAGCACCACCTTGATATAATCCTTTGAGATTTAATGTTAATTGTTCTAGGTTAACAGCAAGAGGATTATCTATTGTTATGCTTTCACTGTTAAAAATGGGAATTTCTCCAGCAGCTTCGATTTTACCGTTGCTAAACTGACCTTGGAGGTTTTCTACTAATACTTTATCAAAATCAAATTCTGCTGTTCCCGAAACATTGGTTAGTTTACCTTGCAATGCTTGAGCTACAAATGTAGCATTATTCAGAGAGGCAATACCTTTAACTAATGGTTGTTGTCTAGTTCCTCTCACAGTTAAATCTACTACTCCTTCTCCGTTCTCGAAGGCTATTTGATTAGTGAACAGGTTTAATAATGCTAATCCTTCATTTTTGACTTTGACATCCAGAGTAATTTGATTGTTATCTGGTTCTACAGATGCAAAAGGTAATTTATAAGGAATATCACCAGTAATTTTTACCGGTTCAGGTCCAACAGCTACAACCTGACTACCAAACTTTAAGCGGCCATCGGCATAACTGAAACCTGCGGTAGCTGATTCGATTGGTTTTTGATTGAGAGTTCCTTCTGTGATGTCTAATTGTCCTCTAGCTTTAGGATTGCTAATACTACCAGCTAAAGCTGCATCAACGTTAAGATTACCTGTAATTCCCACTGGGAGTCTGACGAAGTTATTTAATAGTTGGATGGGGAATCTATTGACTATTAATTTTCCTGATTGTTCTTCTCCACCGATATTACCAGTGAAGGCTATAAGTCTGTCTTTAGCTTCGATGCGTAAAGGTTGTAACCGTAAAATTCCTTTTTCAAAATTACCTTCAGCAATGACTTTTTCAGCCCGATAAAAACGATTAGGTTCTGTTTCTCTACCCCAAGTAAAGTTTTGTCCTTGGAGGCTAAACTGCACTGCTAGTCCGTTTTTTGTGGCGGTATTGATGGCAATTTCTCCATTGAAAATGCCTTTTAAATCTTTTAAATCGGGGATTGGTTGAGCATCTAATCGTTTTTGTTCTGCTGCTGCTATCAGGGCATCAATTTCTGCTAGACGCTGAATTTGAGTTAATAAAGGTTGATTTGGTAAGCCTCGTGAATTGGTGATTAAATCCGTAGATGTGCCGTAGCTTGGTGGTTTTAAACCTCTTTGTAAATCTTGGATTTCAAATATCTGTGCGACGGTAAGCAAGTCTTGAATGTTGCCTTTGTCGATGTTAATTTTGGCTTGGAGTTGGGGACCTTTGGTAGTTTGTTTAACAGCAGCATCAAAGAGGTAACGGCTTTGTTTGGCGATAAATTCGCTATTTGTGAGGGTGGCTGTATTATTACTATAATTTAATTGAGTGGTGAAGCGATCGCCTCTAATTCTAGCAAGTTTTGGTTGTGCGATCGCAATATTTCCCCTAGTGGCTAATGTCTTTTGATTGATTTGCAAATCTCCAGTTAACAAACCCGCTAATCCACCTTGACCTAAAATTGGATTATTCGGTAAGGTAAAATTCAAAGCTTGTAAGGGAAAATTATTAACTTTCACCGTCCAATTATCGCCTTTAGCTGCACCTGTTGCTAATGCTTGTTGCCACTGTACCAAAAAGGCGCTAGGTTGATTATTAGCATTAAATTTAGCAGCTATTCTATCTCGTTTACCTGCTACATCTAAATTTAAACCCCGTCCTTGGACTAAATTAATGTTACCAGTTAATAATGGTTCAAAGGCAAATTTCTGAACTTGTAAATTTCGTAAACCCAACGCACCAACAACATTTGGGGCTGTGATTTTCCCTGTGATTTTTCCTTTAAAATCTGCTTTTCCTGCCACATTTACAGCATTAGGTAATTTAAAAGGTAATTGTTTCAGGTCATAATTTTGCGCTTGAACATTCAGATTTAATTGCGTAATTTTGGGTATACCTGGTTGTTGAGCATTAGCTAAAATATAACCACTGGCGTTAATATTTGGGGTTCTCGCTTGGGGAATAGTTAGCTGTTGTCCATTCCAAGATAATACTGCATTTAAGGGAGAATTAATTCCCGGAATACCTTTACTAAATTGTACCTGACCCGCAGCACGCACATCAGCTAATTTCGCAGAACTTAAAAGACCTGCCACTTGTAATTGACCTGCAAATTGACCTTGTAATTGTTTATTTAAACGATTTAACTGCACAGATGAACTATTAACTACAGCTTGGTAACGACCATCAGCAACTTGAATATTAGACGCTGTAACTGTTCCCCCTGCGATATTTAACTTCGCTTGACCAGTTGCTTGGATAGTTTGCGCTTGAAAAGATTCAACAGCACCGGCAACATTAAATTGACCAACTAATAGACCTTGTAATTGAGGTGGAAGTGTTGTTAATTTCTGCACAGGTACATTGTTAACTGCAACTTGCGCTTGATAACGACCATTACTAATTTGAATATTTTTAGCTGTAATTGTGCCATTATCAACTTTTAAACTACCTTCACCAATGCCACCTAAAGTTTTAATATTGAAGTTTTCAGTATTACCTGCAATAGTAAATTTACCTGCAATGGGATTATTTAAAATTGGGGGAGATTGTTTTAAGATTTTCCCCAACCGGACATCTTTAGCTATTAAATCCGCAACAAAGTTTTTATCTTCTAACTGAAGCCGAGAAATAGCAATTTTCCCCCCAGCAATATTAATATTTGCATCTTCAGGACGAATATTAGTAACTTGAAATTTTTCCGAAGTTCCTGATATGAGTAATTTCCCGTTAAATGCTGCGTCTTGTAAAGAGATATTTTCTAGTAGTTCTTCTTTAATAAAAGGTGTTAATTTCACACCAGAAGCTTGAGCGACGGCTTGCCAACTTTGAGGATTATAACTACCATAAACCCGCACCACATTACCAGCAATATTGAGAGCGACATTACGAAAGTCAACTGTCCGATCTGGGTTGATAATTGTTTCACCAGTAGCAGCATAGGTGGCTTGTGGAGCTTGCCATTTCACTAGAGTTTGAACATTATTCGCTGCACCGCTGATGTTAGCTGTAGCTGAGACAGTACCGATTTTTAATGTCGAGTTAATCTGATCATTATAAAGTTTAGCGATCGCATCCCCTGGCACATTCCGAGCAGTTAAATTAACATTGATTTGTGGTACTTTAGCTAGTTCAATTTTTCCCGATCCGGTAACTTCACCCCCTAATGTGGTTTTTCCTTGAATATCTTTAAAAGTAAGCAGATCATCACGAGTGGAAAGCTCAAATTTACTACTAACTTTCTGAAAATCAACTTGATCAATTTTGGCAGTTTTGATATTAGTAACAGTTCCTGAAAGTATAGGTTCTTCAATATTTCCTAACATCTGTAAATCTGCTTTCACCACCCCACTTACAGGAAAAGGTGACTTAACCTTGAGAGTTTCTAGGGCATTGGAAACACTTACCGCATTGACTCTTCCTGCTAATTTAAAGCCATTTTCTCGGTCAATTATACCTGTTGCCACTAAGGGAATTTTGCCATAGTTGCTAACTAGATTATCTAACTCTATTGCCAATCCTTGAAACTTGATATTTCCCTGAGTATTGCTTAATAGTTGAGGTACTTTTGGTATTTGCAGCGTTACCCCTTGTAAAGCAGCAGAGCCATCTAATAAAGTCGGTTTTTTTGGTGTCAATTGAATTTGTAAATCACCATTTACCCGACCTGCTTGTAAATTTAGTGGTAATTTAATCAAACGAGTAACATCTGCGGCCAGTAAATCTTGCGTTTTTACCCTTAAATTACCTTCTAAAGTTGACTGAGCGCGGATCTTTCCCTCAAGGAAAATATTACCACCATTCTCTGGTTTTCCTGCTACGTCAAACTTAATCAGTTTGTTATTTTCTAACAGTTGGGCAGTTCCATATAATCCAGAAAATACCACAGGGACTGGGGACTGGGGACTGGGGACTGAGAAATTAATATTTCTTCTCTGTTCCCCTGCTTTGTCTGCTTCCCCTTCTACCCCGGTTCTCTGATTTCCTATTAACACTAACCTGGCATTACGAAAGCGCAGTTTATCTAAATCAGTTCTAATTAGTCCTGGTTTTCCTGGTGGGGCTAAAGTAGTAGTAATCCAGCGGTCTTGTTGATCCTGTTCAACATAAATATCTGGGTTAATGAGAGTGACATCTAATTTGAGTTGGCGATTAATAACTAACTGCCACGGATCAAAGCTTACATTTACAGCTTCTATAGTTACTCGATCTGTATCCGTAGGCGTTGCGGGAATAGCTGAAGCAGCAAACCTGACCCCTGTTAGAGAAAATTCTTTGACTTGTCCGAGTTCGACTGGACGGTTAAGGGTATTGGTAAGATTTTTTTGTGCTAAGGGTGCTAACTCTGTTTGGATAAAATCCCGTAACCGCCAAATACCACCGATGATTAAGAGCAGCAACAATGCTCCTAAAGTCATGCCACCACGACTCAATATCATCAACCAGATGCGTTTAGGGCTTGTGGTTAGGGTGCGAGAATCTTGATTGGAAGAGTTAGACATAGGTTTTCACTCTTGAAATTGCCGGATATAATTGGCAAACTGCTATTTATAATTAGCACAATTTTGAACTATGCCACTTCTAGGATACAGTTATCAGTTACCAGTGGGAAAAGCAAAGAGGCAAAAGGCAGAAGGCAAAAGTTAAATTCAACCCAGTCACCAGTCCCCAGTCACCAGTCCCCAGTTCCCTGATTAAATATAAATAATATAGAAGTGAACTCAAAGGATGAATGATGCGTGTTTTTGTACTAATTTTTAATGCTGGCACTGACAATGAAGGGATTCACTCGATTCGGGTTGGTAATCGTAATAAAATCATGATGTTCGAGTCGGAAGATGATGCCACACGCTTTGGTTTAATGTTAGAAGCTCAAGATTTCCCAACTCCGACAGTGGAGATGATGAATGCTGACGATATCAAGGAATTTTGTGAAGGTGCGGGCTTTGACTGGGAAGTTGTTCCAGAAAATAGTAATTTGGTCATTACGCCTCCAGAATTGAATGTAGACGAAACTGATTGGCAAGCAGACGCTAAAACCCAGGATAATAATGATTCCTACCGTCCCAGTCCACCAAGGGAGACAGAAACGGAAATTTCTGATTCTGATCTAGACAGTCTCCGTCGCCGATTAGAAGGGTTATTGTAGTTAGTCAGGGAACAGGGAAGAATAACAACTGACAACTGACAACTAACAAACATGACAAACTTGCAGGAACGCGGGCATCTTCTCACAGAACAGGTAAATCCTAATAGTCTGAATTTAGACCAACTCAATGCTTTGGAGTTGGTGGAATTATTTAATGACGAAGACCAAAAAGCTGTAGCTGCGGTGGCTGGGGCTAAGGTTGAGTTGGCAGCAGCTATTGAACGCACGGCGGAACGTTTACATCAAGGTGGACGGTTATTTTACATCGGTGCGGGAACAAGTGGCAGATTAGGGGTATTAGATGCGGCTGAATGTCCTCCTACTTTCTGCACACCCCCAGAGTTGGTACAGGGCATTATTGCGGGTGGTGCGGGGGCGCTGTTACGCAGTTCTGAGGGTTTGGAAGATTTGGCAGAAGATGGAGAAAGTGCGATCGCCCAACGTCACATTACCCAACTCGATGTAGTCGTCGGTATCACCGCTGGGGGAACTACTCCTTATGTTCACGGTGCTTTAAATGCTGCTCGTCAACGGGGAGCTTTAACTGTTTTTATTGCCTGTGTTCCTGCTGAACAAGTAGATTTTGATGCTGATATTGATATTCGTTTGTTAACAGGTCCAGAAATTTTAGCCGGTTCAACTCGTTTGAAAGCGGGTACTGCTACTAAACTGGCTTTAAATATCCTTTCTACCAGCGTGATGGTGAAATTGGGGAAAGTTTACGGTAATAGAATGGTGGATGTTGCGGTTACAAATCAAAAATTACGCGATCGCGCTTTGAGAATTTTACAAGATTTAACCGGTTTAAGTCGAGAAGCCGCAGGTTTTTTATTAGAACGCAGTGGTAAATGGGTGAAACTAGCTTTATTAATGCACTGGACAGATTTAGATAAAACCGCAGGTGAGGAACTTTTAGCAGCGCATCAGGGTAATTTGCGTGTGGCGGTGGATAGTTATAAGAGGAGTCAGGAGTCAGGAGTCAGAAGTCAGGAGTAATACCTTGTTATCTCGTTCCCAGTCTCCGACTGGGAATGCAATCTTTGAGTCTCTGACTCTAATTTAATTGTTATTCAAGGCAGAGCCTTGATCATTCATTCCCATACAGAGTATGGGAACAAGAAAAACTCGTTTTAAGAGTCAAGCAGACATCAATAAATCAATCAATCAAAAATTTTTCCCCTTACCCCTTGACTCTCCAGTTAACTGGAGGATGGAAGATGATATCAGTTGTTAATTATCCTCAAATCCAGTTATGGAAACCACCACCCTCAAACTACGCGGGATGAGTTGTGCATCTTGCGCTAACAGTATTCAAGATGCTATTAATTCTCTACCAGGTATCAGTAAATGTATTGTTAACTTTGGTGCAGAACAAGCCATAGTTACATATAACCCCCAAATTACAGATTTACCAACAATTCAAAACGCCGTAGAAGCAGCAGGTTATTCAGCTTACCCACTGCAAAAACAGCAAATTCTACTAGGAGAAGATGACAAAGAAAAAAGATATCGTCAGCAAGAATTACGCCAATTAACGCAAAAACTGACAGTGGGAGGAATCATTAGTAGTTTATTATTAATCGGTTCATTACCAATGATGACCGGATTAAATTTACCATTTATTCCCGCATGGTTACATAATTCTTGGACGCAATTAATCTTAACTACTCCTGTGCAATTTTGGTGTGGTTATTCCTTCTATATCAATGGTTGGAAAGCTTTTAAACGTCATGCAGCCACAATGGATACTTTGATTGCATTGGGAACAAGTGCGGCTTATTTTTATTCAGTCTTTGCTACATTATTACCCAATTTTTTCATCAATCAAGGATTAACACCAGATGTCTATTATGAAACTGCTGCTATAGTCATTACCTTAATTTTATTAGGTAAACTATTTGAAAATCGCGCTAAAGGACAAACTTCCGATGCTATTCGTAAATTAGTAGGTTTACAGGCGAAAACAGCCCGATTAATTCGCAATGGTCAAGAAATTGATGTCCCATTAGAAGAAGTGCAAATTGGTGATGTAATCTTAGTTCGTCCTGGGGAAAAAATCCCCGTCGATGGTGAAATAATTTCAGGAACATCAACAATTGATGAAGCTATGATTACCGGGGAAAGTGTACCCGTGAAAAAATATCCAGGAGATGAAGTCATTGGAGTAACAATTAATCAAACCGGCAGTTTTCAATTTAAAGCTACCAGAGTGGGTGCAGATACGGTATTAGCGCAAATCGTTCAATTAGTACAACAAGCACAAGGTTCTAAAGCCCCTATTCAAAGATTAGCAGACCAAGTAACAGGTTGGTTTGTACCTGCGGTCATAGCAATTTCTCTGCTGACTTTTATTATTTGGTTTAACTTTACAGGCAACTTTACCCTATCACTAATTACCACAGTGGGAGTTTTAATTATTGCTTGTCCTTGTGCTTTGGGTTTAGCAACACCTACATCTGTAATGGTAGGAACAGGAAAAGGTGCAGAAAATGGGATTTTAATTAAAGGTGCAGAAAGTCTAGAATTAGCCCATAAAATCCAAACTATAGTGTTAGATAAAACTGGCACTATTACCCAAGGAAAACCCACGGTTACAGATTTTATCACTGTTAATGGGACAGCCGCAAGTAATGAAATAAAATTACTAAAACTAGCTGGTTCTTTGGAAAGAAATTCAGAACATCCTTTAGCAGAAGCTGTAGTTAAATATGCTCAAAATCAAGAAATTGATTTGATAGATGTTAGAGATTTTGCAGCAATTACCGGAAGTGGAGTTCAGGGTTTAGTTGATAATCATCTTGTACAAATTGGTACAGAAAAATGGATGGCAGAATTAGAAATTAATATCCAAGAATTGCAAGCATCTAAACAGCGTTTAGAGTATTTGGGAAAAACAGTAATTTTGATGGCTATTGATGGTAAAATTCAAGGATTAATGGGTATTGCTGATGCTATTAAACCCACTTCCCCACAAACTGTTAAAGCTTTACAAAAAATGGGTTTAGAAGTGGTAATGTTAACAGGTGATAATAGTCGTACTGCTAATACAATTGCCCGTGAAGTTGGCATTGATAGAGTATTTGCTGAAGTGCGTCCTGACCAAAAAGCAGCCACAATTCAAAGATTACAAACAGAAAGAAAAATTGTAGCGATGGTTGGAGATGGAATTAATGATGCACCAGCGTTAGCGCAAGCAGATGTAGGTATTGCAATTGGGACAGGAACAGATATTGCGATCGCTGCTAGTGATATTACACTTATTTCTGGTGATTTACAAGGGATTATTACCGCCATTCAACTCAGTCGCGCTACCATTAGAAACATTCAACAAAACCTATTTTTCGCCTTCATTTATAACGCTGTGGGTATTCCTATTGCGGCTGGTATTCTCTTTCCTATGTTTGGTTGGTTATTAAACCCAATTATCGCTGGTGCAGCAATGGCTTTTAGTTCGGTTTCTGTGGTAACAAATGCTTTGCGACTGCGTAATTTTCAACCCAAAGCAATTATTTAAAGGAGGTCAAAAATGTTAAACAAAAAGATAATTATTAGCAATCTTGCTACCTATGGATTAATGTTGAGTTTAGCGACTACTACAGCCATAGCTAATCCTCATCATGCAACAGAGAAAAAACAAACAGCAAAATTTCAAACTATCGAACAACCATTATCAATTAAAACGGCTGTATCATTAGGAGGATTAGCATTAATTGGTATGGAATTATGGTGGTTTTTAATCAGGAAACCCAAATTATAAAAAATAGAAGTTTAATAAAATTTAACTTTTAATTCTTAACTTTCTAGCCAACTGGAGAGTTTATGATTAAGTAGAAGTCAGGACTTACGCAACTGACATATTGGTAGGGTGCGTCAGACTGCATAAATCCTGCAAATAAATGTATTTTTGATATCTGACGCACCCTACACCAGATTTTTGGTGTGACACTTACGTAAGTCCTAGAAGTTTAACTAGAGTGGTAAGTCAGATGATGTTAACTCAAGACAGTCTAAAACTCATTGGTGCAGTTGCAAAGGAAAGCGGTGTACCAATAAAAACCATTCGCTACTATGAAGAATTAGGTTTACTTAAAGTATCGGGAAGAACAGAAGGAGGATATAGAATATTTGCAACAGATGTTTTCATGAGATTGAAATTTATTAAACGCGCTCAAAATTTAGGGTTAACTTTATCGGAAATCAAAGAATTTTTGAATGTTCATGATGAAGGTGAATTACCTTGTGAACATATCAAAATAAAACTGCAAGACAAGTTAACAGAAATTGATGAACAAATTCAACAACTACTAATTTTAAAACAAGATTTATCACGACTACTTCAAGGATGGGAAAATATACCTGAATCCCAAACCAAAAACCA
Organism: Anabaena sp. UHCC 0451; assembly: GCF_034931405.1. Lineage (NCBI taxonomy): Bacteria > Bacillati > Cyanobacteriota > Cyanophyceae > Nostocales > Nostocaceae > Anabaena > Anabaena sp. UHCC 0451. Next base: position 30,839 of record NZ_JAYGHA010000005.1, on the reverse strand, counting down.
ATCAGAAACAATTTGTCCTATCATTGAAAAGATGTGAAAACCCTATTGAAATTTTTAACCCATCTACCTGCAATGTCAGGAATTATTGGTCATTAATTACAAGTTACCTTTTGATAAGGTTTCAATTTTCTGAGTAAAGTATGTTTCTTGATGTTTGAGTTGTTGGGCTAGTTCTAATCCTTTTTGAAAAGCTATTAATGCTTGTGGATCTTCTTTTTTTTCTAAATACAATTGCCCAATTTGATCATAAGCTTGCATCAAACCATAAAAATTAGTAGTTAGTTTTTCAGTTTCTAATAAAATCTGACTAGCTTGCAAAGCTTCATCAATTTGGTTTTGGGAACGGTACAGCTTAATTAATTTCTGCAAAGCTTCACTAGCACTGACATATTGTTCTAATTTCCAAGCTGTTACATAAGCTTCTTGATAATTATTAAATGCTTCTTGCAATAAATTGGGATTTTCTCTGGCTACAGATTGATAATTTTCCGCTATGGCTATTTTTAAAGCCGGAAGTTGAGTCAAATTATTCTCTCTAGTGTAAATTGCTGCTAACTTATTCAAGACATTTATTGCTTGTTGGGGCTGTTTTCCCTGTTCATAAATATAAGCTAGTTGTTGCAAATACACAATTTCATTTGGCTGATCATTTTGTTTTATCGCTAAATTTAACAATTCTTGGTAAGTTGTAGCTGCTTGGGAATAATCAAACCAACTTAGAGATAATTCCCCAATTTTCTTGAGAGTTTCTAATTCAGCAGTATTATTATTTTGCTTTTTCACTAATGTTAAAATCTGCTGATAAGCTCCTACAGCCAGTTTAGGAATACGCACATTTTGATAAGCTTCAGCAAGCGATCGCCATAATTCTAAATCAGTGCTTTTTTGAGTCAACATCTGTTTTTCAATTACTTGCAATCTGTCAGTAATATATTTTACCTGCTGGCGTTCATTTTCCTGCCAAGCGATTCCTGCGGAGCGCTGCGCTATCGCACCCACCCGTGATAATGCTTCAAGTTCAGCTAATGAACCTAAAAAGCGCCGCAGTCGTAATTCTCGGTTCCAAATAGCAAAAGCTGTTTCCTGATCACCCGCTTGTAATTTAGTTGTAGCTTCTTGATTTAACTCATTTAATGCGATTTCTAGTTTTTGCAGTTCTTCAGCAGTTAACGGCTGTTTTTTCACTGTATCTCTGACCAGAGGATCAGGTGTGGTCATCTCCAATGGACCAGGAGGAAACTTATCCATTTCTTCAGGCTTTTTACCTTCTGCTAGTGTGACAAAACTGCACAGATGCCAGCACATAATAGTAGTAACTACAAAACTTAAGCGTCTTAACATAAAATCTTTATTTTCTTGATTTTTGAATGTGTTAATTTTTATGTCACCATACACAGTAATATGGTAGAAATTAGTGATTGAAATTCTCTAAAAAATACAAGATACATCTACTTACACTTATAAACTGCTGCAAACACCTAATAAGCAAATAATTGCTGTTTATCTATCTTACACACCAGTCACTCAATCAATGTAGTAGCATAATCAAATGTTAGCACTAACTTTTTATTTTTGATGTTTATTTTTACTATGTTTCTCAAATAATAGTTGTTATATCCGTTTTGTCAGCATGAGTAAAATAATTCCTGCCATCAGAGTCAAAAATTTTAGCTTTTATTACGACCATCAAAAAATCATTGAAGATGTGTCAATGGATATTCCTCAAAATAAAATCATCGCCATTATGGGACCTAGCGGTTGCGGAAAATCTACTTTTCTGAAATCTCTCAATCGCATGAGTGAATTAGAAGGAGAAGTAAACATTGAAGGGATAGTAGAATTTTTTGGACAAAATATTTATGGTCGTCGTGTTAATTTAAATCGGCTACGTCGTCAAATTACTACAATTTATGCCAAACCAAATCTTTTCCCCATGAGCATTTATGACAATGTTGCTTATGGAGTAAAACTAATCGGATGGCATCCCAAAGTAGAATTAGATGAAATTGTTGAGTTAGCACTTAAAGCCGCCGATCTCTGGGAAGAATTCAAAAATAAACTACATAAATCTGCTCTAGAATTATCTTGTGGACAACAACAACGTTTGTGTATTGCCCGTGCTTTAGCAGTCAAACCGCAAATTATCCTCATGGATGAATTGGGTGTAGGAATTGATCCCATTGCTATTGCCAAAATTGAAGAACTGATCGAATGTTTACGTTCGGAATTAACAATTGTCTTTGTTTCTCACAACATCCAGCAAGTTTCTAAATTATCAGATTTTACAGCTTTATTTCACTACAATGAAAATCACATTGGGCAACTTCTAGAATTTGCTCCCACCAAAAAAATCATCAATCATTCTTTTGATTATCGCCATCGTGATTATGTTTCTACCCGTTTCCGTTAAATAGGAGATACTAACCTTCAATAATGAATGGTTAGCCTGTGGATTATTTTGTGCCGACACTTCGAGAATCAAGCAGGAAATTACATCAAAAACGAACGAGCCATGAAAAAGCTGGCTATAGTTTTAGCATCTACAGGTTGTCCTTCATGAATAGCTGTTTCTAATTCTTCAGGAGTCAAAAATACTGTTTCCATATCTTCATCATCTTCTTGCTGTGGGGGTGTTTCCAGCTTTTCCAAATCTCTAGCCAAGAAAGCATAGATAATTTCATCGGAATAACCAGGAGCTAAGAAAAACTCGCCTATTTTATCCCACTTATGAGCGCGGTAGCCAGTTTCTTCTTCAATTTCCCTTTTTACTGTTTCCAAGGGTTCTTCATTAGGTTCTATAGTTCCTGCTGGAAATTCTAACAATCTGCCTTGAACTGCAAAGCGATACTGACGCACAAGGATAAGTTTACCCTCAGAGGTGACAGGAATAGCCAGAGCGCCACCAGGATGACGAATACACTCCCATTCTCCTTCAGATTTATTGGGTAAACGCAAGCGATTAACTTCAAAGTCAAACTTGCGTCCTTTATGAAATAAACGTTGCTTGAGTAGCTGTGGTAATTCTCTACCTAGTGGCATAGTTAAATTCTATTGTCTGTAGATACACAGAATATATACGGGATGGTGTGATGAAATCAGGGCTTTTTTGCGTTGAGTGATTGGTAATTATGAAAGTTGTTGATTAATCACTAACTAAGTGTACATCAGAACGGTCTACATTTTGCAACAGATTCTCAATTGTTTGTCCAGATAAAGGTTCTCTCCAATCTGGAGCAATTTCTGCCAATGGGACTAATACAAAAGCTCGTTGGTACATCCCAGGATGGGGGATCTGGAGATTTGGCTCATTTAAGATTAAATCATCGTATAACAACAAGTCTAAATCCAGAGTTCGCGGTCCCCAATATTCTCGACGCACACGCCCAAAATTCTGTTCAATTGTCAACAATGTTGCTAACAAGGTTTGCGGTGGCATTTCTACTTGCAAGATGGCACAAGCATTCAAATAATCTGGCTGGGGTGGACCAATAGCCTTGGTTCTATAGTAACTGGATTTTGCTTCCAGAATAATGCCCGGTGTTTGGGTTAAAGTTTCCAGAGATGCTGCTAAGATTTTGTGGGGATCACCCATATTACTGCCAAGAGCAATGGCGCTTCTTGCCAATTTTTTAGACATACTTGCTTGGACTAATGCTCGCTCTAGAGGCTGGGGGATCAGTTTTGCTTCATCAGTTACAGACTTTTCCAATTGTTTTAAATGTCCCAAAAATTATTTAATCATGTTCAGAAGCTAAGTTGACTAACTGTTTGGAAAGTAATTAGATTTTGCAGTCTGATTTGATTGATTCTTTATAAGATATTATGAATTAGTGCGATTAGCACAAAAACCCTCGCCTTTAGCGATCAATCAATAAATTTAAGTAGCTCTGACAAGGAGAAACTGCTCTTGCCACTTGAGAATCATCATAAAAATGAGGAGTCAACAGATGACAACTTACCACCGACAATGCTGGTGAAGGCAAGACAGTTACTGAACCAGGTGACGACTGTATCATCTGGGATGGTTGCCAGAATTGGTAGGACTGATAAACCTTTTTATCGTCGGTTTTGGTTTTGGACAGGTTTAGGTTTAGGTGGCGGAATCATTGCCTTTAATTATGGTATTGGGGTAGTAGATAGTTCTTTGCCAGATAAATCGGAACTCAATGCGGTGATGCGAGAGCAGACACTAACTATCAAAGCTAGTGATGGTACTGTTCTCCAACAACAAGGCGAAGTGACTAGGGAACAGCTAAAGCTAGAGAAAATCCCAGATAATTTAAAGAAAGCTTTCATTGCTGCTGAAGATCGCCGATTTGGGCAACACAATGGTGTCGATAGTCAGGGGATACTCAGGGCATTTGTGAATAATTTGCGATCGCAAAATGTGGTTGAAGGTGGCAGTACCATCACTCAACAAGTAGCAAGAATTCTCTTCCTCACTCAAGAAAAAACAATTTGGCGGAAACTCAAAGAAATCCGGCTGGCTCAGAAAATTGAGCAAGAACTTAGCAAAGACGATATTTTAGAGCGTTACCTGAATCTGGTCTATTTAGGTTCTGGCGCTTACGGTGTGGGAGATGCGGCTTGGATATATTTTAGTAAATCGGTGGATCAACTTACCTTGTCAGAAATGGCCACCATTGCCGGATTAGCCCCTGCTCCCAACGTTTACGCCCCAGATAAAAATCCTCAATCAGCCATAGAAAGGCGAAATCTGGTGTTACAAAGGATGCTGGAAGATAGAGTAATTACACCAGAACAACAGCAAGCTGCAATTAAAGAACCCCTCACCGTCAACAGCAATTTACCCAGACGGTTTCAAGTTGATTCCCCTTATTTTACTACCTACGTTCAGCAAGAATTACCAAAATATGTGAAGCCTGATGTGTTAGCAGCAGGAGGATTAGTAGTAGAAACTACCTTAAACCCGACTTGGCAAAATGCAGCAGAAGCAGCAGTTACTAAAACTCTTAAAACTCAAGGTAGTTGGGCAAATTTTAAAGAAGCAGCTTTAGTAGCTATCGATCCCCGCAATGGTGAAATTCAGGCAATGGTAGGGGGTAAAGACTTTGGTAAAAACCAGTTTAACCGTGTGACTCAGGCACAGCGACAACCAGGATCGACATTTAAAGGGTTTGTCTATGCTGCGGCGATCGCTACAGGCAAAAGTCCCTACGATGGCTATCTAGATGCACCATTAGTAGTAGATGGTTATGAACCAAAAAACTACAGTGAAAAATTCTATGGCTCGATGAACTTAAGAGATGCCCTCACCCGTTCTATTAACACAATTGCCGTCAAGCTATTAATAGATGTGGGATATGAGCCAACCATTAAACTGGCTCAGGATATGGGAATTAAATCAGAACTCAAGCCTACCTACTCTTTAGCTCTTGGCTCTAATGAAGTAAATCTACTGGAATTAACCAGTGCTTATGGTTCTTTTGCTACCCAAGGTTTACATACAGAGGTGCATGGGATTCGTCGCGTCCTCAACCGTCAGGGTAATATCATCTGGTCAGCCAATTTTCAATCTAAACGAGCTTTAGATGCTGATAGCGCCGCCATTATGACCTGGATGCTTAGGAACGTAGTCAGAAATGGGACTGGTGCTGCTGCCCAATTAAATGATAGACAAGTAGCCGGGAAAACTGGTACATCCGACGAAGCCCGTGATTTGTGGTTTATTGGCTATATTCCCCAGGTAGTAACAGGGGTTTGGCTAGGTAATGATAATAACCGTCCTACTTATGGTAGTAGCACTAGCGCCGCTTATACCTGGCATGAATTTATGAAAAAAGCGGTAGAGGGAATGCCAGTAGAAAAGTTTCCTGAACGACCTAAATTAGAAAATCGCAAAGGGACAATTAAAGCCCAACCCATCAAACCGAAAAAAATTCTCAATCGCTCAGTTTCTAATAGTGATGAAAGCTCAGATCAGGATAACAATAATTCATCCAGCAGACGCAGACGCAGACGCAATAACACTGAAGTAGAACAGCAATCAGATTACACCCCAAGACGTAGAAGGCGTTACCGAAAACAAGAGGAAGATACCAGTTCCAGAAGAGGAAGGCGCTATAATTCTCAGCAGTCAGGTAATAATTCTACTTCGGGATCATCTCGTTCAAGACGGCAAAAAAATTCTGCACCTGCTGTAAAAAATAATTCCTCTGGATCTTCCTCAGCACAACCTTCTTGGCGGGAAAGACTCAAACCCGGTTCTTCATCTTCCTCCTCTGGAGAGTAATATTTCCCACTGGTGGCAGATGTAGATGATCATCTCGTTTTATACTGTGTTAAGAAGTGTTACAGACGGTAGGATAATATACTCATGAATTTATTACTTGAAACAGCAGCACCAGTAGCAGCCGGTCCCCATTTTCCACTAGCTTTTACTTTAGTGTATGTAGTTGGTTTTATTGCGGCTGTCACCATCGGTTCAATTGCTTGGTACAACTCAAAACGTCCCGCAGGTTGGGAAAGCAAAGATCGTCCTGATTTTGTCCCTAAAGTTGATAAAGAATCATAGGAGTTCAAGGAGTCAGGAGTCAGGAGTCAGGAGGTGAATCTTTCTCCCCATCTCCCCATCTCCCCATCTCCCCATCTCCCCATCTCCCCAGTCACCAGTCCCTAATTTTGAACATCCACCCAACGGCGGTAAAGCTTTTGAATTTGTTTTAGCAGTGGGGTATAAACTGGTTGAGTTGAATCATGGGATTTACTTAACTCCTGCAATGTGGTCAGAAGTTTAGCTTCTTCAATAGCAACTTCACCGTCGCTGTAAATCAATCCACTGATAGCTTCAATGAGATTTTCGCACTCTTCTAAGCTTGGGCGATCGCCTAAATACTCCCTCACCCATTCATAACATTGACTTGGTTTGACTGGTACTAATTCATACAGCCAAGGCTTAATCTCTGGATCACTAGCCAAACCTTTCGCTTGAGCTATTTCCCGCAGATATTGTCTTTCTTCTGGCTGGATTCTACCATCAATCCAAGCGGCTCCAATCAGGATTTTAACTAGGTTTTTAACTTGAGAATGATTAACCATTGCTGCCTCCTCCAGTAGATTCGGTCTTTCATCAAATGGTACAATCGTTAGCAGTATTCACTCGGAATCCTTAGTTTTTCTTAAGCGCACCATGAAAAAACCATCCATATTCTGTTGGTGAGGCCATACCTTCAACCACCCTGGGGTAGAAATATCTAGAAAATCAAAGCTGGGGTGTTCAATTTGCCAATGGGGATGGGTTGCTAAAAATTCCGCAATTACTTCCTCATTTTCCGCTGGATGTAGCGTACAAGTTGCGTAAACTAAAACACCTCCAGGCTTGACAAAATCTGCTGTATGTGATAATAGCTCTTTTTGCAGTTGGGAAAGTTCTTTAACAGAAGCCGGAGTTTGTCGCCAACGCGCATCAGCGTGACGGTGCATAGTTCCTAAACCAGAACAGGGAGCATCTAATAATACACGGTCAGCAATGTTGTGAAATTGGGTAAAATTGCGGCTATCCCCCGTGCAGACTTCGATAGATTGTAAATTCAGACGTTTAGAATTTTCAGTAAGTTTGCGTAAACGAGAAGCAGTTTTATCACAAGCGTAAATTTTGCCATTATCCCCCATTAACTCTGCAATATGGGTGGTTTTTCCCCCAGGTGCTGCACAGACATCAATTACCACCTCACCGGGTTGGGGGTCAAGCAAATGACCAACTAACTGGGCGCTACTATCTTGCACACACCACCAACCATCTTTAAAACCAGGTAAATTTTGAATACCTCCCGTACTACTAATTAATCTTAAAGCTTGGGGTAAATGGGGAATTTTGCTCACTAAAATACCAGCATCTTTAAAAATTGATTCTACTTTTTCTATGTCACTTTTAAGAATATTTACTCTTAAATCAATAGTCGGGGTTTGATTCATCCATTGACAGAGTTTTTCTGTTTCTTCAAAACCCAATTGTGATAACCAAACTCCAATTATCCAATCAGGAAAACTATGTAAAATTCCTAATCTTTCTACAGGATTTTCTGGTAATTGTAAAGGTTCTGATGATGTTTCTAAAAGTCGGAGATATTGACGTAAAAACCCATTAACAAACCCTGTTAAACCAGAAATACCATTTGCTTTTGCTAGTTCAACTGTGGTATTGACAGCAGCAGAATCAGGGATTTTTTCTTGATAACGGAGTTGATATAAACCGAGATGTAAAATTGTCCGCAAGTCTGGTGGTTGTTGTTGTGATTTTTTGGTAGCGAGTTGGTCAATAATAGCGTCTAAAGTGCTTTGTCTTCTGACACAGCCATAGACTAATTCTGTCATTAACCGACGGTCATTGTCGGGTAATTTAAACTTTTGTAATACACGATCAAGAGCGACATCAGCATAAGCTCCTTTGTGTACTTCTTTGAGTGCGGTAAATGCAAGTTGACGGGGGTTAGTCATGAAAAAAAACTGGTAAAAAATTTATGTATTAACAATTATAAATCACAAAATCGTTCATCCTTTTCAATATCAAATTCCCCAAAACTAATTAACTCTAAATATTCAGGATTTCGCATTAATTCTTTTGCTAATAAAAAACCTGTAATTGTCCAAGTTTGATATCTCCTCGCTTCCTTACCAATTAATGAACCACTCGTACTATCATAATATTCTGGCCATTCATCTTGACTCAGACGTGCTTGAGCAATTTCAATAGCACGTTCACTAAGATCAGTTCTCCCTGTTTTTTGAGCAGCAGCAGTTAAAAACCATAACAAAACTGGCCAATTCCCACCATTATGATATGACCAAGGTGCATTTTTAGGATCACAACCTGTAAAAATTTTATATTCCTCTTTTTCTAAAGCCGGGAAACAGATTTTCATGGGCATTTCTCCTACTAAGTCATCCCATTGTTCTTCAATCAAATTCATAATCGCTTGAGATTGACGTTCATTAGTTAAAGAACAAATAATAGCCATTAAATTTCCCAAAGAAAAGAACCGAGTATCTAATTGAGAAGGTCCAATATTTCCGGCTAGATAACCCCCATGTTTTGGCAACCACACAGATAAATGATTATAGGGAATTGAATCTGCATAGATATTAAATTGATTGACTGCTGTGTGTCCATATTCTTCACTTTTAAACCGATAGATAACATTGAGCCTTTTCATATCTATCCAATAATGATGACGAATATGATCTCTTAATAAAGGTAAACGATTATCAATAGCTGTAACAACTTCTTCATCACCAGCACAAATTAACAATTTGCGTGCTGCACGTAAAGCGGCATAAAATAAAGATTGAATTTCTAAAGGATAGCCATAAATACCCAGACGACGGTAAATCATACAAGCACCATCGGGAACTAATAGCGTTGGGTTCATATCAAACCGAGTCGCTAAACAAAGTTCCATTATTAACATAATGCCTTGCTGAAATTGCGGCTGCATGGCAAATTTTACATCTTTTGTTGCTTTCACATAAGCGTGTAAAATAATAATCCACCATAAACAAGAATCGACTGGTGTAACTCTGGCTATAGCTTGTTCACCAAAATCTGCTTCTAAACATTCTTTTCCATCTATTAATACAACTTGAAAGCTGGCTGGGATTAAACCCTTACGGGGTGTATAAGCATCAAATTGATTTTTTTTCGGTTGTAATTTTAACGTTTCTTCTAGAAAGTTACGAACAATATCATATCTACCTTTGATCAAAAAAAGTAAAGCCGATGGCACAAAATCACGAATAAAGCAATGATCAAAATTTAAGACAGGTTTTGTGCGATCGCAAACAGCCATTGTTCCTACAGGATGACCTTGATAATAAGTAATTGACTGTTCTAGGAGTTTCCAAGCCTGGTTCTCTAGAAATTCTAATGTTGATATTTCTGCTTTTTTCATAGAGTAACCGCGCCCTTTTTATGAGTTTGTTTAGTCAGGAATATTCTGCTTGATGGAGAAAAAATTTGTTGCTTTTGGTTTTTTCCTATTCTTTTATCATGATATCCTTTTTAACGTGTCACTGAAAGCTATTTATAAATAAAATAAAAAAAGCCCCATATTGTCTTATAGGAGCTAAAAAATATTGTTTACCTTGGGCAGTTTTTCCGATTAGTAGAAGTTCAACCACAGTCAACAGATATTTTGTTGATGTAATTGAAAATTCCTACATCTATCATAAAGACATATAAGGATCTAAACTGCCCACCTCAAACTCACAAGCTCTAGAAATAGTTTCTGGAGGTAATTTACCAAAACTGATTAATGGTAAATAATCAGGATTATCTATGAGTTCCTGCGCTAATAAATATCCGGCAATTGTCCAGGTTTGATATTTCCGCGCTTGTTTACCAATTAGTCTACCTTTTTTACCGTCGTAATATTCTGGCCATTCATCTTCACTTAGACGCGCTTTGGCAATTTCCATCGCTTTTCTGGCCATAGCAGTTTTATTGGTTTTCATTGCAGCTGCGGCTAACATCCACATTAAAACTGGCCAACTTCCAGCATTATGATAAGACCAGGGTATGTTTTTAGGATCGCATCCTGTCACAACTCTGTATTCTTCATTTTCTAAAGCTGGAAAACAGATTTTCATGGGCATATCTCCCACTAAATCATCCCATCTTTCTTCAATCAAAGTCATAATCCCTTGGGATTGTTCTTCTGTAGAAAGATCGGCAATAATAGCCATTAAGTTGCCGAGGGAAAAGAAACGAGTATCTAATTGAGATGGTCCTACATTACCTGCTAAATAACCACCTTTTCTAGGTAGCCATTTATCTAATTCATAATAAGGCAGAGAATCTACATAAATGTTAAATAGATTCACAGCTGCTTTACCATATTCTTCACTTTTAAAACGATAAATTGCATTCAAGCGAGAAATATCGATCCAATAATGTTTACGGATATGCCCACATAACAAAGGTAAACGGTTATCAATTGCTTCCACAATATCTTGATTACCTTTACAAATTAGTAGCTCACGCGCTACACGTAATGCGGCAAAAAATAGAACTTGAATTTCTAACGGATGACCATATATACCCATGCGTCGGTCAATCATGCAAGCACCATCTGGAACTAACAGCGTTGGATACATATCAAAGCGATTAGCCAAACAGATTTCCATAATTAACCTAATTCCTGTTTGGAATTCAGGTTGATAAGCTAGAGAATAATCATTTGTAGCTACGACATAAGCACGTAATAAAATTAGCCACCACAAACAAGAATCAACTGGTGTGACTCTAGCGATCGCGTGTTCTCCAAAATCTGCTTCTAAATGTTCTTCTCCATTGATAGATACAACTTTGAAGCTGGCTGGAATTAAACCTCTACCGGGTTTATATGCGTCTAATGCTCTTTCTTTAGGCTGTAACTTTAATGTTTCTTCTAGGAAATTTCTAACAATATCTGTTCTCCCTTTAATCAGAAAAATTAATGCCGAAGAAACAAAATCTCTAATGAAACACTGATCATAATTCAGAGCTTCTACCGATGGATCATAAGCAGCTAAAGTACCAACAGGACGGTCTTTATAGTAGAGAATTGAATTCTCTAAGGCTTGCCATGCCTCTTTTTCTATATTTTCACTTGTGTTTAATTCATTTAGTTGCATCGCCAGAATAACTCCATTTAGATAGTAAATTGGTGGTAGATGCGCCTTTAGTTATCATTAGATTAGTATTTGCTTTTATCATCAAAAAGATGATTAGGAAAATAGCAAATATCAATCATCAATAACAATCTTCACACAAGAACAGTTGCAATTGCCGAATATTAGCAAATTAATTGATAGTTAATTTGCTTTTTATAAATTATCTTGCCGTGAATCCACGTCATCTAGTTATTTAGATCAATCAATAAAAATTGGCATGAGAACAATTACAACAAGATATCATGATATATTGTTAGATTCTGCATTATCCCACGATAAAATAAAGGATCATGCTTTACCAAATAAAAATATATCCCTAATGCTGTTTCAGGCTTCTATGAAGTTTAAACCCCTGACAGTATATTTACTTGACTAGGATTGACTGTTTGAAACTGCTAATTAAATTATTCCCCTATAACTTAACAATTTATAACGTTTTTTGGCAATATGCAATATGAATGCTGAAAAAATTTAAGGATGTCAAGTTTTCTCAAAATCTGTAGATTCTCACCTAATAAATAGCTTTTACTTGAAAATTCACAACCAACGACTAATAAATGAGTAAAATTATCTGATGGCTTTTTTATTGTCCTCACAGCTTGCTAGAGGCTAGAAAAACCAAAATTAGCTAATTTTTGCAATCCTAGCAAATTCCATTGCACCGACCACCTGGAAAGTCGAAATTGACTGTAACTAATTACACAATTTCCGTGTAAAATAGTTATATAGCAGTTCCCATGCTCGTGAGTGAGGTACAAAGTTTTTTAGTTTTAGGGAACAGGGATATTGAATTTCACCCAAGATGAGGAAGCAGGGGTATTAAATATCTTTCCATACACCCGCTTAGTATGCGTATTTCAAGAATTGATTATATTTACATCAAAGTTCAGGTGACGGGCTAGAACAGTCAGCCTAAAATTAAAGATGAGATAAAGTTACTATGGGTGCATGATTTAGATATTGCTAAAACAGGCAAAATACGAATTTAGCAGAACTTTCACATATTAAGGCATCTCTAGATTTTAAGAAACTCCCCCAGCATCTGTATCGTCTTTAACCAGGCTGCTCCTCTCGTCAAAACTATTTCAGCCCTTTGTCAAGTAGGTTTTATATATGAATGACCAACAAAGAACTAACCGTAACGTTTCTTCAGGTGTAATAGCGGCTGTCTCAGCTGCGGTTGTGGCGGTAAGTGGTGGGGTAGCTTGGTTGACTTCCCAAACTCCTGAAATTCCCACACCAGGAAACCCTTCCCAAAGCATTAGACAGCCACAACAGCCATTAACTACTCAACCAGGAAATGAACAAACTGCTAACATATATTGGCTCAAACCAACGGAAAAAAGCTTTGAGTTAGTTCCTCAGCCTATAAAAATTGCTGCTGCACAGCCTAACCAAGCTTTAGAAGCCGCCTTTCAAACCTTGTTAGCAGGTCCAACTGAAGGGACAGATTCCACAACTATTCCCCAAGGAACTAAGCTGCTAGGAATGAAAGTGGAAAATAATGAAGTTCATGTGAATCTATCAGCAGATTTTACTAGTGGTGGTGGTAGTAGCTCAATGGTTGGTCGTGTCGGTCAGGTTGTCTACACTGCTACAACTTTAAATCCTAACGCTAAGGTGTACATTGAAGTTAACGGCAAGCCTTTGGAAGTTTTAGGTGGTGAAGGAGTGGAAATAGAACAACCTTTAACTCGGACTAGCTTTAACAAAAATTATCCTCTTTAGTCAGCTGTCATTGGTCATTAGCTATTCAACAAAGGACTAATGACTAATGACTAATGACTAATGACTAATTTTTATTTATCACCGTAAGTATTTCCGAGTTTTCACAAAGACTCATTTGATCGTATAGATATTAATACTTAATCGGGATTAATTCGCATCAAAGGTTGACCATATTCTACAGGTTCGCCATTTTGAACAAGAATTTCCATCACCTGTCCAGAGACTTCGGCTTCAATTTCGTTCATCAGTTTCATGGCTTCGATAATGCAGACTGATTGACCAACCTTAACGCGATCGCCCACTTCTACAAATGGCGCTTCACCTGGTGCAGATGCGCGATAAAATGTTCCTACCATCGGTGACTGCACTTCTACCAATCTAGCTGAAGAAGCATTCACGCCTAAAGGTGATTGTACCGTAGCCGCAGAATTATCACGGCTTGTTGCTGTTTCCGGTAGTTGCGTAGGTGCTGTCTGGTTGCCCGTTGGTGAAACCGATGTCAAACCCCCACTAACCATACCGCCTAGCGTTGCTTGACCTACCGACAGTACAGAATTGTTGACACCTTTACGCACTGTTAGCTCAAAATCATCGCTTTTGAGCGATACTTCGGTAATGTCCGTTTGTGCAATAGTTGCTAATAGTTGGCGGATTTCATTAAAGTCTAATGGCACAGTATTTTTTACCTCGACCTAACCGTAAAATCAAAATTTTAAGTGTGGCACTGAATAAGTATTTGATCATGGATACCAGATAACTGAGATTGATCAATAAACTTGAGCAGGGCTAAATGTTGTTCATTTTTCCCATTCAGGAGGTAATACCGAGAAATGTTATTTATTTCTGGGTATTACGGGAGATTGTTCATTTCTCCTACCTGGCTGGATGACAAGGGCTGGAAATTGATCTTGGATATCCACAAAAATGCGGCTTATTCCCTGCCTAAATATTTATCTTCTCTAGTATCTATCTTGATCCGTTCACCTTGAGAAATAAATAGGGGAACCATCACAGTTGCACCAGTTTCTACAATCGCTGGTTTTGTCCCACCTGTGGCAGTATCACCTTTAACACCAGGGTCAGTTTGCACAATTTCCAAAACCACAGAATTAGGTAGTTCCACTTCTAGCACTTGTTCGCCCCAACGAATAACGTTGACTTCCATACCTTCTTTCAGATATTTTACGCGATCGCCAATTTGTGCAGTAGTTAACCTACCTTCTTCATAAGTTTCCATATCCATAAAGACAAATTCTTCACCCTCTTTATAGGTATGCTGCATTGTCAGTTTTTCCAAAGTAGCTTGGGGTACAGTTTCCCCAGCCCGGAAGGTTTTTTCTACCACGCTACCACTCTGGACATTTTTCAGTTTAGTTCTCACAAAGGCAGAACCTTTACCTGGTTTAACGTGGAGAAACTCAATTACTCGCCATACAGACCCGTCTAGGACAATAGAAACACCGGGTCGAAAGTCGTTACTAGAAATCATGAAACTTTCAAATTTGGGAAGAGAGTCGGCATTTATTGTACCTGTAATTAGGGAACAGGTGACAGGGGATTGGGGATTGGGGATTGGGGATTGGGGATTGGGGATTGGGGATTGGGGATTGGGGATTGGGGATTGGGGATTGGGGATTGGGGATTGGGGATTGGGGATTGGGAACACGGAACACGGAACACGGAACACGGAACACGGAACACGGAACACGGAATAGGGAAGCGGGGGAAGAATTACCAATTACCAATTACCAATTACCAATTACCAATTACCAATTACCAATTACCAATTACCAATTACCCATCACCCATCACCCATCACCAATTACCAATTACCAATTACCAATTACCAATTACCCATCACCAATCCGCAATATGGGAAGATTAATGATGGGTTACTTCCAGTCAAAAATTTGATGCTGCATTTGAGAAATTCCATGTTTAACTTCATAAAATCCTGGCTGAAATACAGCCTCAAGATCATACTGCTGGTAACAATCATTGTAGGCATAAGCACAGTTGCTTGGACTTCCTCAAGTCACGCTGCCCTACCTGCTGGTAATGCCATTACAGATGGTAAAGCTTTGTTACGGTATGCACTCCCAATCGATAACAAACCAGTACGCAAACTGCAAGCTAGTTTAGAAGATATTTCTAACCAACTGCGTGCTAATAAGCGTTGGGGTGCAGTTTCCAGAGACCTCAGCCAAGCATCACGGATTCTTGATAAACCCTCCCAAATCTTAACAAGCGTTCCCCAAGAACGCCAACCCCAAGCGGAAGCTTGGATAACTGAGTTAAAATCTGGCATAGCAGAACTGCAAGAAGTAGTCAAAAACAAACAAAAAGACCCTATTCTGGAAGGCAGAGCTAAATTACTCAAACTCGTCAGCTTGCTAGAAGAGTCAATGGTGAAAGAATTTCCCTTTGAAGTCCCTGCTAAGTACAGTAATTTACCTCAACTCAAAGGTCGGGCTACTATTGCCTTTAAAACAAATAAAGGGGATTTAACTGTAGTAGTAGATGGTTATAGCGCCCCTGTGACTGCCGGAAACTTTGTTGATTTAGTGCAACGGGGTTTTTATAATGGTTTAGAATTTACCCGTTCTGAAGAATCTTATGTGTTGCAAACCGGAGATCCAGAAGGTAAAGAAGTCGGTTTTATTGATCCCAAAACAGGTAAATATCGGGCTATTCCTTTAGAAATTTTGGTACAAGGGGAGAAAGAACCAACTTATGGTATTACTCTCGAAGATGCTGGGCGTTATCTTGATATGCCAGTATTGCCTTTTTCTTCCTTTGGTGCTTTAGCAATGGCACGTCCTGAAGGTGATGTAGATGGTGCTTCTTCTCAATTTTTCTTCTTTCTGTTTGAACCAGAACTTACTCCTGCTGGACGCAATCTTTTAGATGGCCGTTATACAGTTTTTGGTTATTTGACAGAAGGTAGAGAGATTTTAGATACTCTCAAAGCTGGTGACAAAATTGAATCTGCAACCGTTATTCAAGGGATCGAAAATTTAATCGAACCGTAAGAATTCAGGTGAGGTGATAAGATCCCCGACTTCTTTTGTTTATTGTGTTCATAAATGATAAATTGCTCTTAGAAGTCGGGGATCTGGGTGAATTCAGGTGAGGTGATAAGATCCCCGACTTCTTTTGTTGATTGTGTCCATAAATGATAAATTGATCTTAGAAGTCGGGGATCTGGGTATGAAAGATTGCTATAGCTGAATACTTACGTCGAACCAAAAGCAGTTTAATTATATTTCGTAGTTGGTGCTTTAACTCTAAAGTGCCAACTACAAACTTACTCAATTATCCGGCGATCGCATCCTTAACCCATTGTTTTAGAGTATTGACAACTTCTTCAATAGGGATTTCTTGAGATTCATGGGTTGCCCGTTTTACTACTTCAACTTTCCCATTTGTAATCGCTCTACCTGTGACTATTCTCAAGGGAATACCGATTAAATCAGCATCTTTAAATTTAACTCCTGCGCGTTCATCTCGATCATCTAATAATGTTTCTACTCCGGCTTTGTTGAGTTCGGTGTAAAGTTTTTCCGCAACTGCGATTTGTTGGGCATCTTTAATGTTAGGAATGGTGACAATGGCGTGATATGGGGCGATCGCCACTGGCCAAATTATCCCATCTTTATCATAGGATTGTTCTACGGCTGATTGTGCTAACCGAGATACACCCACACCATAACAGCCCATAATTAAAGGCTTTTCTTCCCCTTGTTCGTTGGTATAAGTTGCACCCATCGCTTCAGAATATTTTGTACCGAGTTGGAAGATATGACCGGCTTCAATACCTCTAGCTGATTGTAGGGTTTGAGTTGAATCGTGAAGAGAGCGATCGCCTGGTCTTGCTTTCCGAATATCTACTACTAATTCAGGTAGCTTAAATTGCTCACCCCAATTTGTACCCACAACATGAAAACCAGTTTCATTTGCACCAGTGACAAAGTTATTTAATTCCACAGCGGTTTGATCTACTAACCGCACAAATTTTGAATTTACCTGCTTACTTCCAGCAATATAATCATCGCCTAAATCGGGAGCAATGTAACCTAAAGGTAAAGATTTTGCAGTCCAAGTGGCAATTATTTCTTGAGTGGGTACACTGAAAGAAAGAACAGTTTTAGCGCCAAATTGGGATGCTAATTTAGTTAATTCGTTTTGTAATTTGACTTCATTAACTTCCTGATCACCACGAATATTCACCAGAACCAAAACATTCAAACCATTATCATAAACAGTTTGATATAAAACGTTTTTGACAATTTGAGTTGGCGAACATTTTAAAAAACTACAAAGTTTTTCTATTGTGTCAGTTCCTGGAGTTTCGCGTTTTTCAAAAGTAGTAAAAGGTGAAATTTCCCCATCCGCAGGTAAAGAAACCGCCTTTTCTACATTCGCTGCATATTTGCCATCTTCAGTGTAGAGAACTTCATCTTCTCCCGCATCGGCTAACACCATAAATTCTGTCGAACCAGAACCACCAATAGCACCAGAATCAGCTTCCACAGCCCGAAAAGCTAAACCAGAACGGCGTAAGATATGACTGTAAGCGGTGTACATATCCTGGTAAGTTTTCTTTAAACTTTCCTCATCAGCATGGAAAGAATAACCATCTTTCATAATAAATTCTCTACCGCGCATCAAACCAAAACGGGGGCGAATTTCATCACGGAATTTAGTTTGAATTTGATATAAATGCAGCGGTAATTGCCGATAAGACCGAATCATATCACGGGCAACTGTAGTAATTACTTCCTCGTGAGTTGGTCCAAGTCCTAATTGTTGTTCCCGTCTATCAACCAAGGAAAACATGATCCCTTCAGCTTTCGTGTAAGTATCCCAACGTCCCGACTCTTTCCATAACTCAGCGGGTTGTAATTGTGGTAATAGACATTCCTCAGCGCCGGTAGCGTTCATTTCTTCCCGCACTATTTGAGAAATTTTTTGCAATACCCGCCACATTAAGGGAAGATAAGCATATACACCACTACCGATGCGACGGATATAACCAGCGCGGAGTAAGAGTTTATGACTGGGAATTTCCGCATCGGCTGGATCATCCCGAAGTGTAACAAATAACTTTTGTGAGAGTCGCATCGTTGTTCCTTTACAAATTACTAATTTGTTTATAGAGTAGCTGACGCTAAATCTTAGCAACTATATCAACATTATGATTGCCTGATGCTGTAATTTTGTTGGGACTTACGCATCAAGAGCAATGTAGGGTTAATTCCCTTCAAAAAGCAAGCTACATGAATTAACTCTATGGAAAATCAAGTCTTTCAGGTCGTGTTGGTGTTAGTCCTAATTTCAACTCGTCTTATAAAATCAGACAAAAGGGACTTTATCAAGATTCAATGCTCCTGTAGATTGGTACAGTGAAAATATAACAAAATAGAAACTCGGCAGATTTCACCGCAAAACATGGGCAGTATTTGGGAACTCGATTTTTACTCTCGTCCGATTTTGGACGCAAATCAAAAAAAAGTTTGGGAAATTTTAGTGTGTGAAAGTCCCTTAGATGTCCGCACTAAGACTGATTCCTTGTTTCGCTATGCTCAATATTGCCCTAGTACCCAAGTTAATTCAGTTTGGTTGCGGACGGCATTACAGGAAGCGATTAATAAAGCTGGGGAAGCACCAATCAAAATCCGCTTCTTCCGTCGCCAAATGAATAATATGATTACTAAAGCCTGTCAGGATGTGGGTATTCCGGCTTTACCTAGTCGTCGAACTTTGATGCTTAACCAATGGCTACAGCAGCGGATGGAGGAAGTTTATCCCCAAGAAGCAGGATATCAAGGGGGGGGTAATCCTTCCGTGCGGTTAGATAGACCTTTACCTCAACGTTTACCAGATGCCTTAGAAGGTAAACAATGGGCATTTGTGACATTAGAAGCCAGTGATTTTGCAGATATGCCAGAGTGGGAAATTGCCTTTGGTGAAGCATTTCCTTTAGAAATAGCGCAATTATCCCCAGAAACCCGCATTCCAGGGATTTTGATTTTCTCACCCAGGGCTTTACCCATTGCTGGGTGGATGTCTGGTTTGGAAATGGCTTATCTGCACTTTGACACTAAGCAAGGAGACAGATTAATTTTAGAAACCGGTGCTACAGAAAGCTGGGTTGTGGCAAATATTAGAACTCCTCAACTGCTTAAAGAAGCTCAAGGTTTTGCTCAAGCCAAGCAAACAGCCAATGGAGTGCATTTTATCGGTGTACAGTCTGATTCCCAAGCTCAATCTTTTGCTGGTTTTTGGCTGTTACAAGAGGTGAATTTATAGCTGGGGACTGGGGACTGGGGACTGGGGACTGGGGACTGGGGACTGGGGACTGGGGACTGGGTAATCAATTTTATTTTTACCAATTACCAATTACCCATTACCAATTACCAATTACCACTAAAATTACAACTGTTGAGGCACGCTGATGGGATAATGGACTGGTCTATCTGGGATTTACAATCCAAAATCCACAATTCATCAAGGTAAATGGGTTCTGCAAATTTGTCACAAGATACACTAGCGGAACAGCTGCTAGAACTGGCCATTAAATCTGGCGCGGAGGTTGCGGAAGTGTATCAGTCGCGATCGCTTTCTCGTCCTGTGTTTTTTGAGGCTAACCGCCTGAAACAACTAGAAACCAGTCAATCTGAAGGTACTGCACTGCGACTATGGCGAAACGGTTGTCCCGGACTTGCTGTGGCTTACGGTTCTGTAGATCCGCAGGTGATGGTGAAAAAAGCTCTTGCGTTAAGTCAACTAAATCAACCGGAAACAGTAGAACTCAATAGTAGTTCTGGGAAATCTTACCCTGATTTGGGGGAGTCTGTGCCAGTACAAAAACTCATAGACTGGGGTAAAGAGGCGATCGCTATTGTTCGTGATGTCTATCCTGATGTTCTCTGTACTAGTGACTGGGAATGTGATGTTGAAAATACTAGGTTGATAAATAGTAAAGGTTTAGATTGTCATTATACTGACACGACCCTCAGCTGCTATATGGCCGCAGAATGGGTCAGAGGTGATGATTTTTTAAGCGTTGCTGATGGACAAACCCAGCGAAATGAACTCAACCCCGATAAAGTAGCTCACCAAATTTTACAGCGATTAAATTGGGCGCAAGAAAACGTTTATACTCCTAGCGGTCGTCTTCCAGTGTTGTTCACTTCTAAAGCTGCGGATATGCTGTGGGGAACTGTTCAAGCGGCTTTAAATGGTAAACAGGTCTTAGAAAAAGCTTCTCCTTGGGCGGAAAGATTAGGTCAACCTATTGTTGCACCTACTCTCACCCTTTACCAAGACCCCCAAGCCGGTCCTTACAGTTGTCCTTTTGATGATGAGGGTAATCCTAGCAAGTCTTTGATATTTATCGAAAACGGAATTTTACGGCATTTTTACAGCGATCGCACCACTGGACGACAATTAAATACGGGTAGTACCGGTAATGGTTTTCGTCCTGGTTTGGGTAGTTATCCCACCCCTGGTTTATTTAACTTCCTGATCCAACCTGGTACTGCATCTCTACAAGAATTAATTCAAGATATGGATGAGGGTTTAATTGTCGATCAAATATTAGGAGAAAGTGGCGGAATTTCTGGTGATTTTTCCATTAATATTGATTTGGGGTATCTGGTAAAAAAAGGCCAAATAATTGGCAGAGTTAAAGATACAATGATTGCTGGTAATGTTTACACAGCCCTCAAACAAATCACTAAAATCGGTGGCGATGCAGATTGGAATGGTCCTTGTTACACTCCTTCGTTAATAGTAGAAGGACTTTCTACTACTGGGAAAAATAGTTAATTTAAGGTGACAGGTGACAGTAAGAAGGGGATAGGGAAGAGGTTAATTAAAAATTCTGACTTTTGAACCCACGAAGGTGGGTTTTGTCTGTGTAGCCGCGATTTCTAATCGCTTTTCCCCCTTTTCAGCAAACCCTACTAACAGATAGCTCAAACTCTTGCCTCTTGCCTGCCTCCACAAAAAGACTTTCTCCGCAAGCCCTAAATATTTGATAGAAAGTGAGCAATTGTATTAGGCGAACATCCTTATCTCACCTACCCTACAGGCAGCCCTTGACAGGCAAGAATTAACAAGCAATTGCATTGCTTGGTTTATTGAAGTTGTGTTTGATAAAAGAAGGATAAGCATTACCTAAACTTGACTACCAAAAATTCTTACAAAGCTGCTGTAAAATCAGTATTCTTTATGTGAATACAGCAATTATGAAAACTTGTGCAGTAGTAAAAACTTCAGAAGTTTGTGAGTAATCTGGTTTTTCTCAGAATAAATGTTAATACAGTCTCTTCCTCAGCAATAATATCCGCCATAACTTCCATTCCTGCTTGAATGGGATATTTTTGTAAATCTCTTTGCAAATGCAGCTTTTCGGGTTCAATTGTCACTTCAAAATAAGATTCTCCTGTGTTATTATCCTGGGGTAAAATCGCATCTGCTGTAATTGACCTCACTGCACCTTCAAGTATACCATAATCAGGGTAAGGATAGGTAGAAAATCGCATTTTTACTTTGCCTATTTGGCAATTTACCGCTTCTTGAGCATCACAAACAAAGACTTTACTAATATCAGCAGCAGTGACACGAGCTTTAATTACTAATGGGGTATAACTAGGAGCAATTTGAGCAATAGAACTACCTGAATTTACCACCTGTCCAGGATTTCGCAAATCTAATTTTAAAATAGTTCCTGTTGCAGTTGCACGAATTACAGTTTTTTGAATTTGTGTTAAAACTTGTTTGAGTTCTTTTTGGGTATTATTTATCTGATCTTGAAGTTCAATTTGACGTTGAACTAAACTTTCTTTTTCCTGCTGTAACCGAGCTAAATTAGTTTTACCATTAGCACGTTCAGTAGCTATTTTTTCTTCAGCTATGGAAATTACTGCATTACTAGGATTGAGAGATGAATCAGCTTTTTTGCTTCTAGCGATCGCAGATGTTAAAGCTTGTTGTTTTTGTTGAATAACTTGTTTTTGACTTGCTAATATTGCTTTTTGTGATTCTACAATTTGTGCTTGTTGAGTTGCAGCTAGTTGAACTTCTTCTAATTGATTTTGAGAAATTGAACCAGATTTAGCGATATCTTCATAACGTAAACGTTTGACTATTGCGGCTTTTAATCCTGCTTCTGCACTTTCTAAATTAGCCTGAATTGACTGCAATTCTAATCTTACTCGCAGTAATTCATTTTGAGAAATCTTTATATTAGCTTGTGCTTCTTCCCATTCACTTCTAACAGCCACTTTTCTCTCTTGATAATCTCTTTTTGTACCCTGTAGTTCAGCTAAAGCAGATGCAATAAGGCGTTGATTTCTTTCTGTTTCTGTCGCAATTTGCCGATTTAAAGCCTGAATTTGAGCATCTAATTGTGCAAATTGTAATTGAGATTTTTGCATATTTCCTTGAAGTTGATTTTTTTGATTTTGTAATTGGGTATCATCCAGAATTACTAAAACATCACCTTGTTTGACTATTTGATTTTCTTTAACAGAGATTTTTTTAACAGTTCCTTCTATGGCAGCTTCCACTATTCGCACTTCACCAGTAGGACGAACAATAGCAGATGCTTTGACAGTTTGCTGATATTTTGTGAAAGCGGAAATAGTCACAGCAGCACCAACAAAACCAACTAAAAATAATCCTCCTAATCTTGTCCAAATACCAATGTTAGGTAAGTATTCATCTGATTTTGCTGTTGGTAAAAAAGTAGGAATTGTTTGATTCATATTGTTAAAAAATATCTATTGATAACCTAAAACAGACAGCTTTAGTATTCACCATTATTTTAGTTAACACTAATTTATATCACATAAAAATTTAATCATTGCATATAATGAATCATAAACATACACATCTTTGTAATTATTGATAGCTGTAATTTGCCAAAAAGGTGCTTGAGATTTTGATATAACTTCTACGAAAAATTGTGTTTTTATAGCGTTTTGATTAAGAGATAAATTTTCACATTTTTTCACCTGAAAACCTACCCTTTGTAAAGCGCGAATAGTCCATATAGTCGTTATACCCTCACCAATTACTTGAACTTCTCCTTTGAATGGTGTATATAAATTAAACTCACCAGAAAACATATCAAATTCCACACCTTCACTTTTGAAAGTATTCGCAAATGCACCACTTAATACTAAATCTTCCGGTGCGCCTACTTGTAAAATTCCATGAGAATCTAATAACCAAATTTGGTCAGCTAACCGCAAAGCTAAATCTAAATCATGGGTAGAAAGGAGAATTGCTTGTTTAGTTTCCCTGGCTAAATTACGCAACAATTGCATAATTTCTACTCGCCGGGGTAAGTCTAAAAAAGCTGTTGGTTCATCCAGTAACATTACCATAGGAGACTGTGCTAAAGCGCGGGCAATCATAATTTTTTGTCGTTCACCATCACTGAGTTCACTAACTTGACGGGAGGCTAAATTTAATGCACCTACAGATTTAATTGCCCAGTGTACTATCGCTTCATCCTCAGCAGTCAAATTTCCCCACCAGTCAGTATAAGGATGTCGTCCCAAAGTTACCAAAGTATAAGCGGATAACATTCCCACATCAACTTTTTCTGTGAGAACTAAACTCAACCGTTTCGCTAAATCTTGGGGTGCTAATTTGTAAATATTATCATTTAAAAGTCGCACTTCCCCGGCTACAGGTGGTTGCATTCCGGCCAGCGATCGCAATAATGTAGATTTACCCGCACCATTAGGACCCAATAAACATACCAACTCCCCAACTTGCAAAGAAACAGAAATATCCGACGCAACACACCGAAAATTTTTTCGAGATGTTTGATAACCAATGGTTAAATTGTGGGTTGTTAAAATCGCATTACTCATATCTGTTGGGTTAGGGAACAGGGAACAGGGAACAGGGAACAGGAAGAGAGTTTTGGGCGATTTTACTTTTCATCACATACCTTTAAATTTTTCTGTTTACCTGACTTGAAAATAGATTTTCATCCCTCCTGGTGTACGCAGTTCATGATGGCTACTTAATTAGGATGGAAAAGACTTGCGGGAATTACGCCTTAAAATTACCCAAGTCACCACAGGAGTACCAATTAAAGCCGTAATTGCATTTAAAGGTAAAACCATTTGGCTTACTGCTAATTGAGAAAACAAATCCGCAATTAAAGCTAAAATTGCCCCTAAAATTATCACACTGGGAATTAAAATCCGATGATCAGAAGTATTAAACAAACTCCGACATAAATGAGGAATCGCCACCCCCAAAAAAGCAATCGGACCACAAAAAGCTGTAATTCCACCTGCTAAAATCGAAGCACTGGTAATAATAGAAAATCTAGTTTTTTGCACTGTTAGACCTACACTTTTTGCATAAGATTCACCTAACAAAAGTGCATTCAGAGATTTTGATTGCCACAACGCCATTAATAAACTTAAAAGTATCACTGGAATTAACACAATTAACTGCTTCCAAGTCACACCAGCAAAACTACCAAACGTCCACATAATATAATTTTGCATCCGTTCTCTAGTGCTAAATTGCAATAAAATACTCACAATTCCACTGGTAGCATAACCAAACAATAAACCTAAAATTAGCAGCGTCATTGTATCTCGCACCCGACGAGAAACAACCAACATCACACCCAAAACCGAACCCGCACCCACACTAGCAGCTATCACTAATGCAAAATCAGTAATGATTCCCAAATTATTTAATAAAGTTGGTGTAGTCACACTTGCAGTTAACACCACCAAGGCCACACCTAAACTTGCACCAGAACTAATTCCTAATACAAAAGGACCAGCCAACGGATTTTTAAATAATGTTTGCATTTGTAACCCACTCACACCTAAAGCAGCACCCGCTAAAATTGCAGTTACAGCTTTTGGTAATCTAAATTTGAGAATTATATTGGCGTGAGTTATCTTTTCTGGTTGTTTTCCCAGTAAAATATTGACAACTTCATCAACAGGAATCGAGACTGAACCCAAAGCCAAATCTAAGAGAAATATTAACAGCAAAGCTACAATTAGTAATCCCCATAATAAACCTCTCATGGAAAGATTATTTGGAATCAATAAGTGAAGATTAAAATATCTTTTTACGGCTTTCATAAACATTATTTTGGTAGTTTGCGATAATAAAATAGTTGATGTTCCGGCAACAATTCTGGGTGTAAAATCTTAATTAAATCTGCCAGTACAATATCTGGGTTACTAATTCCTCCTTCCCAATAATCATTACCACCATCGGCATTGACACGGGCATTATTATTATAAATATTGCCAGTTTTTACAGCTTGAAAATCACCATAGCGACTATCTTCTGCAACGACATCTTTTAAACTCTGCCAACTTTGGCGAGAATTTAACCAATAATCAGCTTTAGCTGCACGGTCTAAAACTACTTCAAAAGAAAGTGGTAAACTACCATTAGATTTATCATCATTCCAAAGATAATTACCTCCTGCATCATTGAGATATTTAGCCACATAACTTTTACCACCAGGCATAAACCAAGTACCTTTAAAATTAAAGCCAATAAATACCGTCGGCCGATTTTTTACAGCTTTAGCTTTCTCAGCTATTTGTGTATATTTATCGGCTATTTCTTGAAATATCTTCTCAGCTTTTTCTTCTTGATTAAAAAATAAAGCAGTAAATTTTAACCATTCACTTCTTCCCAATGGTGTATCTTCCATATATTCAGCATTTATCCCCACTTTCAAACCAGCTTCAGTAAGCTTACCGTAACTATCTGTTTGAGAATTTCCTGTACCAAAAGTTGTTACTAAATCAGGATTTAATTCTAATAATTTTTCTATATCCACATTGGAATTATTACCTACTGTGGTAACTTTTCCCGCTTTAATTCTCTCAATTACAGCCGGAGTATTCACTTGTTTGGTATTACTAATACCTATTAATTTATCTACCAATCCTAATTTATCTAAATGGGGTAAATGAGTTGTAGATAAAGCCACGACAGAATTAACAGGAACTGCGATAATTTGTGCTTGATTAAAACCTGGAGGTGTGGGAGTTCCACACTGAACCAAAACATATTGAAACTGAGTTTTAGCATTTTGCCAAGGATTTTTAATCGTAACTAATTTGTAATGATTATGATATTCAACCGTGAAACCTGTAGCATAGTTAATTTTAGCTTTGGTGGGGAAATAATCTTGATTAGGGTTATAGTTTTGAATACAGGCGTTATTAGTCGTTTGGTTAGTTATAGTATTATTCGTACTATGACAGGCAATAATAAACGTGGCTATCAAAAAAACTTGACAGAAAAAAAAGATTAACTTTGAATAAGGAAGTTTGATAAATTTCATTCGTGCTAAATATTAGTTAAATATTGAAATATTGTAGGTTGGGTTGAACGAAGTGAAACCCAACATTTTTTTGGCATTTTTTGGGCTTTATTTCATCAAACCTAACCTACTAAATGCTAAATCGCAAAATGAATTAAACCTTTTCCGGTGGATATAAATTTTCAGCCACCTTATTACCCTTAACTAAATGTTCATTAACAATATTTTCTGCCACATTAGGGTTAACACGAGTATACCAAGTTTTATCATTAGAATAGAAAACCACAGGACCTAATTGACAAACTTCTAAACAACCAGAAGTTCTCACTTCTATATCTAAACCTGCATTTTCCACAGATGATTTTAACGCCTCAAAAGTAGGTTGCCATTTGCGAGAAGGAAGACAGCGAGTAGAAGTACAAACTGAAATATAAGAATGTTTGAGAGGATTTTTATTAAAGGGAATTGGTTTAATCCCTAACACATAAATATCTCTCAATTCTTGATAAAGTGCTAACTTATCTAAATTAGGTTTCCCCTCCGGTAATAAATTTTCCCCATCTACCAAAGGATTAGGTAATAAAATCGTCATCAATTGTTCATCAGCACCATTCCAAAATTGAATTCCCCAACTTCTAGGATTTCCTTCTAGATTAAACCGCCGATAAAAAGCCGCACGAGAAACTAGACGCTGCTTCCTCACCTCCACAGGAGTTTTACACAAAGGACCACCAAAATTAGTATCAATACACAAGTGTAAATGCCACCCTTCAGCCGCCACCGTCAAATATCCATCATAGAGAATACATAGTTTTGGAGGTGCATTAAATTCCAACTCTAAAACACTACCTTGAACAATATGGGCAATTCCCACCTGCTGCCAATTTTGCTCAAATAAAGTATACATTAACGAAGCTAAAACATCACTCCCACAATCAAAATATTCATACTCAACATATCCACCCGTAGATAGATTTTCTGTTTCCACCTTATTAACTGGTTGCACCCAACAATTAAACTCAGCCATAACATATCCTCCTCATAATTAAACCCTCTAATTTCTCTCTGCGCCTCTGCGCCTCTGCGTGAGATAATTATTAAAAACTAGAACTCAAACCCACTTGAAAAACCCTACCCCCATCAGGAAAACCAGGAAATAACTGATAACGCTGATTAAACAAATTATCCAAGCTACCAGTCAACACTAGCCTATCATTAATTGGCACACGCATCTTCATATCAAAAGTAGTGTATCCGGGCAGAAATTCTGTATTTGTATTATTGGTTGGATATCCGTTTAAAGAATTCATCAGTAACCCCAAATACCAACCTTCGGGATTTTCATAAGACACCCCAAAATTTAACTTATCAGCACCTGCAAAACGTAATTCTTTGTCAACTTCTGCGGGATTACCACTTCTTAAAATACGTGGGTCATTGGCGGTATAATTGACAAAAGTATAAAAGTTTTTTGCCAGTTGTAAATTTAATGATGCTTCAATTCCTTGAGTTTGGACTAAACCAATATTTTCCCAAGTTCCTGTATTACCATTCACAGGTGGAGTGAGTCTTGTAAAAGCAATGTTGTCAGAAACACGGTTGCTAAAAAAAGTCAATCGCAATAAGCCAATATTGCCTATTTTTTGGTCAATCCCCACATCAAAACTATCGCCTTTTTCGGGTTTGAGTTCAGGATTACCAACATTAGTCGGATTATTATTAAATAAATTGGCAATTGTGGGAGCGCGGAAGTTTTTGATGTAGTTAGCTCTCAGGGTAGTTGCATCAGAAACTGCGAATTTTGCCCCTACAGATGGAGATGTAAATGAACCATTGACTAAACTACTAAAGTCTTGCCTCACTCCTAAATTTACGCTCAAATTAGGAGAAAACTGAATGTCATATCTACCGAAAACTGCCCCTTGACTGATACCATCATCATAGTTTACTCGTAAAGTATTTGTGCCGTAATTAAAGGAAGTATTTTGTACATTAGTATTACGATAATCAAAGCCATAAACTAAGGTTTGATTTTTGGCAACATTCCAATTATGGGTGATTTGCACACCATAGGAATCTTGTTGAGTATCAAAGCGATTTTGAGATGTGATTGCACCAGTCCGATTATCAAAACGATTGTTGATAAAGTCGGCGTAAACTCTCGCAGTTAGTAGTGAATCATCTCCTTTTCCTAATTTAGAGTTCCAGGTTAAATCGGTCAGAACTTGGTCTGTGTATTTACGATTATTGTTAGTGAGAGAGTTAAAAAATCCCTGTCCAAATTGAGGTGTGGGAATGGGTACACCTCCCGCTGTTCCCTGTTCTTTCCCTAAGTATAAAGTTGATAAAGCTAAGGTATTACGTTTGTCTAAATTGGCTTCTAATTTGATATTAAAATTGTTGAACAGTGCATCATTATTTTCTCTTGTTCCTTGAAAATTAGCTTCAGGAATGCTAAAGGGATAATTATTTTGTGCTTGGGTACGGTTATAACCAACAACCCAAGAAATATTACCTGATTTGCCACTATTTTGAATGCTTTGTTGGTTGAGTCCATAGGAACCAATGTTCACTTTAGTTGTGGTGGTAATTTTATCTGTAGGACGACGGGTAACAATGTTAATTACTCCACCAATTGCATCTGAACCATAGAGAGTTGAACCACCTCCAGGTAATACTTCAACTCTTTCAATATTATTACTGGTAAATTCTGAAAGGTCGAAACCTCCACCACCTAAATTATTAATTGGTCTTCCATCTAATAATATTAAGACTTGTCCGGTGTTAGAACCGCGAATAAATTGACCACTTAAAGCGTTAACTTCTGTTCCAACAGTACCATCACCCAAAATACCCGGTAAAAATCGCAGTGCTTCTCTAACTGTTCTTGCACCTTGCGCTTCCATTTCTTCCCCAGTAATGACGTAAACCGGACGGGTAGAATCTTTGACTGTTCCTTCTCGACGAAATGGTGAAAATACGGGTTCGTTGAGGAGTGTATCAATAACTGTCAGTTCTATATCAGGTTCTTCTTCTTCTTCTTCTGCTTGTGCTATCTGTTGCAAGTCTTGGGCGGAATTTTCTGAATTTGGTGTAACTTCTGTGGCTATGGTGGGGCAATTTTCCCATAATATCCCGGATGCAACAGTCAAACTGGAAACCAGTATTCTAGTTCCCCATCTGGCAATAAACTGAGTACGCATTGGTAATTGAGACCCTGTATAAATAAAAATTGTTTGTCAGCAAAAAATTTTCAGCCAGCAGGAAGATAATAATGATTATTATTATCATTTTTTGGCGCATTTTACAAGCTAGTACCGCTTCGCGGAAGTCAAAAGTCAAAACAATGAATTAGCCTCGCGCTTCGTGCAAGCATGAGCAAAGCTGGCTATGGAAGGGGATAATGTCAATATGCGAAGTGAAGGTTTGTATCTATCACCTTCTAAATAGCTATTGATATGTGTAGGAAAAACTCTACAATCTCATAGAAATTTCTATGGTATCGCCTATATTTGACTCTATGAGACAGTGATACTGTTTGATGAAGAGAGTGTTAATTGTGTTATTCATCCGTACCTCGCAGATGGGAGTAGGTTGTCATTGCGGCGGGCATTCTGACTTTGAAGTGTTAACTTCATTACAGCTGCGGGACAGTGCTGGATTCACACCAGGCTTTCCCCGTTTCCTCTGATGGCTGTTCCCCATCAGAACCGTTACTGTGGAATATACCACAGTAGTAATGTGGAGCTTCACCAAGTTTACAAATTGTAAAGTAGTCTGTGCGATCGCATCAATGAAATTGTTTATTCAGGATATTCAACTATTTTTATATCACTACCAACTTACAGAAATAGTGATTAGTTACAAATCAAATCTCCAATTCTGGAAAATGGTATCACCTATTGCTCCTATAGTTTACAAAAAAGTTGAATACCCTGAAATATCCCTAATTAGATGCTAATTTCTTCCACACCAATGAGGTTTTTACAAGAGCGAATTGGTGTGTGGAAAGGGTCTCCACAGGTTGTACAACCACCAGAAACAGAAGACATATCTTCATCATTTAGTTCCACTAAACCGGCGGGGTTTACAG